>JBMYWX010000059.1:0-13738 GCA_049607825.1 Nitrospirales bacterium
GCTGGATTAAAAATCAGTGCGATGACAGGTTGGTGGTTTTCAACGAGTGCCAATGAGATGGCATATTCTGGAATCTTAGAAATGAAATTTCTTGTTCCATCAATAGGATCAAGAATCCACACACGGGATTTTTCTAATCGTTGTCGATCGTCAGGCGTTTCTTCTGATAACCATCCGTCGTCAGGGTATGTTCTGAGTAAACGGTCTTGGAGAATCCGGTCAACTTCTAAATCGGCTGTGGTAACTTGGGAATGATCGGGTTTGATGGTAATTTCAATGCCGGCCTGTTCAAGTTCTAAAACTCGTGTACCCGCTTTACGAACGATTTGCTGGAGGAACGTGCATTCTGTTTCATCGTAGATCATATGGGTGTTGGAATGTATTGGGATACCGTGTTTCTCTGATGATTTGAGTGACGTGTCTAAGGGCTCACTATAGTCATGAATCAAAGGGGAGTCAAAGGCATTTTCCCCTCAAGGATTGTTCTAACTCTTTGAAAAGGGTAAGATTTACCATGTGACAGCCTGTTATGCTGTCTTCTTAATTTCCTTCCATCGCAGTGTATTGTGAATTTGTCGAATTCTGTTGGTTAAATCGTCGTCTCGATGCCAAAGATTCGTGTCGCACTGAACCTTCCTCCTCATCGATTTTTGGCATACTATGAAGGGCTGGTTGATGATGTGGTGGCCAAAGGTTCTGATGGGCGCAGGATCAGATTTCCAGCCAGAGTCTTGCGTCCGTTCATGACGCAAAGAGGTGTAGTTGGTTCTTTCTTTATTACCTATGACCGTAACCGGAAGTTTGTGTCGATAGAGCGTGATCGCGAGGGGTCTTCGGCGTAAATTCTATGTCTGCTGAGGACTATACCCTAGGTGGGCTCTTTTTGAGCGCCTTTATTTCCTCGACGATTTTTCCAGGAGGTTCAGAGGTTGTTCTCGCCTACTTAGTGGCCCAACGAACCTATGATCCCTGGGTGCTGTTTGGTGTGGCGACGGCAGGCAATACATTAGGCGGGATGAGTTCCTGGCTGATCGGATTATTGATGAGTTGGCGTTTTCCTGTTTCCAGTATGGAAAAGCCTCGACAGCAGCAAGCTGTGGAAAGTCTGCAACGCTGGGGGAGTCCGCTGTTGCTGTTTTCTTGGGTTCCCGTAATTGGTGATCCCTTGTGCGTAGCTGCTGGATGGTTACGAGTGAATGGAGTTACCGCGTTGGTGTTTATCGGGGTGGGAAAAGCGCTGCGCTATGCTGTGATTGTTGCCGTGATGTAAGTGTCGCTCATCGGGTATTCTTACAAAGAGATCTGTGCTACGGGGTTCTGGTCGTCTATAGAAATGTCCTTGTATTGCCGAAAGGCAAACTGGTAAACCCTTGATGATCAAAGTATTCTGCATGAAAAAGAGAACAAGTGCGGGCTCTCTTTTGCTTGCCATTTGATGGAAAGGATTCCATGAAGGTTCCTCTTCTCGATTTAAAAGCTCAATTCCAGTCTATTCGACAAGAGCTCTTGGCCTCGATTGAGGACGTGTGTGATGAACAGGGTTTTGTGCTTGGGCCTCGTGTTGAGCGCCTTGAGGAATCCTTGGGGAAATATGCCGGGACAGCCTATGCCGTTGGGGTGGCATCAGGAAGCGATGCATTACTTCTGTCATTGATGGCGTTAGGTGTGAAGCCTGGCGATGAAGTCATCACGACACCGTTTACGTTTTTTTCGACAGCTGGTGTGATTTCTCGACTCCAGGCGGTCCCAGTATTTGTCGATATTTCTCCAGACACCTTTAATATTGATCCCAACCAGCTTACAGACACCATCTCGAACCGTACCAAAGCCATTATTCCCGTTCATTTATTTGGCCAATGTGCAGACATGGAAAGAATTGCTCAAATCGCGACGCCACGTGGCATCCCGATCATTGAAGATGCGTGCCAAGCCATTGGCGCAGCAAGAAATGGCGTGCGAGCTGGAGGTTTCGGATCGACGGGCTGTTTTAGCTTTTTCCCGTCAAAAAACCTCGGAGGTTTTGGGGATGGTGGAGTTGTGACCACACATGACCCTGAAGTGGCCAATCAGTTGCGTGCCCTTCGCGTACATGGGAGTCGGTCTGACTACCATCATCATCTAATTGGGATGAATAGCCGTCTTGATGCGTTACAGGCTGCGGTGCTTCAAGTCAAACTCAAATATCTTGAACAATGGACGGAGCAACGCCGGAGTAATGCCCAAACCTATCATTGTCTCTTTGAGCAATCTGGACTCCTCGATCGCATTACACCGCCCGTGGTGGATGCTGTCAATTATCATGTCTACAACCAATACACTATTCGTACAACACAACGTGATCAGCTCAGTGCCTACCTCACCGAACAGAGCATTGGGAATAAGATTTACTACCCTGTGCCGTTACATCTTCAAGAATGCTACCAAGTCTTAGGTTATAAGAAGGGACAACTCTCAGCTTCAGAGCAGGCTGCTCAAGAAGTGCTCTCCTTGCCTATTTACCCAGAACTGCCTGTAGAACACATGGAGTATGTTGTTCGGTCGATTAAGAAGTTTTTTGAGACGCACTGACCTCGTTTAACGCGATGGGTTCTCACGTAATTCACTAAATTCCTCAGTGTAACCTCGTTCACGCACCCATTTCTGTCCTAGTCATTCTCATCCTGTCTTTCCTCTAGCTGTACACAACTAATGGAATGCGAATTTTGATCCAGGGGCTGAAGTTATGTTTTGAAAGGAATTACGGATACATGGCTTGGATGGTGCTACTTAGTCCGCCTCGAGCGGTAAATTTACCGGTGACGGTTGCCGAAATGGGATGGCAAGATTTGACTAGATCAGCCAGGATGCGGTTTACCGCATTTTCGTAGAAAATGCCAAGATTGCGATAGGCGTGAATATACTCTTTGAGCGACTTGAGCTCGAGGCAGGATTGGTCAGGAACATAATTGATTCGGATGGTGCCAAAGTCAGGCAGGCTCGTCTTTGGGCAAATGGCCGTATACTCTGGAATTTCAATCATAATTTCATAGCCTTGGTACTGATTGGGCCATGTTTCAATCGCCGGCAGTTTTGCTCGCAGTCCGGCTTTAGCATGCTGGTCTGTGTAGTTTTTCGATGTTTTGGGCCTTGTTGATTTCATCTGTGTTCTTCCATTGATGACAAAGTGATAACGATTGCGGAATCAGTGTACCTTCGACGGTTTAATCCTATCAATACAGGGTATGGTCTTTGTTGAGAATGCCCCCCCCCTCCGCTATAATCTGGGGCTTCATTGTCTGGCTGTTCTCCATGCTGGACAACCGTATTGTTTGCTGGCCTTAAGGATTGGCTATTCGCTGGTTTTCCTTAACTTTATCCTTCTTCATTCTTTTTTGAACTATGATTGACAGCGACGATTTTGTCAAAGCCTTGGAAGGCATTGGAATAGACTTTTTCACCGGTGTCCCCGATACGATTCTTGGGGGCATTATTGCAGATCTGACCGAAAAGCGACTGTATACCCCGGCGGTTCGAGAAGATGAAGCGGTGGCTATGGCAGCTGGCGCCTATTTAGGTGGGAAGATTCCTGCCGTGCTTATGCAAAATTCCGGTTTAGGGAATGCTCTGAATATTCTTGAGTCTTTGAACCTGATCTATCAGATTCCCTGTCTCCTTCTTGTCTCATGGAGAGGATTTGAGGGGAAGGATGCTCCTGAGCATCTCGTGATGGGGCAAACAATGACACAGTTGTTAGATACAGTCAAAATTCCCCACCGCACGCTAACTGCTGAGACGGTGGTCAGTGATCTTCAGTGGACTGCGAAGACGTTTATGGAGCAACGGATTCCTTTGGCGTTGTTACTAAAAAAGGGAATCGTCAAAACAGTTCAGCCATGAAAATGTTGAAAAAGACCGTCAGCGTCGTTCTCGCCTCTTTGCCGTGCTCACGTACTTGCTTGTACGCTCCGCCCACCAAAGTGGCTGCGGCCTTGCTGAGCGAACTTTTTGAACATTTTCAACCTATTGAAACTAAAGGTGTGGCAGTATGATTGGTCCTGAAGAAGGGGTCATGCAGAGTCGTGCTCAGGCAATGGGCGCCCTCTTAGAGCTCATTACGGATCAGCCATTGATTATATGTAATGGCTTTCCTTCTCGAGAAGCTCAGAAATTACGAGATCGCGACGCTAACTTTTACATGATTGGCTCGATGGGGGCGACTGCAGGCATTGGGTTAGGATTAGCCTTAAGTCAGCCCAAAAAAACAGTGGTCGTCTTTGATGGTGATGGAAATGTGCTGATGAGCATGGGTACGCTTGCGACCATTGGTGCGTTGAAGCCCAAGAATCTCGTGCATGTGGTATTTGATAATGAAGTGTACGGCACGACTGGCAATCAACCCACCTATTCTCGCCTGGTGAACCTAGACAAGGTGGCTAAGGCCGCGGGGTATGTGAATATTGAACGTGTTCGAGAACGAGAAGATATTGTCTATGAGTTTAAAGATATGCTCGCGAGTGAAGGTCCTAGTTTTCTTTTGATTAAGGTGAATGAACAAATTGAAGACGCAGATCGAGTCGCGATAGAGCCGGTGGATATCACAAAACGGTTTAAAGCCACGATCAATAGTTGAAAGACCGAAAGCAATACCTTTTTTATTGTAGGTTCAGATTTTTTATTCCTAACGTTTTACGTGTTACGAAAGTCAAGAAATGATTCTATTAAATCCAGGCCCTGTCAATGTTTCTGAGAGAGTGCGACGAGCCCTACTTGAGCCAGATATTTGTCATCGTGAGTCAGAATGTTCGGAATTGTTAGCCGATATTCGCCAGAAAATACTACAGGCCTTTGTTCCTGGCAACGAATCTGATTATACCCCCATTCTTTTGACCGGGTCCGGCACAGCCGCAGTTGAAGCTGCCTTATTATCAAGTTTACCTCGAGGTAAACGGATTATGGTCATCAATAATGGAGTCTATGGCCAACGCTTATGGTCTATGGCCGTGACGCAACTTCTCGGAGGGGTAGAGTTTCGACTGGGCTGGGGAGAAGCGCCCGATCCTGAAAAAGTGTTATTGGCTCTGCGACAGCATAAGGAAGTGCATACGGTGGCTATGGTCCATCATGAAACGACCCTTGGTTTTATGAATCCTGCTGAGAAAATCGCGGAGATCGTCGATGGTCAAAATCGAGTATTTCTCCTAGATTCGGTGAGCGGTCTTGGTGGCGAGGCGTTAGATATTGCGACGAATCATATGTATATGGTGGCGAGTGCTGGACAAAAATGTATACAAGGATTTCCTGGTGTGGCGTTTGTCATCGTTCGAAAAGGGTTTATGGAACGCATCATGAAATATCCAAAGCGCAATTGGTACTTGAATTTGGCAAATTATTACGAGGAACAAGAGCGCGGGTCTGTTCCGTTTACTCCTGCGGTCCAAGTCTATTATGCATTTCGAGAAGCACTCAATGAATTACTGGAAGAAGGTGTCTCGAACCGATGTGCACGATTTCGAGGATATGCGACGACCATTCGAGAACGAATGGCAACACTTGGAGTTAAGGCTGTTTTACCATCGGAATATCAATCTAACACCTTAACGGCCTTTCATCTTCCTGAGAATGTTTCCTATTCCTGGCTTCATGATGAATTGAAGCAAGAGGGCTATGTGATCTACGCAGGTCAGGGAGAAATGGAGTCTAAGATATTTCGAGTGGCGAATATTGGTGCGTTGGAAGAAAAAAATATTACTGGATTTCTTGATGCATTCGAGATGGTGCTTAAGAAGGGTGGCGGGCCTGCATGAAGGCGATCATTTTAGCTGCTGGAGTTGGAAAACGGCTAGCGTCGGTAGCAAAAGGGCGTCCCAAATGCCTCATTGAGATTGGAGGCCGCTCATTATTGTCACGACATTTGGATAACCTCGCCAGTCTGGGAATTCTACATGTGGTCTTAGTTGTCGGGTACGAGCAGCAACTGATTCGAGAAGCTGTTGACTTGTCTCAGTTCCCTGGCACGGTGACATATATTGTGAATGAGCGATTCACGCGAGGTAGCATTACGTCTTTTTGGGAAGCCAGGGATGAAGTCGATGATGATGTCGTCATGATGGATGCCGATGTACTGTATCATCCTGAAATTCTTCGACGACTTGTGGAATCCCCATGTCTCAATGCGTTGTTAGTTGATGAAACGGTGTCTCAACAAACAGAAGAATGTATGGTGGCTATTGAAAACGAGCGAGTCACATGTCTCAGTAAAAAGCTTCCGGCCACATATGATTTAACAGGAGAAGGCGTAGGGTTCATCAAGGTCTCCAAGTTGGATGGGCCAATGCTTGTTCAAGCTGTTCAAGGACCGATTGAGGCTGGGCAGCTCGACTTAGAATATGAAGATGCATTGAAGCGATTCTTCGACGCCGTTATCGTTGGCTATGAACGAATCGGTGGGCTGCCCTGGATTGAAATTGATTTTCCTGAAGATGTAGAACGTGCAGAACGTGACGTTCTGCCTGCTATTTCATTGTGTGAGAAAGAAGTGGTCTAACCATACATTCTGTGTAGAATGTCACTATCTGCTCGATTGACAGTGTAGATATCGTATGAGCACTGAATCCTTATATATTCGATTAGGTGGGCATGACGCGATTGCGGCAGTAGCCGATGCCTTGTTGTCACGCCTACGAGCAGATCCTCAATTGGGGCGATTTTGGGCTCATCGAGGGGATGACGGCATTCGTCGTGAAAAACAGTTGCTGATTAACTTTCTCTGTGTCAGTGCCGGTGGGCCAGTATATTATACTGGGAGAGACATGAAGCTCACGCATGTGGGAATGAGAATTAGTCTCAGCGATTGGGACATATTTATTGGCCACCTCAAGGTCATTCTTGCGAAATTCCAGGTGCCTGAACGAGAACAAATGGACGTGCTTGTATTTATCGAAGGTACCAAGGCTGATATTGTCGAGTCATAACCTCAAATTTTCTTGTTGCCATAATGGACGGAACACTCAATAAGCCAACAACCAGTGTCATCGATACGGCTATTCTCCTTGCTTCATCGGGAGTCTTTGCCTTAGGCCAACCCTCTAAGCCTGGAGATAATGGTGCGTTGACAACAGTTGGTGGATTAACATTATTTCAACGTGCCGTGCTGACGTTGCAGCGCGCTGGCGTTTCTCAAATATGGGTGTTAGTTGATGAGGAAGAAAAAGTCTTACGTTCAATGATCCATGGCGATGACCGCATTCAAGCAGCTATTCGGTGGCTACCTGTTCGAGAATTTCCACCCTCGGACCCTCAGACGTGGGAGGCCTTAGCTGGTGAAGTGAAGGGGTCTTGTTTGATCATCGGCTGTCATACGGTGTTTTCTCCATCGTTAATTCAATCTTTGCGAATGGTTGGTGTTGACGGTCGAGTATTGGTCGTGGTGGGACCGACCCAAGAAAATATTCATACGGGAAACCCTGGTGTGGTGTTTCAAGAAGAGGCTGAGCCAAGTTCCGTTGGAACCACGGTGGTATTTCATGATCAAGTTCCACTGGCTTCGAAACAAGACGATTCTCGCAGTACGGTATCTTTTATTGCAGGAGACTTGGTGGTCTTGCCCTCTCGGTTGCTTGGTGTGTCAGGGGTGTTGCAATCGAATGAGAGCAATCCAATTCGTTTGGCGTTAGAACAAGCTGCGGTCGAGGGAATCATTCAGCCTATTCCCAGCGCCTCCTATCAATTTCGTGATATCCGTGGTCCCCACGGGCCTAAACTAGCCGAACGGGGTTTGCGCCAATCCCTTCAATCCGTAAAGGGTGGAATGGATGGCATTATAGATCGTTATGTTAATCGTAAATTATCTGGAATCTTTACGCAGCTGTTTTTGAAATTAGGACTGTCGCCGAATGTGATTACCATGGTGTCGATGGTGATTGGACTGATTGCAGCCGGCTTCTTTGCATTAGGCTCGTATCAATTCGGAATTATTGGGGCGTTGCTCTTTCAGTTGTCGGTTGTGATTGACTGTTGTGATGGAGAAGTCGCCCGTTTAACATTTTCTGAGTCCCCATTTGGGCAGGAGTTAGATATTTGGGCTGATAATGTCGTGCATATGGCCATCTTTGCTGGGATCGCTTCGGGTGCGTATCTGCATGGACATTGGGAGGGGATGAATCTTCCCCTTATCTTGGGAACATGCGCAGTATTAGCCAATATGATTTCATTGTGGTTGGTGAATCGAGCCAGATTTCTTCGTTCTCGTCCACGTGAGTTACGTCGGCTTGGTGAGGCGACGAGAACACGAATGGAGTTCATGTTAGGCAACGTCACCAATCGAGATTTTTCGGTTGTGGTCCTGCTATTTGCCTGTCTAGATATTCTTGGTTGGTTTTTGTGGATTGCCGCGATAGGGTCGTGGATATTCATTATCTCAATGGGGTGGATTCTCCGCCATTCCCTTCTCCCTCGTGCTTAAACTCATATTCTTAGTTTTTGGATGTAGCGCCATCGTAGGGCTTGTGTGGCACATCGGGCCAGACTCTATTATCAATACGGCTTCGCAGTTAGGGCCTATGGCTTTGGTCCTTATTCTGTGTCCTATGGTTGTAGTCTATGGTTTGGAGGCCTTTGGTTGGCGGTTGACGCTTGGTTCGTATGCACAACGTGTGGGGTTTGCCAAGCTCTTTGCTATTCGCATGGCTGGTGAGTCAGTGAACGTAACCACGCCGACTGCGTATGTTGGGGGTGAGCCATTAAAGGCGTATCTTCTCAAGCAATATGATGTTCCATTTGTTGAGGGGTTAGCCTCTGTCGTGACGGCTAAAACCACGATGACGATTGCACAGGTCTTGTTTATTCTCCTTGGCATTGGCCTCTCATTTTGGATTCTTGGTCCTTCAGAGCATTACGTGATGGCGGCGCTAGCAAGCGTGGGCTTACTGGCGTTTGGGGTATTGCTCTTTGTGATGGTCCAGAAATATGGATTAGGGATGGGGTGTCTGCGTTTACTACAAGCCTGTGGAATTCACTGGAAATTTCTCGAAGCACGACAAGCGACACTTCAAGAACTTGACGGGACTATTCAGAATTTTTATACCAACCATTATCGGACCTTTTACGCCGCTATCATAACGTTTTTCTTTGCCTGGCTGTTAGAAACCTTAGAAGTCTACGCCATTCTCTACTTTTTGGATGCGTCTGTAGATGTCTTGACGTCAGTTTCGATTGCCGCTTTAACGGTCTTTATAAAAGGGAGTACATTTTTTATCCCAGGGAGTGTTGGTGCCCAAGAGGCAGGATATGTTTTATTGCTGGTGGCTTATGGGTATCCGGATGTGACGGGAATTACCTTTGCTCTGATACGACGTCTCCGAGAAATTCTTTGGATCGGCGTGGGGTTGATTTGCTTGATACTGCTCAAAGGTCGGGAGTCAATTCCAACTGGTGATTGAATCTGTCTCTATACTTGAATGACTAGGCTCTCCTAATCCAACCTGATATTTTTCACGTTGATTGTCCAGTGGAGAGGCTGGCAAAATAGGGTCTTATCTATTTTATGGTATGAATAGAGGAAAAGGAGAATTGAGACGTGGATATTGTGATTGGATCAAATGTACTTCGAAATACAAATGGAGTCGTAACAGCACATGGGCAGCAACTACTCTCGATGGAGATTGAAAAAGACGAGAGTAAAATTGTCCTGACGATGGATATGTATATGCCCACGGGTACACATGTGGCTAAGTTGGAACGAAATACCTGGACGCTCAATGAGGGAGAACGGTTTGAACTCACTTCGGAACCGGAGAGTCTCAAAATTATAGACACGACCTTGAAAAATGTGGTGATTGAACTGAAGACAGAAAAAGATTCACGTCTCAATATGGGCCAAGCGAAATTTTATACGTCAAAAGGTACATTGTCTGAGGTAAGCCCTGAGTGGTGGCGCGTCGGGAATAAAATGGAACTTAACGGAATTGATATGGACCTCGAAGGCGGGGTGATTGCTATGCCGGAATAAGTCATTCAATTTTTTGTATTCTACTTCATATATCCATCCTCCAAATCCCTGCAGGCATCATGTTGTAACGAAATAGTTGTGCGTTCTTCGGTTCAGCTATTCCCAGCATACAGATAATTTTAGTAAATCTATTCTGAATTGGTGCGTGGTCAACACTCGCATGTTCAGGAGCTATTTCAAAAGCCTCTATTCTTCTAGGTTGCAACTTCTGCACTTTTGATAGCAGCTTCTAAACAGGACAGCAAGAGTCGCTATTGCCTATGTGGAAGTGTGCTGGAATGTCTATTGAATGCATGTTCTTTCACGCGAGACTACCTCATTTTCCCAATCCATTGGGGGAATTTATGACTGGTCAAAACCGATTGTCTCGAGACTCGGACCGGTTAGATTGGTCCGTGTTGTTTGTATGATTATTGTTGTTCATGTGACAGTCCTGGCCAGCGAAACCGCAGGTCGAACAATCTTTGGAACACCGCGAAGAGATTGGGTATCGCAGCATGAAAGGGAATGCGAACATTGATGTGGGTCTCGCGACTTGGCTCAGTTAAAGTCGCACTAATTGGAGTCACAATGGAGGTAGTTCTCTATATAGGAAACCCCACATCTGACGCCAAAGTCATCGCCATTCCGCTTGCTTGGCTGTATAACGAAGATGTCCATCATTTAGGAACTGATCTTCAGCGTAATCCGAGTTTTGAAATGACTGTGTTAGGGTATGGGTTCAACCTAGAGGGTGGCGTGAGAGTACGAATCTTTCATCAATTCTTTATTCATGGGGGCTATCGATATTGGTGACTCACTGCCCAGAATGGTAACTGGAAAAACTTTTCTGTTTCAGGTTCCAGCACAACAGCTAATTTCAATGAATTTCGCACATTCCGTCATGGCCTGACTTTTGGGGTGAGTCTCCAGTTTTAGCAATGGTTAGTTCGTATGACTTGCCCGGCCAGTCAATCTACGTATTTTTGTTCTCTATTCTAGTAAAAAATCAAAGTCAGCCTTGGTAATGCCGGCGCCAGTGCCTTTTTGCGTGGAACCTTCCATAACGGCCTCGTAGAGGGCGAGTTTATGTTTTTTGAGGTCCATCATTTTCTCTTCAATGGTGTGGTGCATCAGTAGTCGCATAATAGAAACTTTTTGTTGTTGTCCAATTCGGTGGGCGCGGTCAGAGGCTTGGTTTTCGACGGCTGGATTCCACCAAGGATCAAGGTGGAACACATATGAAGCTTTGGTGAGATTGAGTCCTTGTCCTCCAGCTTTGAGGCTGAGCAAAAATACTGTAGGTTTCTCGCTGTTTTGAAATTCCTCAACAAGAAGCTTTCGTTTCTTGGTGGGCGTGGATCCATCGAGTCGAGCATAGGGAATACTATGGGACCCGAACTCTTGCTCGACGATGTCAAGAAATGATGTAAATTGAGAAAATACTAAGGCGCTATGACCTTCTTCCATGAGTTCGTATAGTCGATCGAGAAGACATGTAATTTTTGGTGAAGCATCAGTGCTGGTAGGGTTTAAGAGTTTGGGCGAAAGACAGACTTGGCGAAGTTTAAGGATGGCCGTCAGAGCAATGACTCGTGCTTGTGCTGCTGTTTTTGTACGATAGGCTTCTTCAATGGTCGGACGAATGGAAGCGATGGTTTGCTGGTAGAGGGCTTTTTGTCGTTCGGTGAGGTCCAGGTACACATCCGTTTCAATTTTAGGGGGCAGTTCTTTGAGAATTTGAGATTTTGTTCGGCGTAAGACAAAGGGTTTTGTGCGCTGTAGTAGTTTTTCCAACATGGCTGGCTCATGAGATTTCATCTGCGATTTAAATTCGTCATAGTCTCCAAGTAGGCCAGGCAAGCTCAGATCGATTAAGGAATAATATTCGCCGAGATGGTTTTCTAAGGGCGTACCTGTCATCGCGAGTTTGAAATATCCATTCAATCTTCGAGCTGCTCCAGTGGAATGGGCTTTGATATTTTTAATGGCTTGGGCTTCGTCAAAGATGATGACATTGAATGAGATCTTTTCCAAAATTTCAATGTCGCGGCGAACGACACCATATGTGGTCAACACGATATCGCAATCATTGAAAGTTGGAGATCGATCAGCGCTATTATACCATTGGATTTTTAATGTCGGGTAAAATCGTTTGATCTCATGTTCCCAGTTGAATAGCAGGCTGGGAGGAAGTACCGCCAGGTGAGGGCCGGACACTGGTTTTGATGGCGTGACGAGGCCTTCATGGATGCCGGCAAGTAAACAAATGGCCTGTAATGTTTTTCCTAACCCCATATCATCAGCAAGACAGGCTCCGAATCGATGTTGATACAGAAAGCTGAGCCAATGATACCCACCTCTTTGATACGTTCGGAGCTTTGCCTTCAGATTGGATGGCAGTTTCAGCTGTGGGATTTTTTCAAAATTAAGTAATTGCTGAAAGAGGGCTTCATCTTTCTCTGACAGACGAACCTTGACCCCTCGTTTCCGTAATGCCATCCAGTCCAATATTTGTAAGGTTGGAACGTGGATAATTGTTCCTTTGGTTTTAACTGGTCCGTCAGCGGGATACATGGTGGAGAGTGACCGCAAAATTTCCAAGGCATTGACGTCGAGGATACGTATCCCGTCTTCAGTCTCCATGACACTGCCATGTTGAAGCGTATCTCTCCAGGTGGCATCGGTGATGACAACCCCGTTGCATCTGATTTCAGGGAGAATTTCAAACCAATCTATATCGGGTGGGCGCTGGGCATCAAATGAAAATTCCCATTGTGAAGTGAGAATGGGCTTGTCGTGATAGAAGACGGTCATTCCTGCAGTTTGTAAGGCCGCATGAAGTTCTGGAAGCCTCATTTGAAGTACAGCATGTGAAATGGTCATTTCGTCATGTTTACTGATATCTCGAAAGATTTGATGCCCGAAGAGTTCAAAGGGTATGGCGTACAAGATGGCCTGCTGGGCTTTGTCATGAGGGAAGAGAATCCATTGCTTGGAGTCATAAGCAAGGCGAAAGTCCTGTTCTTGAAAGGTGGTATGGAAGCGAGTGAGTAATTGTTTGGCTTCGGATTTGACGATATACATCTTGAATTCACTTGACGCCAGAGATTCTTTGATGACGCGGTGTGCTTCTGTGGACGACTGAGTTGCGAGTAGACGAAAGAATGTCTCGCGCAGTATCGCTTTACGTTTTTGAGATTTAAATGATTGAGGAAGGTCCCGTGCTTTTTCAAGAATTGGGAAAAATCGAAATGTTGGCTCATGGGTTCCGCATTGCGTTTCATCTAGTCGACATTCCGCTCGAAGGATATAGCGCAGATCTTTTTCGGGAATGCTGGGTCTTATGTCGGTGTCGGGAAATAAGTTGAGTCGGTAGTTGAGAGATGGAACGTCCTTAGTCTGTTCGAATTCCTGTAGCGGGGCATTTTGTCCATTAATTTTGAGGATGAGATGTTTATGCTGCAGATCCTGTTTGGTGAGATTCAAGGGGAGGGCGTGAAAGGTTGCCAACGGGATGTGCAGGGGCGTCGTGTTGCTGAGTCCAAATGAGACATGCGAGGACAGCCGTGTGAGTGCACGTTGACCAGAAGGTTTTCGAGACTGACCTGGAGCATGTGACATGCTCGACGGGTTTTCCCAAGAGAGAGTCTCGAGGCTTTCTTGCAATTCCTTGAAGATCTTCCACCCACTCGAATCTTGTAGTGGTGAGAGTGTTTGAGTTTTGAGATTCGCGACAAGCCTTTGAAAGGGCCGTGCCTCTTCTTGCACCAC
>JBMYWX010000060.1:0-13634 GCA_049607825.1 Nitrospirales bacterium
AATGTCCGTATTAAATCTAAAGCCTCTGTTAAAAACCTCAGATCGAACGATGGTATTCGGACCGTAAATCCATGTTGCCTTATATTCTCCTTCTTCTCTGTTCCAATCCGCTACCGTATACGCCCCTCGGACCAACCGATGTTCCAAATCAACAGGGAGATTCCCAGGAGGAAAGTGAGGCAAAATTTTTCCACCAAAAAGAAAATGATTGGGCCATCGTTGCACTCCATTCCACGTGTTGATGAGCCATCTCCGATCGGGAAGAATATCATCATCTGTAATAAGACAAACGTCTCCCTTTACCTGAGGAATGGCTGTATTTAACGCAAAACTTTTCCCAATGCGAGTCTCAACTAAATACGTGAGTGGCAGTTTTTCTTGATACTCATGCGCAATCATTTCGGTACGCTTTTCGTCCGCATTATCGACAAGTAACACCTCCCACTGCAGTCCCACACTCTCTAGCTCACAAAAACTCGTGAGAGTCTTGCGAAGGATATCTTGACGTCCACTCGTGGCAAAAATAACCGAAATGTCCATGGTTAACAGCTCACAACATTAGGGAAAGTTGCACATTCCCAGCTTACGCTTATCAGGTAAGCGTCACATCAAATATCTGGATCAGATGCTCCATTCCCATACATCAATTCTCTTTACAAGAATATCGAATTCTATCATCTTCTGGAACGTTGGCAATTCAGAAATCCTACTCACCGCGATGAGACCAATGCCAAACAGCAATCGCAGGTGAACCAGGAATCATGTCTCGATCAAGATTTGCTTCCAAATATCTCATAACTTCATCAGGAAATGTTCCAGTCAAGGGTATGGGACGATCGGGATGATTCCAATAGCGTTCGCCACGCCACAGGTAAGTTATTACCCACCCAGATGGGTTATTCATAATGACTTTCTTCAATTCTTCTAGATCTTGTAACACCTCAGCCCCAAAAGTGTAATCAATAAGATTCCCCCTATCATTCGTCAAGTTTGCTTTTCTATTGAGGCGTAACGTGACCTCATTCAATGTATATTGGGTTTGCTTCGCACCATAATACCCTGTGAGAATTGGGTAACTAGAAATCAGGACATCTCCCTCTCGCTGGTGTTGAGCAATGTAGCTCATGGCATTTTTCCACTTGTGATGTTGGACATCAACAAAATGGGGTGTTTGAAAGTCGTTGGAGTAATCCTTAATAGTTCTCATAAACCAAGGCATATTGATCAACATCCCTAAAGTTGCAGCACAAAGAATTCCCACGACTAAGGCATGCCATATCATCCTCGGCACATGTTCATCTACATTCAACTTACATCCTTCTGACCACAACAATGAGAAACATGCAGTAAAACCCACTCCCACAACCATATACATAAGAGGTAAAGTATGGAAGATATAGCGGTACGCTTTCCACGGTAAGATGACACTATGGAGAATAAAGGGAACCAAAAAACAAAAAGATAGAAACAACCCGACTTTCTGATTTTTTACAAGACAAACCAAAAGAGACAAGGTTAGACTTCCAAACACCATAGGATACTCATCTAATAGTTCCCATCGATAGTAGCTCCAATTATCTGCCCGTTCTTGATAAAAGTGCGGTGTTGATTGAGTCATAGCGATAAGTCCACTGAGCTTTTCAGGAAAAAGTACAATAGCGACAACCACACCAGCTATGACAATTGCCCCGGATGCAATATACTTTTGCTTGATGGGAGATTCCAGTTTTTGTATAACAAACGCGATACCTGCCAATGCCAATACATAAGCGATGATGCCAGAAACCCCTGGCTGGACAAGCTTATGGACTTGCCACGCTAATAAGAAAGTTATTCCAGCTAGTAAGAGAAAAAACGGACGGATCTTATATATAGCACACCAGGATTGGAATCGAGGCCATCTTGACCGATCTGCCTTTATTGAAGATGGCTCATACCCCTCGTAGAAAAAAAAGAGCATAAGGAGGAATAGCAACTGAAAAACTGTATACATTCTTACCTCTCGAGATAACGCAACCTCGATTGGAGAAAATGTTGTCAGAAATGCCGCGACGAGTCCCGCAGGAGCGGAAAACCACCTCGCCGTTATCCAATAGACAAAGAAAACAACCAATATCCCGCATACGACGCTCGGCACGCGCAACGTAAACTCATCAAATTCTCCTAAGAACCCGGCAAGAGCCACAAGATAAGAATAAGGGAGTCCACGATCATAGAGAAAACCCGATGGCAGTAAAGGGGGATTTCCCTTTGCCAACTCCTGACCTGCATATACGTGGAAAATTTCGTCTAATCCAAAGTCCGCATCACCAAGATGCGAAAACCGCAATACGGCCGCCATACACACCAGAACAAGACACAAGCCAAGACATATAAGCTTGGACGTATGATCATTGTTTTCAATAGAGCGAGTCATATTGCAGTCATTTGAGTAGAAAGAAATTTCTCTCAATACGCATAAGAGCTTTTACGTCTTTTTCGGTCTTGATGTATAACGGTCATTCGCGCCTGCCATTATTCACCGACCTCACCTTCAGTCAACCAGCAATAATTTTGAAATAGACGCCAAAGTCCACACCCAATTCCTCAAATAGAGTAGTGCCTACTCCCTCCTAGAAGTTCGAACTTTGGCCTAAAATAAAAAGCAACAGGGCCAAAGCTATTCCGCATAACCTGTGCGGGATGGGTAGCCTAGACCATTAGGCCTTAGGAACATACGGAACTTATAAGGGTACCGACAGTCAGTGTATTAGACAATGTAAGCCCCCAATTCGTAGATATAATCTGGCAGGAACATTCAAGACTAGTCTGACAAGGCGATGTGAGTAATGACCTCACACGGAAACACAACCTCACAATTGGAAGATCTTCTCATCCTCCGTCTTTCTAAAAACAAGTTTGGCCGTCGAAGTGCTACGTTTTTATTCATCTACAGGTCGCACTTGACAATGAATAGTCTGGTTCAGTTTGAAGACGATATCTGACTTTTCTTCTCTTGAACATACCCACTCATTGTTTGTATCGATTGAAAATTATCTGGCGTTAACTCTTCATCCGATACAGAGATCCCAAACTCTTCTTCTAAATATGTCACGACATCTAAAATGCCGAGCGAGTCTAATAGGCCATTCTCCAAGAGTTGCTCATCATCTTGAATCTCCAGTTGACGAGCTTTCGGGATATGTTCAATGATGAATTTCCTAATACGCTCAAGGTCTGCACTTGCTTCCATATCCAAGCCTACCTCCCTAATTCAGCTGTCCCGGTCTCCTTGCATTAATAATATCGATGCTTGAGGCTCACTGTTTGCACTGCAAACAGACTCATTTTGCACCCCAGCAATTATGACGGGCGCAGTCTCACGAGGCTTAAAACCTACTGACTGCAGAAAGGGAATCCAAGGATGCCCTTCGACTAAAGAAGCCTCAAGGGTTTCACATCCATTCAGGCGAACACGACCCACGATGTCATGAAGAAGACCCACGATAATAGGTTCATTTCGAAATCCAAAGATATCAATGAGTATGGCATCTGATTCTGTCTCGGTAAACACAGCATAGCCCTTAAGTTCACCATCAAGACGAGCAGTTATCATGACATAATCACCAAGAGGATTTTGCTTGTAGCGCCACTCCAAAAAAGCAGCCGTTCGTTCAAGACAATTTCCTACACTATCCCCGACTTTCTCAGATAATTCAGTGAACTCATATCCGTACTCTCCCACATGCACATCAAGAGTAAGGCCTGTCGAAACTTTTCCCCGTCGATTATTCACATCTAAGATCCGATTACCAATTCCATTTATACATCGCTGAAGTAGAGGCGAGTTCACCCATGCTCGAACTTTTCGATCAACCTTCAACGGTTTCACAAAACGAATCATCTTTCCGGGAGAAGATATTTTTAGCCGCTTATAGATCGCCAACATTTTTTCACTTGGGAAATCATACCAAATCGTATTTCCCTCTATGTTCACCCCTTCTAGACAGGCACGTTGCAATTGAATCGCTGGCCCTAAAGATCGGTACTCCTCACTAATACAAAAATCCCCTAGAACCCAACCTATCTTTTTTTGCAACCCAATATAGAGCGAGCGGGGAAAGGCTGCCGCCGCACCTATGACGGTAGACGTACTTGAGTCTTGAGCAACCCAGACATGAGGCAGGCCAAACGGATTCTTCTTATACAACCAGTCAAATCGCTGAATACCAGACTGATTTGTCAGATATTTCTTTTGAAGTTCAATAATCTGATCACGGTCTGCGTTCAGATCCGCCTGACGGACGACCACACCCACAAGCTATCCTTTCTTTCCTGACCATAGTCTTTGAGTCTTCAATACTTTTCTTGTTTGAGAAACGATTGCATTCCGATAATAATTCACGTGGTACATAGTTCGCTCCTCACTTGCCCACTTTTTATGCCACTCTTTCGCTCGACCATAAAATTCAAGTACTTGCACATTCTTTTCTGCAAATAATTGCTTCAGCATATCCTCAAGCATCATGTAGCTTGGAGATAATTTCTTATATTCCTCATTATAAGCCGTTTTTAATAATATGAGCATGCCATTTCTTTCAACACATAAGTTGCTCGCAATTGGCTGATCACCCATGAATAATTGATAAATTACCCCTTCACCTCTCTTACAGAATCTAGCGAGCATATCACGATAAAACTCTCCCTGTGCATTACTACTTCGAACCGCTGACCCCTCTGCCCCCTTCCAACCTGACGACTCGAACTCCCCATAGACGTGCACTCCCTCAGGCACACCTTGTGCCGTTCGGTCTACCGAAAGAGAGACTTTCACACCCTGCTCATTCAGTCTTTTCCTTCGTCTTGCTAAATTACCTACAAGATCTTTTCCACGAGCTTTCCAATATACCTCAAATGTATCAAAGACTGAAATTCTGGGAGTGGTGATATAATCCAAGAATTCGAGTTTACTCCCATTATGACTTTGACGTAAAACTGAATAATCAGGGTCTTGCTGAGTAATTCCCATTGATAAAGCCAAGCCAGGAAGGCTTCTTAGCAAAACACGTAGTTGCACTTCAACGTTTTCTGGATTTGCTAGAAGCATTGGGCCTAGGGGGGCTTGAGCTGGTTGAAAGGTTCTCCATTGCCCAGATCCTACTTGCTCAACGAGAATCATACCTGGATACTCACGACTATCTGAAATTCCAAGATACAATTCGTCATGGCCAAACAAACGCACAAGAGGAATCCAAAAATCGGAATCAAGCAATATATGATTGTGAATGGAACTATTTAGCGCATCCCATTGCTCTCGATGCATTGGAAAAACCTCTTGGCCTTTCAAAAATACCCACTTCATAGGCATCTGACAAACACCATGATCTTTCCGTTACGCACAGAACCTTGAATATTCGAACCGCAATCCAAATAATCCACTCTCTTGATCCCAATATCCCATTCGCTGTAAGTCGAACAAATCATCGCCCTGAAAATTATTCCCACGCACGGTACTTACCGCACATGCAAACCCTTCCTCTTCCACAATCTTCTTAATCTCAGCATTGTAATCTTCTGGTCGTCCACTCGGATATGCGAACGTTGTAACAGTATCGCCCACATTTCGTTCAATTGTTACCTTTGACTCTCGAATTTCGTCAACTACTGCCGGCAATGAAGTTTTGGATAGAATAGGATGGGTCACAGTATGTGCACCAAAGCGAATACCCCCACCGTGCATTTCCTTGATTTCTTCCCAATTAAGCATCAAACGAAAGTCGGGACTCGGGTTACCAGAGACCTCTAAATGACTCGACAGGCTTTCAATAGCCTGCACTCGAGACTGATCATTTAGAGTTCGTAAGTACCAAAGAACACCGTTTTGCGCAACTCGCCTATCTTCTAATGTATCGAGTTCGTATCTATGCCTACTTCCAAATCCATCTAAGAATGGGACCGTTGTATGGCTAATCATCCAACAGACACGGTCATGCCAAAGAACATGCCCTGTTCCGATCCCTGAGGTGGCAAGAAAAACCGTGGCAGGAAGTTCCTTTTCTTTTAGAAGTGGGAATGCATTCACATAGCTATCTCGATATCCATCATCAATGGTAATGACCACAGCGCGATGAGGTACATCCCCATATTTGAGCCTTTCCACGGCTTCCTCAAGTGTCAACACATGACAATATGCCGAAAGGTAATCCAGATGACTTTTAAATTGATGGATGGGAGTAGGCGGAAGAAAAGGAGACCATGCATCGTCAATTCCATGGTACATTAATATTTGTACTGGCCTCGATTTTCGTTTTTGAACCCATGGAAATTTTAACGTTTTGTCTTCTGTAGTTTTTATCTGCACATGGTCAACCCATCGATTGAGGAGCGAAAAGAAACCTACAGCATACAACATGGCGACCGCTCTATAACCAATCGATTTCATGAGACTCATGAAGGACTATCCTTTAAGATATTGACACGTGAGATACCTCCATACCTTCTGATGGAGGAAGTTGAGGCCTAGCAAGATTTCTTTCTTACATTTTGTCACAATACCGGCGAAGCCATAATTCCAACATGACAAAATTCCAAAGCATTGTTCCGTAAAATGACGTCGTGTCTTCCCGATGCCTTTTGATTAATTCGTCAATGGTATTCTTATTGAAATATCCACGTTGACGAATAGCCTCGCTTTGCAACACATCTAACATAAGGTCTCTGAGCTTCTTATCAGTTCGTAACCACATTGGGATTGGCAAACCAAATCCATGCTTGGTTTTCATACGAATCTTAGGTGGCAGTAAATCAGCATAGGAATCTTTAAAGAATGTCCGTAACTTTGTCCCCTGCATTTTGACATTCGCTGGAATGCTCGCGGCAAATTCAGCCAACCGTTGGTCAAGAAATGGGAATCGTACGGCTATCCCATTTGCCTCTGTCATCCGAGTGACCTTGAGAACGTCGTTATCTGATATAACGAGCTTGAGGTCGAGGTATAATTGACGATCTAACTCGGTATCCGCGAATCCTTTTGACTGCTCATATAGTTCTCTCACACGATGATGAGGATCATATTGTGACCCACCAACCGACTGCAGGAAATCTTTTGAGAACACATCCTCGATGGGAAGAAGTTCAAACAAACCCCAAGAAAATAAACGATCTGGATAGGGAGTATTCGCTCGTTGAATATACTTCTTCCCCTTTGTAAACAATCGAATTTTCAACAAGTTCGCTAATGCGAATACCGCAGGTTGGATGCCACCATCTCGAAGCCAAGGAGGAAATTTCCCATAATAGTCAAATATTTTTTGCGTTGCGTACCTCTCGTTTCCTGCAAATAACTCGTCACCCCCATCCCCCCCATAGAGCATCTGAATACCATGTTCTTTGGCTAATTTCGCACAATAATAGGTTGGAATGGCAGACGCATTCGCATAGGGCTCATCAAATGCCTCAATAAGGAGATCAATGATCTGAAACGTGTCGTCTGCCGTCACAATGTACTCATGAGATTGAGCGCCAAATGCATCAACAGCACATCGCGCATAATCCATCTCATCAAAGGTTTCTTCGCCAAAACCAATTGAAAAACTTTTCATCGGAGTTTGCGCAAGTTGAGTCAGAACACCACTCAAGAAACTTCCTATTTGGTTGGGCGTCTTATCATAATTCAGGCGTACCATAAGGGAGTTAGAAAAGGTTTCCCTAAGTTCTTCTGAAAGATGCGATCGACTGAACCGTCCAGAATTGTTAAACGTCACATCCCAATAAGACTCGACCTGACATTCTCCCTGACTCCACGAAAGTAATTGCCCTGCACCCAGCTTCTGAACTTTTTGGAAGATCGTTCTGGGAGTGGGAATGAAGGAAGAACTAATCACGTCTATGATGGCTGAGGGATTAATGGCCAGATCATGCACATAAGGACAAGCGAGAAGACCTCTCATCCTGGAAGAAAAAACCAACTGCGTTTGATCGTGTGTATAAAAAAGAGGGTGAATCCTAAATCGATCGGTCGCGAGAAAAAGCATTTCTTGACGTGCATCCCACAAAGAGAATACAAACTCCCCTCGAAGACTGGCAATGAAATCTCTTAACCCTTGCAACGATAAGGTCAGCATTACCGCAATCGGATCATGACATTCTTCACTTGAGGCAAGAACTTCAGGAAGATTATATATGCTTCCATGAAACCCTAAAACAGACGTACCTTCTCGTTCCCTTAACTCCGCAATGCCTGTCAATCGACCGGGGAACTCTTGCACCCCAATCCCACTCGACTCGCCAATTTTGATACGACCTTGAGTCTTCCGTGATGGATCAAGTTCGTGCAACATCCCAGTCAAGCAATGGAATCGTTGCTGCTGACTTCGCTCGCTAAATGCTATGCCACAGATTCCACTCATATGATCCTGTTTGTCATTTCTTCAATATGTAGGACACGATTATCCATTACTTTGTCGCCTTCGGCTTTGGAAGTTTCCCCCTAAACCGTTTCTCCCTCGCCTTCTTCGTATATTCTTGAGCGAGTTCAAATTGACCATTTTCCTCATATGCCCAGGCAAGCCAGCCATAGGACACGGCGAGCTTTGGGTTCACCTTGATAGCAATTTTGAGTCGCTCAATCCCTTCTTCCAAATCCCCCACCCCAACTAAGAAGTTCCCGAATTGAGCATGTGTCATTGCACGTTTAGGATACAGAGCTATCGCGCGTTGATAGAAACTAACCGGCATTTTAGGACGTCCCATTAGTTTGCCAAGTGAAGCAGATAACGCCAAAGCTTTTGGGTGATTAACAAGCCGATCAAGGGTATAAGTTATTTCACGTAATGCACTCTTTAAGTACCCTTCACGTCGAGTTTCTGGAACTCTGAATGACTGCTGTATATTCGGCAATATACGATTGACATGAGCAGGTTCAATGAGTCGAACAAGCTTCGCAGAAGATGGCTCATAATAGTCATGACTCATCGTTGGACCTGCCGGATCATGATTCACTCGAAAGACCGAAGGGAAAGTGCCATGCCAACTATCTATCCGATAGCCCCACGTACGACTACTCCCCTCGTAGTGACTCATTCCACCCTCAACTTGGCTTAGCGTTGTAAGGGAAACAACTAAACACAAACTTAGGAAAAGCCGAAAAATAGGTCTTCGCGATTGCTCCCACAAACCACGTCTATTACTCGAAATCAAAAACTTACCTAACTCAATCTGAAAGAGTCGTCTTTTCATGAAGAGGCCTCCGTTGCAGAATGATCCATAATAATTTCCTAAATATAAATGATACTCACAAACACGATTCAGAACAATGATGTGCACATCTGCGGAAAAACCTGAGGCCCTATGCGACTTCAGATTTTCTTGCTTGCCCACTCGAACAATGTATGAACTATTCGTTTTCCAGCACGGCCATCCCAATATTTTGGCCGTTTACGTTTCGCTATAAAAGCAAGTTGTCGCCGAGCATGAAAAATAATTTGGTCTTTGGCCGTCCCAGCCAGCACATTTGTGCCTTGGGTAATTGTAATGGGACGTTCAGTATTTTCCCTCAATGTGACACACGGCACACCCAAGATTGTGGTTTCCTCCTGCAGACCACCAGAGTCAGTCAATACAAGCTGAGCATGTGAGGTTAGACAAAGAAAATCGAGATAACCTAACGGCTCAAGGCAGTACAGTCCAGACGACCCAACTTTTTGAGTATCAAGGGAAGCAAAAAACTTTTCAAACTGAAACTCATGAATACGTTTCAAGGTGCGCGGATGAACAGGAAAGACAATGGGCATGTCTTGACTGAGTTCCTTCAGCGCGTCGAGAATGTTGTGGAAACAGTCTGGATTATCAACGTTACTCGGTCTGTGCAATGTCATCACGCCGTAGGGTCTCTGAGAACCAAGGGTAGTTGGCTTCTTGGAATCGCTGCCAGAAACTAAAGATAGAGGGTCAATTGCTTCATTTTGGGAAAGCCCCAACCGTTTCAAAATATTGGATTCAGTGGACTTTTTTTTATGCTTGAGTAGAGAGTCAACCATCGTATTGCCAACAAAATAGATCTTGTCTTTAGGAATTCCTTCCTTCCTGAGATTTTTCTCTGCACTACGTTCAGTAATAAAAAGAAAATCTGAAACCACGTCAGTCAACACTCGATTAATTTCCTCAGGCATATCACGATCAAAACTTCGTAACCCGGCTTCGACATGGGCAATACAAGGACGATAGAGATTTAACCTGTCAGTAGGGTTCGGGTAGATAATCTTTGACGCGACTAATGAACAAGCAATAGTGGAATTCACATCACCAACAATCAGAACAATATCTGGTCGTTCGTCAAGAATGACGGATTCAAACTTCTTGATAATTTCCCCTGTCTGTTGCGCATGAGAAGAAGACCCAACACCCAAATCAACATCAGGCTTGGGAATACCAAGGTCCACAAAAAATGTTTGTGACATTTTAGCATCATAATGCTGCCCAGTATGAACCAATCGATAATCAATGTGAACAGCACTTGAGGCATTATGAGATTCCAGAGCATCAATAACTGCAGAAATTTTCATAAAGTTTGGGCGTGCACCCGCGACAAGAACAATTTTCATTAAGCTTTCCATTATATCGTTTTACTTATTTCACCTTTCCATTCAATTTATTATTTCATTTATACGACCCGTTGTTGACGTACAACGGACCTCAAGACTTCTTCCACAGATTGCGCCGTTTGATTCCAGCTAAAGGTCTTGGCATAACCAACAATTTCCAAGACATTCCAATCTCGTTCTAAAGCCTCAGCCATACAAAGAACAAGTTGTGGAACATGTCGTTCAACTAAGCTTCCGACCTTGGGAGAGGTCAAAATTTCTGGAATTCCGCCAACTCTAGAAGCCATCACCGGCCTACCACAGGCTAATGCTTCAAGTATGACATTAGGCCACCCCTCCCTCTCACTCATTAAACACACCAGGTCAGCTGCATTGTAATACCAAGATAATTGTTCATGGGGTACGGCACCAACTAATTGCACATATGGTTGCACACCAAGATCATCAATAATCTTCTGCAAGGTGGCGTGATAAGCCCCTTCCCCGACAATCAATAGTAAAGGGGTGTTTTCATTAGATTTTTCGGCAAGTTCCTTCAAGGTCTTAATGAGAAGATCAAATCCTTTATTTGGCGTTAGATTACCGACAGATACCACAATCTTTCTTTCTCTTATTGGTAATTGTAAATACTTTCGAGCCTCCTCCTTCGTCAGTGGGTAAAATATTTCTGGATTTACGCCATTGGGAATGACAGAAACTTTCTCCGATGGAATACCTAAACGCCCCGTTACATCTTTTAGTCCCTGAGAGACGGTGATCACGGCATCGGCCCTACGAAGGGTCCATTGAATCACTCGCCTGATGATAGGGAATTTCTCGAACACATTGAGATCGCTCCCTCTTGCTGAGACGACGACAGGAACTTTCAGCCACCATCCTAATAGTACCGCCGCTAATCCATCAGGATAAATATAATGTGCATCAATCACATCAAAATGAAATTTTCTCCGTAGTCGTACGACAAATGGTAAAACTGAGAGAAATAACAAGATTCCTTGTAAGACCATGGCGATCTTGGGAATCATGACATATCTCGGATAATCGACCTCCATCCCATCTAATACTTGCTGAGCAACAATGTTTCGATAGGCTGTTCGCCAGCCCAGCGGGATCGGCGGATAATAGGGGACCGGAGTCACAACTCGAACTTCACACTGTGGCAATCTTGCGACATGCGCCATGCGTTGTTGAATGAAAATTCCATGATTGGGCCACACGTTACTAGGGAACAACCCTGTAAACACCAAAACCTTCATAGATTGAAGCATGAACAGTACCAGGTAAGCATCCGACTTCGTTTTTCTGTATTCTTTGCAGAGCTAGGAGAGAAACTGACGTTCCCACATTCGAAACATCAACACGGTCCATAGTTCAGTTGCTCGATTTCGTAAGCCAGACTGATGCTCTTTCCAAAGTGTTCTCACAGTATCCATGTTTAAATAATTATGTGTTTGCTCTTGAAACAACAGAGTATGAGCCGTATCTTTCAACTCCACACGGAACCAACGCTCCAAAGGAACAGCAAACCCCATCTTATTTCGATAGAGAATGTCATGACTGAGCGTCCCTTCTAGGGACTTTTTCAATATATGTTTTCCGGTCGTCCCTTGAAGCTTCAGTGAAGCAGGAATACGTGCAGCAAGTTCCATAAAACGATGGTCCAACATTGGCGCGCGAACTTCTAAAGAATGAGCCATACTCGCACGATCAACCTTCGCTAAAATATCATCCGTCATATAGGTTTTGACATCTACATAGAGAATCCGAGACATGGGGTCAGCCTGATGCGCTTTATCATAATATTTACGAAGCACATCAGCCGTATCATACCCTCTTAGACTTTCTTGCACTTGGGGATGAAGTAATTGCTGTTTCATATCTGGATGGAGCGCAGATATGGAACGAAAATAACCTTCGATATGAGACCTCGCTAAATTTTCAAATGTCGCCTTTCCGCGAAACATTCTCGGAGCCCAGTCAGCTTTTGGATAGAGAGTAGCCAACGTCCCAAACACTGACCGCCGAAACCATCCTGGAAGCATTCCTCGTAATTGCTCTTCACGATTATCAAATATATATCTCCGATAACCGGCAAAAAACTCATCACCACCATCTCCAGACAGAGCAACCGTCACATGTTCTCTTGCCAACTTAGAAACGTAGTACGTTGGAATGGCCGAGGAGTCTGCAAATGGTTCATCATAGTACCATGCAAGCTTCTCTATAATTCCTGCTGCATCAGGACGAACCACCTGCTCAAAATGTTGAGAGTTAAACTGGGAGGCGACTTGCCTCGCATAATCTAATTCATTGAACTCTTTTTCCTCAAAACCAATGGACGTGGTAATTACTGGCTTACCAGTAATCTGACTCATTAGTGCGACCACCGATGAGGAGTCAATACCACCAGATAGGAATGCTCCGAGTGGGACCTCACTAATCAAACGCATGCTCACGGCTTCACGATAGGTTTCTAAAAGTTGTTCACACCACTCCTGCTCTGACTTCACTAATGTTTGAGAAAAATCAATGTCCCAATATTCCTCATCTCGTAGACCTCGCTCTGAAATCACAAGATAATGACCAGGGAGAACCTTTCGAACTGCCTTGAAGATAGACTTTGGCGCTGGCACATACAATAACGAAAAATAATCAGATAGAGCTTCAAGATCAATATCTCGATTCACATCCGGTGCTGCGAGGACAGCTTTCATCTCTGACCCAAACACCACGCTTTTTCCATTATAGAAGAAAAACAGCGGTTTCTTCCCAACTCGATCTCGAGCCAGCAGAAGTTGGCGCGTACGACTGTCCCAAATAGCAATCGCAAACATTCCCCGTAATTCCTTGAAGCAGGCCTCCCCTTTTTCTTCGTATAAATGCACAATAACTTCTGTATCAGATCGAGTTGTAAATGTATGTCCTTTTGCGAGTAAATATTCTCGCAAATTCTGAAAGTTATAAATTTCTCCGTTAAATACAACCCAAACTGATTGATCCTCATTTGTCTGTGGTTGATGTCCTCCTTCTAAATCAATAATCGATAACCGACGA
>JBMYWX010000061.1:0-13557 GCA_049607825.1 Nitrospirales bacterium
TCAAAAGCGTTATGGTCAGTGAAGATAAACCGCTTATCACTTTAGGCAGTGGAAAGACATTGCTATCCAATGACATCTTGTCGGTACAAACATTGTAATGAGTCTTAATGTCGTCACAATTCATTTAAGTCGTGAGAGGATTTAACACCTATGGGTATTACTTCGGCATTTTTTACAGCGACGAGTGGAATTAATGCTACGAGTCGGGCACTCAGTGAAATCGGTAATAATATTGCGAATGCACAAACGACGGGATATAAAACCCGGACGGTCACGTTCGGAGATCTTTTTGGTGCCTCGATTGGTGGCGGTGGAACAACCAATTCCTTAGTGGAAGGCCGAGGTGTTCGTGTTTTAGGAATTGATCCGAGTTTTAGTCAAGGGTCGTTACAAACGACTTCGAATGCTTTGGATTTAGCCGTTGACGGAGACGGATTCTTCCAGGTTGTGGATGCCAATGGTGATAGCTTTTATACGAGAGCTGGTCAGTTTGGTACAGATTCTTCAGGAAACATCACAAATCCTGCAGGTCTGAAATTACAAGGTTTTTCGGCTGATGCAAACGGAGTGATTACGGGATCGGCTGGTGATTTAGTCTTGACGACGACCCAGCAGGTTGGCACGGTGACATCTACTGTGGATATGTCTGGAAATTTGAGCGCAGGAGCTGCGATTCAAACCTTTGATATCGATGATCCAATCGGGTCTTCTGCATTCAGTACTGGGTTTGAATTGTTTGATTCACTTGGGTTTGGTCATGGTGTCACGATGTATTTCACCAAAACAGCCAACAATACATGGGATTACAACTTAGTTGGGGCTGAGTCAGAATTTTCTACCACTGGAACTACAGGAACTCCAGCAGGTAACCTATCAGCAGATGGGAATTCAAGACTCGTGGCAACCGGGACATTAGGGTTTACCTCTGGGGGATTGCTCGATACTGAAGGGACTGTGACTTATTACGATAATGCGACTCCGACCGGGCTAGTGTTTACCAATGGAGCCTCCCCCATCCTCTCTGCGGCCCTCGCTTTTGATTTTGGCTCGAGTGTGACAACGGATAGTGGAGCTGGTTCTGATGGAATGCTTCAACAAGGTGGAACCTCAGTCATTCTGACTCAGTCACAGAATGGATTTGCGAATGGAACATTGGCCGGGACGTCTATTGGAGAAGATGGAATCCTCTTGGGTCGATTTTCGAATGGTACGACGAGAAATCTTGGTCAGGTGTTGTTGACGCGATTCAGTAACCCTGATGGTTTGCAACCGATAGGAAGAAATCTTTTTATTCAAAGCGCTGACTCAGGTAATCCCTTAGATGGCGCTCCGAGTTCTGGTAGCTTTGGGAAAATTTTTGCCAATACCCTTGAAGCCTCGAACGTCGACTTAGGTGATGAATTAGTGAACATGATCACCATGCAACGAGGCTTCCAGGCCAATGCCAGAATTATTACGACAACAGATACTCTTCTTGGCGAACTCGTGAATTTGTCACGATAAAGAAACCATTGTAAGGAGTTAGGAAACGGCATTGTCTTTTTCTGGCTCCTTACTTGATGTGTTAAATTTCGAAACTGCTCTTTCCCTCTGTCTTTACTCAAAAACTCTTTCCCGAACTTCTCATAGTATATTATAGACTCCTAGTTCTGAGCTCTAGCGATTCGGCCCTGGTTAATAAAGATGTCTTCGGTCACGATCGTTTGAGTATTCGAAAATCGAAGCTGAGCGAGTTTACTCTGGCGCTTGGCTGCCTCTGGGTTGTGGTTAACGATTTTTGAACATGATAGATGAAGATAAAAAATCTATTACGGAATTAAAATGTTTTGACGTCCTGTTGATTTCGAACTTTTCATTAGAGGTGCTCAAATGTCAAAGATGGCCATGCTCTGCAGGGGAAATTGACAGATTTTTACTTCAGAACGATGAGGTAAAAAATGCAGCCTTATCGACTTATTAAATATTGATGAGTCTGTACTGGTGTAAGTGATCAATTAATAAGAGATTAATGTTGGTGAATTGGTAGGTAAAAAATACCATGTCTTATGTCTCAGTATTCTAGAGATGAAACACGGCATGGCATGAAGGTTGCTGATCTAGATGTGTACAGAAATCGTTCATTGTGCAACCTGTTGAAGAGGTAGAAATATGGCTGATGAAGAAGGGGCTGGAGGGGGATCAAGTAAAAAACTTATGCTCATCATTATTCTCGCTGTTGCAGTATTAGGTGGGGGAGGTGGTGCAGCTTGGTTTTTGATGGGCTCTAGTGGTGAAGAGGAAGCTCATGCCAAAAAGGAAAACCATGAGACCGATGCCCATGATGAAGATGATGGTCATGCCAAAGAACCAGGCCCAGTTGTAGAACTTGATGCATTCGTGCTGAATTTGGCTGATCGAGAAGAACTACGATATTTGAAAATGACCGTTAAACTAGAATTAGATCGACCTGAAGAAAAAACCGATTACCCGGCAAAGGTCCCAGCGATTCGTGATGCGCTATTGGTACTTCTATCAAGTAAAGAATCTCATATGCTACGTACGACGAATGGAAAACGACGTGTTCGAGAAGAAATCATTACTCGCCTCAATGGAGTGTTAAAAAAAGGAAAAATTGCCAATGTCTTTTTTACAGACTTTGTTATTCAGTAATCGATCTGAAGGAGATGATGTCTAAGATGAACAAGAGTAAGGTAAAAAGAATGGTAGACGTATGAACGGTTTGAAAAGACGGCTTGAGAGTTATTTTCATCAAGTAATTTTAGGATTACCATTCGCATAAGAACTTATGGAGAAAATACTCTCACAAGATGAAGTCGATGCGCTTCTTCGTGGTGTTTCTGGAGGGGAAGTTGAGGAGGAGACTCCCGAACCGGAAGAACCGATTGATGGTCCTGTCCCCTATGATCTTGGTAATCAAGAATGGATTGTTCGTGGGCGAATGCCCACGCTGGATGTCATTCATCAGCAGTTTTCCCGCCTGTTCAGAATTTCCTTAGGTGAAGCGCTTCGAAAAACAATTGAAGTCACGGTCACCAATCAATCTGTCCTTAAGTTTAGTGAGTTTACTCGTCGTTTGCCTGTTCCCGCGTATTTACAAATTGTCTCTATGGAACCATTACGAGGATTTGCGATGGTGGCCACCGATGCGGCAACGGTGTATTTGCTTGTGGACCATTTTTTTGGGGGAACAGGTCAGACGCATGTCAAACCTGAAGGACAAGATTTCACCTCGATAGAACAACGAATCATGAAAAAAGTCATGGTGATGGGATTGGCGAATTTGGAAAAGGCCTGGGAACCAGTACACAAGGTCGCGATTAAGGCCGTGCGAGCTGAAATGAACCCACAATTAGCGTCGATTGTCTTGCCTTCAGATATTGTCATCGTGATTACTGTGGGTGTTGAGTTGGGTGATGCGGTTGGAGATATTCATCTCTGTATACCCTATGCCATGCTTGAACCATTACGAGAACGTCTTCAAGTGAGTTTTCAAAGTGATTTTTATGAAATCGACCAGAGTTGGGTGCGTCGATTTTCCGATAGCCTTCGTGACACTGAAGTCACAATGTCAGTGCATTTAGGTTCTACAACAATTTCAGTGGAAGATTTGATGAATTTTTCTGCCGGAGATGTCATCGTGTTAGAGCAACCTACAGACGTTCCTCTTGTAGGAACTATTGAAGGGGTTCCCAAATTTCATGGGTTTCCAGGTGTGACGAAAGCATCGCAATCATTTCAAATATCCTCTGTACTCAGTCCGCCTGAATAAATGAGAATTGAAGATTGGTTACATTTGACAAAAAAGGAATGCGCGAATGAGTGAGAATCCAGAAGAAGGACAAGGGACTCCTGCAGAAGAAGATGACATGGACATGGATGTAGAGGCGGCGATGGCGGCTGCTTTAGCTGATGAAGCCGCATCCAATCCGCCCGCACAGGCTGTTTCCGCTCCTCCTCCAGCCGATCCACCATCTGTGCCTCAACCAACTTTAGGTGTGTCAGGTGATGCATCAGGAAGTCAGGAATGGGATCTTAGTCTAGATCGTATCATGGATATTCCGCTGGTGATATCGGCACAACTCGGGAGTGCCAAAATGGTCATTAAAGAATTGCTTCAACTTGGCCCAGGTTCCGTTGTCGAGTTGGATAAGTTGGCCGGGGAGCCCTTGGAAGTTCTCGTCAATGAGAAGCTTGTCGCAAGAGGTGAAGTGGTGATGGTGAATGAAAAATTTGGCATTCGATTGACTGATGTTGTGAGTCAGTCAGAACGTGTGAATAAATTAGCGTGAGATGTGTCGTGTGAACGAAAATCTTTGTAGCGAATGGTGAATTATGGATTTTGCTGATCAAGCATTAAAAATGGCTGGGGCCCTTGGAGTAGTTGTAACGCTGCTTCTTGGCGGAACGTTTCTCTTGAAACGCTTCATGGGTGAAAACCCCACTCATCTAGGACAATCAATACTTCGATTGGTCGGCGGACTTCGCTTAGGACAAGGTAAAGCCATTATGTTGGTTGAAGTCGCCGGTGAAGTACTGGTGATCGGTTCAACTACCCGTGATCTAACGCTGTTAACTCGAGTCACGGATACGGCACGAGTGGAGCAATTGCGCGAGACATCTAGCCAAGCAGTTGGAGGTCTGGGCCTGTTGTCTACCAACCTCTGGAGACGAGCTGACAATGTCGCAACAATGATACAGAAGAAAAGTGAGTCTGTGTGAGGACGCATGAGGCAAGAATGGCTCGAACGTCGACTCTCATGAGTGTGCTCAGCTGGTCTTCCACATTCATTGCCCGTTCAATATTCCAACGAATGCTTTGGGTGTGTGGCCTGGCGACTTTCTTCATGCTGATAGGGACGAATGTCTCTGCACAAGGGACGCAAGACCCTCTCCTAAGTTTTCAATTATCTGGAGGTGAAGGCTCGGAACCCTGGACAATTGGAATCAGAATTCTCGTTCTTCTCACAGTTCTTTCCCTTGCACCTGCACTCCTGACCCTCTTAACGTCCTTTACCAGGTTGGTGATTGTCCTTGGGCTCCTGAGGCAGGCCATGGGAACGATGCATGCTCCTCCGAACCAAGTGGTTATTGGTTTGGCCTTGTTTATGACCATGTTTATTATGATGCCAGTGTGGGAGGAGATCCGAGTTCAGGCTGTCAATCCCTACTTAGAACAGCAAGTTGAGCAAGAGGTGGCAATCGAGCGAGCCATTGCCCCTGTGCGTGGATTTATGCTTCGTCAGGTCCGTGAGAAAGACTTGATGCTATTTGTGGAAATGGCTGGTGTGCAGGATCTCAACGACCACAATGATGTGCCCTTACACGTACTCATTCCAGCATTTGTGACAAGCGAATTACGGACAGCCTTTCAAATAGGGTTTCTCATTTATGTTCCATTCTTAGTCATCGACATGATTGTGGCAAGTATTTTGATGTCGATGGGTATGATGCTCCTTCCTCCGGTCATGATTTCACTTCCCTTCAAACTCGTATTATTCGTACTAGCGGATGGATGGTTCCTCATTGTGGGTTCACTCATGCGAAGTTTCCACTAGCTTACACTTTAAAGTGAAAGGTAAGAAGTAAAAGGTTAAAAGTAAAAGAAGTAGATGTATTGTTCTATTTTACTTTCCACTTTTTACTCCTGACTATTTCTATGACGCCTGAAGGTGTATTAGATATTGGCACGTCGGCTATTCAGACCATTCTCTTGGTAGCCGGTCCGATGTTAGGTCTGAGTTTAGTCGTTGGTTTGCTGATTAGCGCCTTTCAAGCTATGACTCAGATTAATGAAGCCACGTTGACGTTTGTTCCAAAAATTGTAACTGTCTTTTTAGTGATTCTGTTCGGATTTCCTTGGATTCTCCAACAAATCCTTGGCTTCATGATTACGACATGGGGTCAGATTCCAGAATTCACGAATTAAGTTCATACTGACAAATGAAAGTTCAAAGCCAAATACCAAGACATTCTTCTTCAATTTTTTTTTTGAATATGTTCCTGTTTACTCCTTACTTCTAACTTCTTATTCTTCACGGTTTTCTGCGGGTAATGCTTCAATTCGATTTTGCAGTTCAGGAATTATGGAACTTTGTTGTGGTACTTGTTCGGACCACCGCCATCTTATCAGCTCTTCCTCTTCTTGGGGGACGGAATGTGCCCGTTCGTATTAAGGTCACATTAGCCGCGGGTGTTGCGATCATATTAACGCCAGTGGTTGACGTGTATTTTGATCAAAATTGGTTACAGCCTTTATCATTATTGATGGGATTGGCCGCGGAGATATTGATTGGATTAACGTTGGGACTTGCCACTCGACTGCTGATGGCGTCTGTCGAGCTTGCAGGGCAAGTGATGGGGTTTCAAGTGGGGTTTGGATTTGCTCAAGCTGTCGATCCCGCAACACAATTGCAGACACCAGTGTTTGGACAACTCCTCACGGTCATCGCCACTCTGTTGTACTTTCAACTGGATGGCCATCATCTTATTCTGTTGGCCTTAGGAAGTAGCTTTACATTGATTCCACCATTTGGGGCACAGTTACATACTCCACTACTCGTGGATATTGTTCAACTCATGCAAAGCACCATGAATACCGGGCTCAAGTTGGCATTGCCTGTCATCGCCGCAACTTTTCTCATACATCTAACCATGGGGATCTTGGGGCGCTTGGTTCCACAAATGAATGTCTTGGTGACCAGTTTTCCATTGACTATTTCAATGGGCTTATTGGTTTTAGGGTTTGGCCTACCATTGATCGCACTCATTTTTCAGCAATCGCTTGTGGGTATGGAGCGAGTACTGTGGGATTTGCTCAAGGAGCTAGGAAGTGGCTGAGAATAAAGAAGGTCAAGAAAAATCAGAACAGCCCACAGGCAAGCGTCTAGAGGAGGCGCGTAAAAAAGGGCAAGTCGCAACGAGCAAAGAATTTGCCCCTATCGCCGTGCTCTTTGGTGGAGCTGGAATGATTACCTTATGGATGCCAACGGCCTGGCGACAATTTCAACATACGAGCCAAGAATGGTTCGAAATGATTGGGACATTTCAAGCCACGCCCGAGTCTATTCAAAATTTTGTCACAATGATTGTGGAGCAAACATTCTTGCCGATACTCCCTTTTGCCTTGATTATCACGGCTATTGGTGTGGCCTCCTTACTCCTGCAGACAGGACCTCTGCTGATAGAAAACGCCCTGCAACCAAAACCATCTAAATTGAATCCAATCAATGGCCTCAAGAAGATTTTCTCACTTCGAGGAATCGTTGAACTCTTAAAGTCGTTGTTGAAGGTCGGACTCATTGGGACCATTGTGTATAGCATCGTCATGAACAATTTCGAAACGGTGATGAATTTGTCGAATATGAGTCTTGGGGATGCACTCTCTCGTGTTTGGGAGATTGCATTACAAATTATTATCTGGGTTGGTCTTGTGATGTTGGTGTTAGCCACTGCCGATTTTCTGTATCAGCGTTGGCAGACATCGGAAGATTTGAAAATGACGAAACAGGAAACGAAAGACGAATCCAAGGATGTTGAGGGAGATCCTCAAATTCGTTCGCGTCGAATGAGTTTACAACGAGAACGCGCCCGTCAGCGCATGATGCAAGAGGTGCCAAAAGCTGATGTCGTTATTACTAATCCTACACATGTAGCGGTGGCTTTACGATATGACTCGGGTTCTATGGAGTCGCCGACGGTGGTGGCCAAAGGTGCAGGCGTCATAGCAGAGAAAATTAAACAGATTGCCCGTCATGCTGGTGTTCCGATTATTGAGAATCGTAGCTTAGCTCGAGGTATTTATAAGATCGTGAAGGTGGGACAAGAAATACCTGGTGATCTATATCGTGCAGCTGCTGAAGTGTTGGCTTATGTCTATCGGTTGAAGCAAGAACATGATCAGGCCAGTTAACAAGGAATTGTATGGCATTTGATGCAAAATCGTTAAAGGCCCAACTCATGCCGTCTCATTATGGCGATATGTTGTTGCCAATAGGAGTGGTGGGCATACTTCTTATTATGCTCTTACCTCTTCCAGCCTTCTTGCTGGATCTCTTTCTTTCTTTAAGTCTTATTCTGGCAATTTTGATTCTCTTAGTCACGATGCATGCAGGGAGACCTGCTGACTTTTCAGTCTTTCCCTCCGTTCTACTGCTGGGAACACTTTTTCGGCTTGCGCTGAATATTGCCTCCACGCGTGTCATTCTTTTAAACGGTCATGATGGAACGGATGCTGCGGGAGAAGTGATTCAAGCCTTTGGAGACTTTGTCGTTGGTGGAAATTTTGCAGTAGGTTTGGTGGTGTTCGCTATCCTGGTCATTATTAACTTTGTGGTGATTACCAAAGGTGCGGGGCGTATTGCAGAAGTTGCTGCACGCTTTACATTAGATGCAATGCCGGGACGGCAAATGAGTATTGATGCAGATTTGAATGCTGGCATCATCGACGAAACCGAAGCGAGAAAACGGCGAGATCTTATTTCTCAAGAAGCTGACTTTTATGGGTCAATGGATGGTTCGAGTAAATTTGTTCGAGGCGATGCGGTCGCGGCGTTACTCATCATCTTTATTAATATTATTGGGGGTCTATTAATTGGTGTGTTAGACCATGGCATGTCCGTAGGGCAGGCAGCGCAAACCTTTACTCTCTTAACGGTTGGTGATGCTGTGGTAGCGCAAATTCCAGCACTTATTATGTCGACTGCCGCTGGTATTATTATTACCCGTGTGTCAACAAAGACAAGTTTAGGGCGAGATTTAACCGAACAAATTTTCCTTAATCCCAATCTTGTAGCCGTTGTTGCAGGAATTTTTATATTTCTAGGGGTCATCCCTGGTCTTCCGCACGTTGCGTTTTTACTACTGGGTGGACTGGCCGGTGGAGCAGCCTATCTGTTGTGGCAAAAAAAGCAGGAAGAGATAGAAATGCCAGTAACGGCTACAGCTGATGCCAAAAAACCATCGGAATCTGAAGCAGAGTCCATCGACACGGTGACTCCGCCAGATTTACTTGAGTTGCACGTAGGATATGGTCTTGTTCCATTAGTTGATACGGCACAGGGAGGAGAATTACTCGAACGGGTGCGTGCCATTCGTCGACAAACAGCACAGGACCTCGGTTTTGTCGTGCCCTCCGTCCATATTCGAGACAACCTGCAATTACAGCCACATGAATACAGTGTCTTGTTAAAGGGTGTACAGATCGCCAAAGGGGAACTTGTGCCTCGACATCTCTTGGCTATTAACCCCGGCTCAGCGAAGAAGGGGATTGAAGGAAAGCCAGGTAAAGATCCGTGTTTTGGATTACCGGCTTTGTGGATTACACCACAGGATAAGGAACGCGCTCAGATGGATGGCTATACCGTGGTCGATGGAGCGGCGGTGATTGCGACTCATCTGACCGAAATCATCCGTGCCAATGGGCATGAAATACTCGGACGCCAAGAGGTCCAGAACTTGCTGGATAATCTAGCTAAGACGTATCCACGAGTTGTGGATGATCTGATTCCGACTCAATTACCACTGGGAACTGTCGTGAGAATACTTCGAAATTTACTACGGGAGCGGGTGTCAATACGGGATTTACGGACAATTTTGGAGTCCGTGGCCGACTATTCCATTCAAACCAAAGACCCCGAGACACTGACAGAATATGCCCGGCAAAATTTATCTAGAACCATTACAAGCCAATTTATCACATCAGATGGCATGGTCCATGTAATCAGTCTTGATCCCATGTTAGATCGGAGGCTTGTAGAAGTTCTCAATCCTGGGCAAGGAAATAATCCAGCGGTCTCTCCCTCATTTATGAGTCAATTTTTAGAATCAGTCAAGATCGCGATCGAGCGAACGGTCGGACAAGGGTATCATCCTATCCTCTTATGTTCTCAGACAATACGCAGTTACGTGTATAAACTCATTTCTCCAGGTTTACAGTCACTTGCGGTCCTATCACCACAGGAAATAGATGGAAAAGCAAAAATCCAAGCCATTGAAGTTGTGAGGTTGCCACATGAAGCTGAAACGGTTTGAAGCACTGACTCTACAGGGCGCATTACAGTCGGTCAAAGATGAATTGGGTCCTGATGCTGTGATTGTCTCGACTCGACGAGTTCATAAGGGTGGGGGATTGTTTGGGTTACTGAGTCAACCAGTTGTGGAAGTGACCGCTGCGGTAGATCGAAGCAAGAAACCTAAGAAGCCTGACCCCGATATTCTCGACAGAGTGCGTCAGACTGAACAGGTCATCGAAACGGCAATGACCAATGTTGAAGCGGTTCATGAACCTCCTATGCCGGTTAAGAATCCTTCGAATAGATTTGAAGATCAACTTCGGATGGCGACCATGTTAGATCCATTCACAGAGCAACTCACAGCGGTTCGAGAGGAATTGAAACGACTACGGGAAGACCGAGAGGATCCTGAGGCGGTCGTGGGACCACTGCGCCAGGAACTCGAAGGTCTCCGTATTATTGTTGGAGAGGCTTTGGGTGATCGAATGCGGAAACGAGTCGATGCATTACCAGGTGATCTTTCAGCAACATATGAATGGATGGTGAGTCAAGGAGTTCAACCACAGTTGGTTCATGAGATTTTGCGTTCTATCGTGGAAACATTGGGGACCTCTGGTCTTGGAAATCATGAAATGGTGCAGGACTTGATTCAAGAGCGAATGGAACAATCGATTGCTGTGTCTGGGTCCATCCTGCCATCGGGAAATATGCAGAAAGTTGTCATGCTGGTAGGGCCAACCGGAGTGGGAAAGACCACAACGGTGGCTAAATTGGCGAGCTGTGCGACACAGGCTGAACGACCCTGTAAAACTGTCTTGATTACGCTTGATACCTATCGGGTGGCCGCAGTGGAACAGCTTCGGGTGTTTGCGAAAATACTAAAGTTACCTTTGGAAGTGGCGGTATCGCCGAGTGATTTATCAAGTTGTATCAGTCGTCACTCAAATGCAGATCTGATTCTGATAGATACCGCTGGCCGAAGCCCACGTGATCGGGTTGGCCAAGAAGAACTCAAAGAGATTGCACGTCAAGGGTTGAAGATTGAAACACATTTAGTGCTAGCTGCTCCCACAACAGAGTCAGTGTTGCATGAAGTGATTCAAAAATATCGAACCATTTCTATACACCGTCTGCTCTTCACAAAGTTAGACGAAGTCGGTCATCACGGAAAGCTTCTGAATCTTCTCCATTATACAGGCCTTCCCTTGTCGTATTTGTCTATGGGGCAGCGTGTTCCTGAAGATTTAGAGCTAGCGACCACACAGTCAGTTGTGGAGCGAATCTGGAGTCCTCATCAGCAAGAAACAATCGAGAGTTCGACATTATTAGGAGCATCCATGTGATACATCAGAGATCAGCTTCCAAAGTCTCGGGGATAAAGCGAAGAGCCAATCCAGGCCATGACCAAGCCAGTGGCTTGAGAGCCGTGTTCCCTTCGAGTTCTCTACACCAGCGTCCAGTCCAGGTTGTCGCCGTAAGCTCTGGGAAAGGTGGGGTCGGAAAAACAAACATGGTGATTAACTTGGCGACGGCATGTGCCAAGCAGAATCGAGAAGTCTTGGTGATGGATGCAGATTTGGCACTGGGCAATGTCGACATTCTCTTAGGTCTGGCTCCATCCTATACGATCGAAGATGTCTTATCTGGAGAACGGACTTTAGGAGAAGTGATGATCAAGGGTCCTGAAGGTATCAGGATTCTTCCTGCAGCGTCTGGTGTACAGGAGTTGTCAAATTTGACCTATGAGCAACAATTACAGCTTCAATCTGGGTTTTTACAGTTGGATCATCAACCTGACCTCCTCTTTATTGATTGTGCCGCAGGCATCTCATCCAATGTTCTCTACTTTAGTGTGGTGGCACATGACACGCTCATTGTCACCACACCGGAGCCAGGGTCGCTGACTGATGCCTATGCGCTCATGAAAATACTCTCAACCCGTTATCACCAACGGCGGTTTCGCTTTCTGGTAAACATGGTTCGGAAATCTCAAGATGGTAAAGAAGTATTCCGAAAGTTTAGTTTAGTTACAGATCGGTTTCTCAACATCTCCTTAGATTATGTGGGTTGTATTCCCTTTGATGATTGTGTGTCATTTGCCGTTTCTCAACAACGTCCAGTGGTTGAGGCGTTTCCTAAGTCTCCGGCAAGCCGTGCAATCAGGAATGTGGTCGACAAAGTGGAGCAATGGAAGAGTGAGCATCCTTTGAGGGGAGGCTATCAATTATTTGGACCCGCTGGTATTGGCCAGATCCAAAAAGAAATGGGGAAAATAGCATGAAGCGAGCCATTGCGGAGAAGGAACCTGTTACGGCCAAGCAACCAATTCCTGCGACCTTGATACTCAAGGGAGATGAGCGAGAGCAGCTCATTCAGGATTTTGTTCCAGTCATCAAGTACATGGCCTTACGTTTGGCCATGCGTGTATCGAGTGGACTGAATGTAGAAGATTTGATTAGCGCAGGGACAGTGGGGCTCCTTGATGCGATTACTAAATTTGACCCATCTCGAGAGATCAAATTTCGTACATATGCAGAGTTTCGTATTCGCGGTGCGATGCTTGATGAAATTCGAGCAATGGATTGGGTTCCTCGATCAATGCGTGAGCGTATTGGAAAGATTCAGCATGCGGCCAATGAATATACGAAACGAAAGGGTCGTCCTCCTACTGAAGCCGAGTTGGCGTCTGAACTTGGGATGGAGACCGAAGAGGTGGATGCGACACTTTTACAAGCCAAAGGGTCGGTAGTCCTGAGTTTGGAAGACTTAGGAAGTCATGATGATGATGCACATCCCATTCTTGATGCCTTGGCGGACCGAGATCAGCCTAATCCCTTAGAGTCACTGCTCTCTGAAGATACGAGAAAGGTGTTAGCCGAAGCGATTGACCGTTTACCCGAACGGCAACGTTTGGTTTTAACCCTCTATTATTTCGAAGAATTGACCATGAAAGAAATTGGCGTTACGTTGAGCGTCACCGAGTCAAGGATTTGTCAGTTACATGCTCAGGCCATGATTCGCTTAAAAGCTCAGTTGCAGAGTCTATTGTCTCGATAAGTATTCTCTTATTGCCGTCGTCAAACCTCCCTCCTTCTCTCGTTGCATCTTTTTATATTTGCCTCTTCATCATTCCGACTCATCGAAATAATTCAAGTTGCTGTCTGTAAGCAAGCAAAAATTCTCTTCACCGCTTCATCTTCTTAATACTTGCTTCTCTCCATAGTGAGAGGTGAAGCGAGACATGAGCAAGGACCAATACCGTACCCATATCCAGGTGCCGATCATAGTGATGACTCCCAATGTGCTGAAAACAAATTATCAGAATTATCAAAAATAGGCATGAGAGAGAGTTTCGCAAGGTAGGGGGGAGTGCTGAATGATTATCACAAGATGGAAAGTTTCTACCGTGGGAGAGAAAAAGAAAGCCATTGAGAAATAGAGTAGACTGAGGACAGAAGACAGCGGGTGATCATCATGGAAGGAATTGATATGAGCATTATTTGATAGTGGATTCTGTAGCGCAAACAATACCTTGAGCCAATGGCTT
>JBMYWX010000062.1:0-13502 GCA_049607825.1 Nitrospirales bacterium
TTGTTGCAATCATTTCACTAGATGGCCTTAACAATTTATCAATATCTCAAAACTTCAACACGCTCTTAGCATTACCCTTAATAACTTCAACACGTTCACGTTTTTTCTTCTTTGCTCGTTTTGGAGGAGCAGCTTGATACGAGGCTTGAAGGTCATTAAACGTCGCACCTCGTGTTTTTTTCACGCTCATATTGAGGGGACTTCGAAGTGCAAGTCGAATCTGCCCACCATTGGAAGCCATGGCAAGCTTTTCAGCTTCGATAAGTGTGACTTCGAAAGTAATAATTTTGACAGGAATGGGTTTTTCGCCTCCTGCCGCACGTTCCATTTGCGTTCCAATTGCAAGAACAAGCATGTTTTCTAACGCCGTTTTAGTAATCTGTCCTTTTTTCCCGTTGGCAAATGTGACCATAATATCGACACGATCTCCAGGTTTTACAAACCCGGGAAGTGCCACGACATCATTGACTTTGACAGCCATGGCGCGTTTCTCAGGGTCCAGAACAGCGATAACCCCGCCCGTCTTTATATCAATTGGCGCTAGTTTCGACTCGAGAATAGGTTCGTTACGTTTCACATGAGCTAATAAAACTCGCCCCTTTAAATCCTCTATCGTTTTAAAATGACCAGCAGGAAGACTTTCTTGAGGAAAGGGCACTTCCCGAATCATTTCTTTGGTAATCGGAGTTCCCCAGGCCATATCTGAGCTTGCAACGGCAATCGGCACGCCCTCGACTGTTACGACTTTTTCTTCAACGGTTTGTGGGGCTTGCTGACGCTGATTTTGAAACCAGTTGTAGGCAAGAATAGCTGTAACAAGGGCAATCCCAACAGCTAACCCTAAAAACACACCTGGGCGGTTTTGAAACATTCTTGTCACCCCTTCATGATCAAAAAATGGTGAACATTTCCACGATATGGATCAAGACAAGTCACTTTGTTATCGGAAAATCAAAGAATTTCTTTACCTTTGCTCTATCGAATTCGACTCTCCCTTAAACCTGATATACGTTATAAGTGGTTTATCTCTAACCACCGCCATGCCTGGGAACCTAAGGCCCCCAATCCAATCACGAGTCCATAACGTAATTTCGGCTGCTGCGTGTCCCCTGCCGATGGTGCCGTAACCACCCGCGCGATCAACCAGGTGGTGAAGATCATCTTCACTCGCTCCGCAGTACTAGGCAATCCCCACGTGATCACCATCAGACCGATGGCATATAGACCACCAAGACAGGAAGTCACGAGAAAGGCAATAAAAACATCATACGGCCCAATGATGGCACCAACAGCACCCAATAGTTTGACATCACCTGCTCCCATTCCCCCTAACAGATAAAAAATGAACAATAGGCCGAATCCAAGCGCAAGCCCTTCTAAACTAAAAAAGACCCCTTCCAATCCATTTGATAAACCATGAATACATAGTCCTATTGCTGCCAGAGGAAAAGTAATAACATTTGGAATTTTGCTAGAACGAACATCTGTAATGCCCGCAGCAACTAACGCAAAGGCCAGAATCGTAACTAGAATAATATAGGTCATACTCGGGCCAACACCTTGATTACCAATTTGATATGTTCAAATTGACTCTCTGACGAGAGTAACGTCTTATCAACCATCCGACTCAATGAATAAATTCGTTTCACCCTCTTCTCCTGTAAATCGGATTAATCCAGCCATATCTATAGTTGCCAAAAGAAAAAAAGGCCACGTGAGAATCTCTCACGTGGCCCGAGACCGTACGAATCCATGCCTGCAGCGTTCCAGACCGTTAGACTTGGATCAATCGCAACTTAATATTCTTAGCAATTTTTTGAAACAACTCTTGTAATTGGGCAGACGTTGGGGCCAAATGGTAGAAGGCCTCTCCACTTGACATGTCCATGAGAAGCTGTTCATCTAAACTGCTTCCCAACCCAATGGTGTATACTTTCACACCACTGTCCTTAATCTCTTGAGCATGGTCGAGTGCCATTTGTTTCGCCTGATCTTCAACGTAATCGACCATTTTGGAAATTGGGATGGAACAATGTTCAGCTCCATAACCTGAAAGTGGAGAACCAGAATAATCTTTTCCATAGTTCGGGTCCTGTAATATCCACCACTTCATCGTCCAAATTCCACATGCTGATGAAGAACTATGTAGCCCATCACCCGTGGCATATTGTTTGGCATAACTTCCTGAAATATCGGGAAGTTGGCCTCCGTTATAAGGGTCGTAGAGCCTAGCACTTGAATCGCTACTTGCCGCCACAACAACATCAGGCTCCCCTGTCGTGACATTCACTTTATTGATGCTACCACGTGTAAAGAGGCGGTATGGAGCAGTGTTAGGCTCATAGGTTGATCGGAAAGCCGTTGGTTTTCCGTCAGTAAAAAACACGAGAAATTGTTGAACGCGTTGATCACCAGGAATATTGGATTGATCCGTAAAACCCGAGCTTCCATCGGTTTGATCAATCGCATCTTCCATATTTGTCCACCCCGAAGCTGTCATTAAATCAATTTTGGTCTTCATGGTGTCAACAAAACCATGCGATAAGGGCTCATCCACCTTGACAGCTGTCGAATAACTAATTAAGCCAAGCTTGTCTTGATCTTGAGTATCTTCAAAGTAATCTACAAAACTTTTGGCCGCCGTCCTCAGATCTCCAATTTCTTGAGACATCGATCCTGATCGATCGAGCACAAGCATAATTTCGACATCACGTTTCTGAGCGCCTCCCAATGAAGCCACATGAGTCGTGGCATATTGTCCTGCGGTTGAGGCCGTCTCCAGCGTTCTGGCGGCATAATTGGCCACATTCGTATCTCCTGAAACCAAAACTTTTCCATCAACCACTTGCCCCGTCATAGCAATCACTGGGGTATCTGCGCCAAAGTACCCTGGAGAGAAATTGGCTTCACCAATAGCCTTCACTAACTCATTCAGTCCTTCTCCGGCCCCAACTCCAAAGTAATCATCAAGATACGGATTGGAAATATTTCGTGCCCCTAGTAGTGAGCCTGCATCGACAGCTTTTGATAGCTCCGCACGCACGATATACCACCTCCCAACTTCGATTCCTAACGCAATGAACCCAAACATCGCCACGAGGGAAAGCGCCGTCGTCATGGCAAACATTCCCCGTTCATTACGCAACGCATTGAAGTCCTTACTGCAAAACAGATTTTTTATCATTGAACAAACATGTGTCATAATAATCCTCTCTTCTTTACAGTTCCTACTCACTCAAACTCTCAACTGCAAGTTGTATGTGTCTTAGAACGCTCCCAGTCATTCGTCCTCATATGGTGAACAACTAGTCCCTAAAACACCGATTTACTACTGATTAAGAATGAGTCATAGTTGGGAACGTCCGGCGGTACAGGAATCGCTTCGGAACTATCAAAATTTAAGATCGTGACGTTCTCATTCCCAAAAAATGGAGCACTTTTTAAGAGCCCAGGTAGAGGAGTAAGGGGATCATGTCGATAGTAAACTTTCATCACCGTCAACTGCGTCAGAATGGTTGTTTGAAGCGTCGCATCGTACTTCAGCATATTCCACAATGTCGTCGTTAGCCCACAATTGGTATCTTCTAAAGGAGTCGTGATTCCGATTCCATCAAGCTCTCCACTCTCCTGATAAGAGCAAACGGGCTCTGGGTCTTGACTTGTTCCAGCATCAATTTTGGCAACATACATTTTAAATTTTTCCTCCTGCTCAGATGGAACACAGTTCACATCATCATCTGGACAGGAAAAGTTTAATGGCCAAGTTGACGCCTCGAGTAACCCTAACAAATCACTTCCATTTTTGAGGTCGCGAGAAGCCAGACTTCCCCCTTCCCGTGTAACATTAGTTACCACGGCTTGATCTTGTATTAATGATCCAAACTCTACAACGCCAAAGGCCAATGCCATAATGACGCCCGCGACACTCATAAACTCAAAGCTAGCCATGCCTTTTTGTGATTGTATGGTCGTACTTCCCATATTCATCTATGCCTCCGTCGATGTGTCAAAGAGTTCATTGCGGTAGGTACCTTGTGCCTTCAGCCGGATAGAGCCACTATCAGATATTATTGGACCAACCAGTGGAGTCAAAAATGTATGATCATACTCCACTACGACCCGCATATAGTCGGCAGGATTTCCCGCATTCGGTGCTTCGGTTTCCCAGCCCTCTGGATTCTGATAATTATCTCCAACCACAAAAATAGAAATATCACCGGACTCAATGTCCATGGCCCAGGCAGCATTATCCTGAATCGTTTTAACAATCGAGGCTTCCCGGCTTAAGGGATCACCGTTTTCATCATTCACGACACCACCGACTAAGGCCATACGCATACCTTCACGGGTGGCATATTGCAATGTATGCTCATGAAAGAAATACCAGCCAAATTCAAACACGGAGAACAACAGAAGTAAGAATGGGAGCAACAACGCACCCATTTCAATCATGGTATTTCCTCGAGAATTATTCAATCTCTCACGCCAAGAACTTGTCTTAGGATGTAATGTGTTCATACCTATCTCCCTCGGTGATCTTTGTTCGTCAACACCGTATACCCTTGGCTTCATGCGAGCTCGCACGACAGCAAATTTTAAATATTCTGGAAGAATGATTGGTCTATTCACCTTCCGTATCTCCCACTAGCAACTCTCCCAGCCAGCGGTAGACAGGAAAGTTACCGAGAGGAGGAAACAACGATTCTGAAAAACAACACGCACAACCCTTTCAACTCATCTATCGTCGATAGATCTATCATAAGATCGAATCTAACTTGCCGCACTCATATTGCCGGAAATAGTATTGAAGGTTGTGGCGACCGTATTTCCCATGGCCCGCACGGCACCTATTATCACGGCGGCAATGAGCGCAGCTAATAGCCCATATTCTAATGCCGTCGCGCCTTCTTCATCCGCCATAAAAGAAAGAATGTGTGTATACATAATATTTTTCTATTCTACTCTTCCTTCTCGATAGTGAAGAAAGAGGTCATATCTATTCAAACTATTTGTAATAGGCTATAACTCGCTGTAGCCATATTGGCTGCAGTGGAGTTATAGGGGAAGCGACCAATAATACATCGCTCCCCCTATCATATTTTGGCGTTCTTACTTAGCTCGCTGCAGTCATGTTGGCTGCAATGGTGTTGAATGTCGTGCTAACCACGTTCCCCAAGGCTTGCACAGCTCCGATAATCACTGCGGCGATGAGAGCCGCAAGTAATCCGTATTCCAAGGCTGTTGCCCCTTCTTCATCCATCACGAACGCTTTAATCAAATTCCTCATCGTAACACTCCTGTTGTTTATGGTTAATTATGAGAGAGCGCGATGAACAACACATGGCGCTCCACTACTCGTCTTGCACTCTTTAGCTGGCTGCTGTCATATTGGCAGCAATGGTGTTAAAGGTCGTGCTGACCACGTTCCCAAGTGTTTGCACGGCTCCGATGATGACCGCAGCGATGAGAGCCGCGAGCAAACCGTATTCCAAAGCCGTCGCACCTTCTTCATCTCGGACAAATGCGTTAATTAATGTGGTCATGTGAACTCTCCAATCTTGAATAAAGATAAATAAAACCGAGCTTGGATAGATTACGTTTCACCATCCCAAGCCTCACATCAAACATCGACTACCTTGTATATATTCTGTACAACAATCATATTCTATCATTCTTCCAAATCTAGCCTTGTTGATGAGCCCATTGACGCAGCGCAACCTTGCCACTCTTCTTCCGCTTCGCCTGCTTTGAGGATACAGTCATGGACGTATCACCTTCATGAATTGGTGAGAACGTTTCACCAGTTCGGCTCATTTCCTCATCAGCCATAAATGCATAATGCAAAAAGTACTTAAGTGAAGCATTGACTATTTGTTCATGTTCATATGCCCAGCGGAGCCTCGGACCTCGATTCTTCGATAAAACACGAAGAGAGGAAGCAATGTGAGGCGTAGATTGCCCCATTGTACGAGTCTTCGATCTGCTAGAAATATGAGAAGATTGGATAATCTGCTTGATGGGCATATCAGAAAATCGATATGCCTGAGGAAAGTTCTGGCGAGATATATACCAAAATCTTGTGGGCTTCATGTGTTCCTCCAGATACACTTGGAACTCAACCCCGGCAAGATTCATGGCTAACTCCTTCGGTAACCCGGCCATCAGACTGCATCCTGATCCGTGGTTTTGCGCCCCTGCTTCGCAGCAGGTATGCCGTTTCGGGAGAGAGTTCTATTTAATTTTTTTACTGATAAACGTTATCGGATTACGTTGTAAAAACTTGACCGTTACAATGGAAAAAAATTTCAGGTTGGAATATTGCTATTCGTTGCAATAGATTCGTGCTACCTAATGGATAGAAAATACTCAAACGTTTTCTATCCATTGCACTTGCTGGAACATCTACCTCTCTCTCCGTCCACAATTAACCCCTCAAGATACAACTATTTCAACCGACCTTTTAGGCAAGAGCTATTTATACATTTGTCTGCTAAAGAAAAATGCCTTCAAGGCTACATTAATTATGAAGCGTACAACGTTACTCTCTACATCGGCATTACATCCTTCAGATCATCAGGTAATGTTTGAACCAGAGACAACCGATAGTCCAGAAGTTTCAATTGTCTTACCCTGCCTCAACGAAGCCAGAACTCTTGAAACATGTCTACGAAAAGCAAATCTCGCATTCGCAACACATCAGCTTCATGGTGAAATTATTGTGGCAGACAATGGGAGTCAAGATGGCTCTCAAGCCATCGCTCTCAAGTGTGGAGCTCAAGTCGTGCCTGTTCAACAGCGCGGATACGGCGCGGCACTCATGGCTGGCATTTCCGCGGCGAAAGGGAAGTATGTTCTTATGGGTGACGCCGATGACAGTTATGACCTTTCGGCCATCTTCCCCTTCATAGAAGAACTTCGCGAGGGATCGGATTTGGTTATGGGATGTCGATTACCAAAAGCTGGTGGAACGATCGATCCAGGTGCCATGCCGTGGCTTCATCGTTGGATAGGAAATCCAGTATTGAGTGGTATTGGACGAATCTTCTTTCACTCGCCAGTCACAGACTTTCATTGTGGTATGCGAGCATTTCGTCGGAGCACCTACCTCACGATGAACCTCTGCTCAACAGGGATGGAGTTTGCCTCAGAAATGGTCATTAAAGCCACCTTAATGGGAGTACGTATTACAGAAATTCCCATAACCCTTCACAAAGATGGACGAGATCGCAGTCCTCATTTGAAAACATGGAGAGATGGTTGGCGCCACCTTCGATTCATGTTGCTCTATTGTCCCCGATGGCTATTTATTGTTCCAGGGCTGAGTCTTTTTACTACAGGAATGGTCCTAGGTTCCCTTCTTCTTTCAGGCCCAGTGACCATCAATGAGATCATTTTTGACACCAATACGCTCCTGATAGCCAGCATGGCTATCTTGGTTGGATTCAACCTTTCTTCCTTTGGCATTTTTTCTAGAACCTTTGCTTCATCTGTTGGGTTTCTACCAAAGGATCAATTCTTAGAGAAGACATTAGGACGAAGCTCTCTTGAAATGGGCATTGCTTTAGGAACCTTTGTTTGCCTTATAGGAATTGGCCTCTTAGGTCTTGGCATGTGGCAATGGCATCTGCAACAGTATGGTCCCCTCTCCTATCCAGATAGCCTACGTCTCATAATACCTGGCACAACGGCACTGACTCTTGGAATTGAAATTATATTCTCAAGCTTTGTCATGAGCCTTCTTTTAATGCCACACAGATAAGACCAATTCATGAAGCGCATTGCACATAAAATCTCATCCAGGGTCAATTCAGATTCAGACTATAAAGGAAGACATCTTTATGCCCGTCGATAGTTTAGAACGTCTGGTCCCCGAACAACTTGAATCTCATGAAGTAACAGGCCAACTCACGCTTCAGTTGCATCTTGAACGATACCAATTTGCAGCCGCCCAGGTGCGCCCGGGACGCATTCTCGACATCGCGTGTGGGGTTGGATATGGGACTGAAATTCTCTTCCAAGGAAACAGACAAAATACTGAAGCGATTGGAGTTGATTGTTCGAAAGACAGCATCAAGTATGCAACAGAACGATATGCTCAATTAGGAATTCGTTTTACCTATGCTGATGCCATGAGTTTTCAGGATGCGCATGGCTTCGACACAATTGTTTCTCTTGAAACAATCGAACATGTTCCTGATCCTGCTGGACTCATTACTCATTTACTACAGCTTTTGCGTCCTGGAGGAATGTTTATCGGATCCGTTCCGACCACACCGACCGTCGATGCTAACCCGCACCATTTACACGACTTCACGCCACAAAGTTTTCGAAACATGTTCAGCACTCACGGATTGCAGGAAGTCACCTCCTTACAACAAGTCCAACCATTTAATCCCATCACAGTTCTCGCTCGAAAAGAAAAACGGCTTGCTGACTTGCGACCCAACTTAGGTAGCTACTACGTCACACATCCCCATGCATTCTTCCAACGATGTTGGTCAACACTTCGACATGGTTTTGCCAATCACTACCTTACGAGTGTGTGGTGCAAGCCTCACGCGTGACTCATGAATCTATTCAGCATCGGTGATAAGAGGTAATTAGAGAAGATACTTTTGATCTGTTAGGACCTGGAACACTTTAAAGTGTTCCCCCAAGGAAGTCGGGAGCGGCACCTCATGAAGCCATTGAGGAATCGTGCCATGATCCAGCCGATCATAGAATGACTCTGCTCCATTGGGTGCTTGAAAGAATGAAGATTCCGTAGGAGAGGAAGGGCATGTCACAATCAAATCAACCCTTCGGGTCTTTAGTAAATTCTTCGCCGTCTCTCCTGTAGGGTCAGACATAATTCGATGCGCATCCAGAATACCATCCGTATTACGATGATAAGGCGTCATGATGACCCGATGTGAAGTTCGGTAGAGTAACTCTGGACCAAAATCAACAAAGGCTAATAGCGTTTGTTCCTCGCGACCCCAGCCATCGGGATCATTCAAATACTGTGACAGCGGAATCATAGGGCAATCCTGTGGTGTGGTTCCGGTAATCCCACTCTGCTCCGCCTCCAAGACCTTTGCTCCGACCAGCAAAAACCACATGGCGCAAACTATCACAAGACCCATCTTGACTACCCCATTCCACGGTGCACGTAATGGGTCGGCAAATCGCTGAAATATTCGTCCCATCAAATGTGTATAGGGAAGGAGAATGAGCAATTCTGCATAGGGTACCCAACGAATTTCCTTAAACGCCAATGGAAGAAAGAGAAGCACCCCAATACTAATCATGCCCCAAAATAATTGATGGTTCACATTGTTTTCCTTCAAGGTGATCCACAGCAAATAAGGAATGGCTGGAATGGCAATCCCAAGATTAAATATGAGCCGTCCAAATTGCCAGGGCTCTGTCGAAACCAATGGTTGAGTTTCAGCAACACGATTCCATAGCAGCGTCATCAATTGTGGATCAACGTCTACAAGTGGACCATAGAAAAACTTCGGAAAGAGCCCCCATTGCATACTGAGAACAACCACCCCCCCCGTCACACCATACCCAAGACGTTGCCAAATTGATGACTCTCCACGACTGTTTCCCTCATACATCCAAATGACAATCCAGAAGCACGTCACGAGCGAGAGAGCACTCCAATGGACAAAGGAAAATCTGTCATATTCAACTTGAAACACGTGCGCCATTCCATGTTCAATTAAAAGAGCAATAAACGTTAACCCACACAAAGCACTCGTCATGACAAGATTACGTCGCCCCCAATCTCGTCCATATATCACCCAGCCCAAGGCCAGAATAGAAAGACACACAGCTAGGGCTATGAGGGATTCAACACTTGTCCATATAGCAATAGCGGCAAGAGCGCCGGTCATGACACACACACGGTCGCAAAGTGGTTGAGTCATAATTCGAAATGTCAGGCCAAGAAGCAATATGAAGCACACCATAAGGAAACTATGGTGATCTGGACGACCTGCCAAAAAACTGTGTGTCAAAGCGGGTTGAAGAAGAAACACCCCACCTGCGAGTAACTGATGATCTCGGTCAAAAATTGGTTTTACCATCCAGACTAAAGAGACAACGGCAATGATTTGCAAAACAGGACTAAATAACACCCCCCACCAATGTAGAGCTGTCAGAAAGGGAACGAAGACAGCAGCTACGCTCGCACCACTGAGTAGGAGTACATCAATGAATCGTGTCCAATGTTGAACATCCCCATATGGCGCATTGCTACGTGGATATACGGAACTAAACCATTCTCCTGATTCAACAAGATGGATCACACGATTGAGATGCATATATCCATCAGAGTCGACCATACCACCTTCCGCTAACGGAATCGGTCCCTTGACCACCCACAAAAATTGAATCACAAGAAGAAAAAAGATAAGGAAGTATACGACTGGCTGCGGTTTCGGATCCGTCATATCTGAGGAGGTCTGAGAATAGGAATGAGCCATGAAGGTCTAGAAATCCTTTTAGAAAAGAGAACCGTTTAGAGTCTCGTACAGAGGGATGATTTTTTTTCGGCAAATACGAGTCAAGACTTAATAACAAGAAGGATATCAAAAGAACGACTGATGCACTCACTAAAAGACTCACATCTTCAAGAGACCGTGAGACCAGGCCGATACAGACAATGAGCTAAAACCAGTATTGGCTATTTCTAGCATGTGCAATGAATTGCAATTCACAACATGAGATTTTGTGTTTTTGGATAGTATATGGATCAATCGATATACGCCTCCTATATCACTCGAATTACAGATCTTCAATTAGGTGACGGTGGATTTACTAGTCGTCTTAACGGAAACTATCGTCCTGATGTGACAGCGTGGGCTGTCCTGATCCTCAACACTGTCTCACCAACATCTCACGCCACTTTGATCAAGAACGCTCGGTCCCGATTGGCGCAAGACCAACAGAGCAACGGAGCCATCACCATTTCCGAAGATCAACCAAAAGCCATTTGGCCTACGCCATTATCTATTTTTGCTTGGCAAGGATCTTTGCCACATCAGGAGTATCAGCAACATGCCATTCAATTTCTTCTTCAGCATTCTGGATTGCATATGAAAAAAACTGATGGAAATGCCGTCGTTGGACATGACACATCCATTCCAGGATGGCCTTGGATTATGGATACCCATTCCTGGGTTCAACCCACGGCCTTGAGCATGATCGCACTCTCAATGAATGGACATGGTACTCATCAACGGGTCAAAGAAGGTGAACGAATGCTATTGAATCGGCAGCTGCCGCAGGGGGGATGGAACTATGGAAATACCACCATCTTAGGACAAGAGTTACAACCGTTCCCTGAAAGTACCGGCATCGCCCTTCATGCTCTTGCAGGACGAGTCACTCAATCTACGGTGGATCGAAGTCTGAATTACTTGCAAAAGGAACTGCCGAAGCTCCGAACGCCTATCTCATTGTGTTGGGGACTCTTGGGCCTCCAAGCTTGGAACATGGCGCCACCAGAAGCGCAGAACTGGCTCATGGCCTGTCTCATGAATGAACCCAGGTATGGTGAATATGACCCTGTTTCGCTCTGCCTCTTACTCGGCACCATTGTCGCCCAAGAAGGACTCACGAGTCTTGTGGCAAACCAGGAGAATAACAATGCCTAACCCCTCTTTCACGGAATAAATGTGTACGCATGCCTGAACCCAATTCACATTCTGGTGAGCCAGAACTCACACGTCGGCAATTGCTCAAAATAACCCTTGCCGGCTCTGCCTTAGCCACATCTGGACTTGCCCTCGCCAATTGGATTGAAAAACCCACGTTACATGCACACACATTTATTGGGAAGGCGAATTCTTATACCAGTAATTTAGTTTCTATACTGTTGGGAGGATTTCAGCAACTTGGGGTAACTCCACAAGAAATCAAGGAAAAACGAATTCTCCTAAAACCCAACCTTGTTGAAACAAGGCAAGATGCGCCTCATATTAACACTCACCCTCTCCTCATTCAGGCAACAATCGAAGCGTTTCTGTATTTAGGTGCAAAATCCGTCATCGTGGGAGAAGGCCCCGGACATAGACGAGATGCGTTACAGATTTTAGAAGAAGCTGGATTGGCCAATGTGTTGTACGAAGATCGAATTCCATTTGTCAGCCTCAATGACATGACAGGATTTTCACGTCCGAACGCTGGCAGACAAACACACCTTGACTCTCTTATTTTTCCTGATATTTTCCAAGAGATCGACTGGGTAGTATCGATGGCCAAACTAAAAACCCATCATTGGGCTGGAGTGACCCTTTCCATGAAAAATCTCTTCGGCACCCTTCCAGGACTGTATTATGGATGGCCGAAAAACGTGCTTCATCACGCCGGCATTCATGAATCAATACTAGACATCACTGCAACACTTCGCCCACACTTTTCCATCATTGACGGAATCATTGGTATGGAAGGTGATGGGCCAATCATGGGCACACCCAAACATGCAGGTGTGCTCGTAATGGGACGTGACCTTCCAGCGGTTGATGCGACAGGAGCTCGGCTGATGGGGATCAATCCTCACAAAATTCCCTATTTGCATCGAGCCTCCAATTGGCTTGGCGCAATCAACGAATTGACCATCAAACAAGTCGGTGAATCTATCGCGACCGTTCGACAAAATTTTGAACTGTTAGACCACATTGAGGCTCATCGAGGCATTCGATTGTCCTAAGCCTATTCTCGAATCAGGTCTATTCCCTCAGACGAGAGGAACTCCTACACAAGGCTAGCAAGCGATTGCTAGGGCCGATTCAATTCGTTTCCAATATTTGAAGTGGGGAATGACGCAAGGTTAATCAAGCTGACCTGACCATAACTTATTGGGATTCATTATATTTGTTCCAGCATAAACCTTACTCGTATGTGAGGTTTCGAAATGCGTGTGATTTCCTCCCCCAATCCTCTGCCTCAATAGCCTCCGTTACTCGAATAAAATCATAGGGCCGACTCATCGTCGAAAAATAACTTTCATCCTCAAGCAACGGCAACGACGTATTAAAATACCTATTCAGAATAAGTCGAAATGTGTTCACAGGACTAATGCCTTCATACAATCCGATATCTTCATCATTCGGAATATAATAGGCATTAAGAATCGACATCCGTTCCTTCATAACGGTTCGTTTAGGATCTTGCCAATCAAGATACGCTCCAGGGCCATGGTCAGATTGGACAATAATGACCGAAGGTCGTCCAGAGTGAGAGAGAATTCCTTGAATGGCTTCTAGAATCATTTCATTCAGAACATCTAATTGTTCACGATACCGGACAATATATGCATGACTACTGATCTTATAATGATAGCGATACTCACTCCCATCTCGAAATGCAAAGGCATGTGATTGTTGCCATAGGCGATCTTGTTTTCCAAGCACAAAGGGGGGATGGGGAGCGACAAAATGAGCAAACACAAACTGCGGCGACTCAGGAGTCTCAAGCGTTGGTAATTGAGCCCCCATTTGAGTTAAACG
>JBMYWX010000063.1:0-13372 GCA_049607825.1 Nitrospirales bacterium
GTACGCGTCTTTGACGTTGGCAACCGATGAGTCAGATGGCATGTTGATGGTTTTGCTGATGGCTCCACTAATAAATGGTTGAGAGCTAGCCATCATACGAATATGGGCTTGGGTGGCAATGTATCGCTGTCCCATTCGTCCACATCGATTGGCGCAATCAAACACGGGTAAATGGTCAGACTTCAGGTGTGGAGCTCCTTCGACCGTCATGGTGCCACAGCAGTAGTCGGTGGCGGCCAGAATTTCTTCTTGAGTAAATCCAAGCGTTTTTAAGACATTGAATTGTGGGTCGTCGAGTTGAGTATCTGTCAGTCCTAGGGCGTCACGGCAAAATTCTTCGCCAAGGGTCCATTTATTAAAGACAAATTGAATATCGAATGCCCCATCGAGGGTTGTTTCAAGACGATCGAGTGCCTCTTGGTCAAACCCTTTTGATTTCAGACTTTCATGGTTAATGAAGGGAGAGTTTTGTAACGTTCGAGTTCCGGTGACATAGGTAATAATGTCTTGAATTTCTGACTGAGAATAGCCAAGAGTCTGAAGCGCCGGGGGCAGACTTTGATTGACAATTTTAAAGTACCCACCGCCTGCCAATTTTTTAAACTTGACGATAGCAAAATCCGGTTCTATGCCAGTTGTATCGCAGTCCATAACCAGGCCAATTGTGCCAGTTGGAGCGATGACCGTGGATTGGGCGTTTCGAAATCCATGTGTTTGTCCAAGATCGAGAGCACGATCCCAGGCTTCGCGCGCAGCTCGAAGCAGGTCTGTCGGACAGTGGTGAGCGCTAATGCCTTGAGGTAGAATTGTGAGTTCTTCATACTCATCTCTTGGTGCGTCATAAGCGGCAAGTCGATGATTTTTTATGACTTTAAGCATCGATGTACGATTTCGGGAATAGCCTTTAAAGGTTCCAAGTTCCGAGGCCATCTCAGCTGATGTCGCATAGGATTCTCCCGTCATAATGGCGGTAATTGCACCGCAAATGGCCAAAGCATTGGGAGAGTCATAGGGGATACCTTGACGCATCAAGACCGATCCAAGGTTCGCGTAGCCAAGGCCAAGGGTGCGATAGGTAAAACTTTTTTCTGCGATGGCACGACTAGGAAACCCGGCCATTAAGACACTAATTTCGAGTACGATCGTCCATAGTCTCACGCCATGACGGAAACCGTCTAAATCAAAGTCTGTCTCAGGCGAAGTGAATCGACCTAGGTTTAAGGAGGCTAAGTTGCAGGCCGTGTCATCCAAAAACATATATTCACTACAAGGATTAGATGCATTGATACGACCATCTTTGGGGCAGGTATGCCATTCATTAATAGTGGTGTCATATTGAATCCCAGGGTCAGCACATGTCCATGCTGCCCAGGCAATTCGATTCCAAAGATCTCGCGCTTTCATTGTCTTAACTGGAGCCCCATCAGTGCGTCGTGTCAGATGCCAATCATCGTCTTGAGTCATGGCATCAAAAAAGCCATTAGGAACACGAATGCTATTGTTGGAGTTTTGGCCAGACACGGTTTGATAGGCTTTGCTATCCCAATTTGTGTCATATTCGTGGAAGACAAAGTGCGTAAATCCTTCTTTGGCATAGGCAAACATGCGTTGGATATAGGCTTCATGTACCGTAGCCTGTCGTGCTGCCTGAATTGCCTCTTTGAGGGCTGGGTTCATCTGAACATCTGTCTCGACTTTTGAAGTCCCATCAGCTTGGGGGATATGACAGGCTGAGAGAATTGCATTTAATCGCTGGGCAGAAATTTTTGACCCTGTCACCATTGCGGCAACTTTTTGTTCTTCAATGACTTTCCAGTCAATAAATTCCTCAATATCAGGGTGATCAAGATCTAAACAGACCATTTTTGCCGCGCGTCGAGTGGTTCCACCTGACTTGATTGCCCCTGCAGCACGGTCTCCAATCTTCAAAAAAGACATAAGCCCAGATGAGCGACCTCCTCCAGAAAGGGGTTCTCCGTCACCTCGTAATTTAGAAAAGTTGGTACCGGTACCTGAACCATATTTAAATAGTCGCGCTTCGCGAACCCAAAGGTCCATAATGCCGCCTTCGTTGACCAAATCATCTGAGATCGATTGGATAAAGCAGGCATGCACTTGAGGGCGTTCATATGCGTCTTTTGCTTGTTTCACTCGTTGGGTTTTAGGATCAACGTAATAATGGCCTTGGGCAGGGCCTGAGAGACCATAGGCAAAGTGTAGTCCGGTGTTAAACCATTGTGGGGAATTGGGCGCAGCCATTTGTTGGGCCAGCATGAAGCAAATTTCATCATAAAATGTTTTCGCGTCTTTGGGAGAATCAAAGTATTGATGGGTTTCCCCCCAATGTGTCCAGCAGCCGGCAAGACGGTGAAAGACTTGTCGAGCATCACGTTCTCCACCTAACACGGGGTCGCCATTTTCATCATAGATCGGCGAGCCGGTGTCATCAATTTGCGGAACTCCAGCCTTTCGAAAGTATTTTTGAGCAAGAATATCAATAGCGAGTTGTGACCAATGGCTGGGGGCCAGAATATCGTCTTGTTGAAAAACTAGAGATCCATCAGGGTTTCGAATTTCTGACGATCGCGTAGAAAACGGGATCGACTGGTAGGGACTTTCTCCAGCGTGAGTGAATCGACGATCAATTTTCACAAAGATTCTCCTTTCCAATTCACCAAGACGTGATCTTCAATAGAGCCAATGTTTGAGGAGGAAGGGAGTCGCAGGTAACACCTTCCTCTATCCCAAAATGGCAACTATGCGTTTGATACAGAGATTGAACGACTTTCCTAACCGACACAACATGACGGAGATGGATTAGGACTCTGTATAAAAGAAGAAATGCGACAGTTGGGTGGAATAAATCAACTTAGAAGAAATAAACGACAACATGTTTGAAATAGCAAAAAATAACAATCGTGAAGTATGGGAGATTGTGTTCATGTAAATAGTAGATACCCAATTTATAGCGGTACGATAAAAATGTCAACACTAAATATTGTGTTTGTTCTGTTATTTATGTGGATAGGAGTGAATAACTTGTGTGTATGGAAAAGTCCTTTTTTTATAAGGATTTGACGATGTCATGATGGGTGTTATCCACAGAATGAAGGGTGAAATGATTCGACATCACCAACGTTTTTCTGCAGAATCTGGACAAGATTGTGACTATATCCAAGGATTGGAAAATATAAATTTCTCACAATGACTAATTAATCATGACTAGGCCGCAAAATTTTTAAGGGAAAATCTAGCGACACAGTATGTTTTCCAGAAAGATGCACAGACAACAGAATCATCGTTGCTTTTTATGGATGGTCATTAGAGAAAGGAGAGGGAGTCCATGTATGTGTGGAATAAACGGCTAGTGATTGGATTGGTGCTTGCGTTTGGCTTGTTAGAAATTGTTTTTTGGTTCACGGTGAGTGGGGGTGATGGGAGTCAGTTACAGACGAGAACTACACGTTGGATCGCACTCAATTATATTTTGCTGCTGATCTGGGTATTCGTCTGGATGTTCGATCAAGCACGTGTTCGAGGTAAAAACATTTGGGTATGGTTGGTTCCGTTTTTTATTGCCCCTGTTCCGACTTTGGTCGCTTTCATCCTATTGCTACAACGAAGAATCAGTTGAATTGGTCGAGACTTCATTAGATTACCCAATCACGACCCGAGATTGAGGTAGTCGATAACGGGTATGGGCCACAGTCTTTACTGCAAATAGCCCAATCATCAGTGGTCCAAATCGGCCAAGAAGCATGGACATGATGATCATACCTTTACCGAAGTCCGTGAGGGAAGCTGAGAGACTGTGATGGGCTCCATCGCCAAGTGACATACCAACAATGCCCAAGGCAGATGTGACTTCAAACATCAATGCTAAAAACGGACGATCTTCGGTAAACGCAAGAATCAGGGTCGTTGTCGTAATCATCGTCAGGGCGATAATCGCTAAACAGAGTGCACGAATAGTCAAATCTTGTGGAATCCGCCGATGAAAGACTTCCACATCTTTTTTTCGACGAAGGACTGCCCAAATCGTCAGACAAACGATGGCGAACGTCGTAGTTTTGATCCCACCAGCCATACTACTTGGTGATCCACCAATCGCCATCAAGAGCAAGAGGAAATACAAGGTCGAATCACGCATCTCGCTCAGGTCGAGCGTCGTAAATCCAGCAGTCCGTGACACCGTGTGAAAATACGAGGTCATGATTCGCTCACCGACATTAAGGGATTGAAAGGTGGCGGTATTGGCCCATTCCAGGATGGCAATGCCAATCGTTCCTGTTGCGAGCAAGACCCCTGTGGTGATGACGACGAGTTTCGTATGGGTTTGGAATCGAAATCGCCGACCCTTAATGTTATCAATGACATCCTCGAAGACAAGAAATCCAACGCTGCCTAAGATGACTAAGGTAGTGATGATGAGGTTAAACGAAATATGGGTTTGATAGTTTCCTAAACTATTCGAGAAAAGGGAGAACCCAGCATTATTAAAAGCTGAAATGGCATGGAAGAATCCATTGTATAGGGCCGCGCCAATATTCATTTCCTGCGCGAAATGAATCGTCAAGAGAATGGTGCCAATGCCTTCCAGGCTCAACGTGATCATGGCTACCAGCTTCACATAGCGAATGGATCCCGCCATATCGATCGTGCTCAATGTTTCGGTCAGCATCATGCGATCGCGTAATCCGATTCGATGTCCAAGAATAAGAAGGATGAGTGTGGCCATAAGGGCATAACCCAATCCACCGATTTGGATAAGTAGTAAGATAACGAGTTGTCCAAATGTCGAAAAATCGTGGGGGGTATCCATGACGATAAGGCCGCTGACGCAGACAGCAGATGTGGCTGTGAAGATAGCGTCAAGAAAGCCTAACTCAACGCCTGGATTTGTAGCGAACGGAAGTGAAAGGAGGAGGGCACCAACAAGGATAAGGCCCATGGCCGCAAGGGCTACCGTCTGACCTGGGAGCAGTGTGATGGCATCGAGCCGGGCAAGAATTGATCTCCAGAATGATGTGCTTCGTGCAGCCGTGCTCATAACAGGCATTCCCATATTTTCATCGCGCAATACCTAGATTCTAGGGAATCCGTATGAATCAGGACAAAGAATGAAAGGGAAATGCGAGGCGTCACGTAGTTAGAAGGCTAACAATGTTCTACAAGTTGTTGTCTGCAAGAAGGAGATTGATACGATGACAGACTTAACAAGGTTGGCCATTAAAGAGACAGGGCTTATAGCGACTGATATCAAATTCTGTATTTTCGGCATATAATTTTTCGTTGCCATTGACGCCATCTTGTTCAGGGTCGTTCCACATAGCATGGTTCCACCAATAAAACAGAGGATATGATTCCAGGTAATACACGGGGTTGCCATACTCACTCCGTTGGTTGTGTTGGACCTTTCGTCCTGTCACATAGTCGACTTTTCCGTCACCATTCAGCGAATAGAGAAACATCACCATTCGCGATTCATGGTCGTAAATTTCCTCTAGACGACTGTCTTCGTCTGGTTCCGTCGGAATGGGAGCTTCAGTAACTGCGTTGGTCGCGGATACCAGAAATAGGAGGAAGGGCAGGGCAAGTAGTGCGGAGATAAGAGTTTTCATAGAGCATTCCCTCTAAGAAATAGAAATCAGACCCTGAAAAAGATCTTACCATGCAATTGATACATCGTTCAAATACATGATGGCCCTCAGATTGACGTTGTCGGAGGCTTAGGCTATTTCCTTGTGTGCCCTCAGCTTCTGCTGTTCCGCACCTCATTGCTAACCCTCGCTTCTTGCCGTTCACGTTTGACTTTTCATATCGCACTGATTTTCCGCGTGGTTTGTGATTCCTGAAGAAATACCTGTATAAGCATGCCCTCGTTGCGTCATTTACAACCATGGACGGAGTGGTCGTGCACAAACGACTCATAAGCGTGTTAGTCACGGGACTTTTCTTCTTGAGCCTTGTCTCGACAGGGCAGGTGGCGTTACTCGATCGTGGTGGGGGGCATTTATGACGACGTGTTGGATATCACGTGGACCCAGAACGCGGGGCTCAGCGGGGTGAATACCTGGGATAATCAGGTCGATTGGGCCGCGAATTTGAGTATTCTGGATACGGTGCGGAATGTGACGTATGATGACTGGCGTCGCAAGCGGTGCAGAGGGGCGTGCCGACGGGGAGTGCCAGTTTCGGACTCCTGAGGAATTGTGGGACGGTGCCGGAAGTGGCCTGTCGGGACAACGAGTTGGGGTACATATTCTAACAGAATCTGGGTGGGTCATTCGGAGACGACCTCTCAGGAGATCAAGGCCTGTTCACAAACATTGCCCTCTACTATTGGTCTGGTATGGAGCTTGAGCCCAATCGGGGATTTGTGTGATTGGATAATTGTCTTGGGTTTGTTTTGCCTGGAGGTGCCGGGGTAGCAGTCCCCCGGCATCTTTTTTTCTCGCCTTGTCCGTCTTTTGAAAAGGTAGGTATGGCCTTTTACTCCTAACAAAATTCTGTCTCTTTTCCCCAGCTCTGGCATAATCAGGGATTCCGTTTGCGTCCCTCCTGCTCAGATGTACTCTGCTGTTTTTTCGTATTATTTATCTTTCGGGCATCTTTCTGCTCATGCTAATTCGGTTCCACTGATGCGTATGTGATGTGACATTCTCCGATGTTTCCCAGGTGCGTTGGTGTTACCGCCAAGATGTTAGAGGGCTTGACATACTATAAATAGTCTATACACTATATGGTATGTGGTCCGTTTATGAGCATCGAAGAGTGGGAAAGCAATTACAGTCCTTGCCTCAAGAAATCCTCAAGCGGTATGAGAAATGGAAAGATATCGTCATGATTTCTGGTCCGAAGGGTATCAAGCTCATCAAAGGATTTCATGACGAATCACTTCAAGGAGAATGGAAAGGGCACCGATCATCTCGGCTTGGCTTGCAATATCGCGTGCTGTACAAAATCATGGAAACTGACATTTTGGTTCAAGTTGTCAGTCTCACAGCTCATGATTATCGGAGGAAATAAGATGACTAATTACCGTCCGGCGAAGAAACAGATTACGGTCTCGATCGGTGAGTCTGTGCGAATTATTCGAGAGCTCCAAACCCTGAGTCAAAATGAACTTGCGAGGTTGACCAATATTCCACAGTCGACCATTTCGGCCATAGAAAATGATCGAGTTCAGCTTGGAGTGGAACGGGCAAAGGTCCTCGCTCGGGCCTTGCAATGTCACCCAGCTGTCCTTGTTTTTCCAGGGTGGGATATTAAGCAGAATTCTGCTGCCTAACCTACTTTCGGACACGGAGTTCCCTCTTTTACCCAATCCCTTCAGCTTCTTCTTGTTGTGGGGCGTGAGCTAATCTATAATCCCTTCCCATGAGTGGTTTAAGCAATCAAGCGCGGCGAGTCTCGTTTTACACGGTGGGGTGTCGATTGAATCAGGCGGAAACGGCCCTGCTCACTGACCGATTTCGGGCCTTCGGGTTCGAGCCTGTCGAATTTGGAGACATGACAGACGTGTTAGTCGTCAATACCTGTTCGGTGACTGAAGGTGCCGAAGCTGATTGTCGGCGAGTCGTCCGTCGTGTGTTACGGAAGTCACCACATGCGTTTGTGGCTGTCACCGGGTGTTATGCCCAAACCGGTGCCAATGCGTTGCAAGCCATTGACGGTATTGATTTGATCTTAGGGACGCAACACAAAATGCAGCTACCAGAATATGTTTCGGCGCTCCCGACCTATGACAAACGAGAAAGGCCTGATTTACTCCATACCAAAAAAATTGATCATGAGAACTTTACTGTTGAAGGAATTGGGGACTATTCAACCACGCGAGCCAATCTGAAGATTCAAGATGGCTGCCAATTTATGTGCTCGTTTTGTCTCATTCCATTTGCACGTGGGCGAGAGCGAAGTCGCCAGGTAGATGATGCCATACGAGAAGCCAGCGCACTAGCCGAGCGAGGACATCGAGAGCTTGTTCTCACCGGAGTCAATATTGGGCAGTTTCAAGATGCTGACGTTGATTTGATTACGCTACTCCAACGGTTGGAAACTATTCCTGGTCTCGATCGTATACGGATTTCTTCAATTGAGCCGACGACGATTCCTGATCAATTGCTGGATTATATGGCGACCTCTCACAAGCTCTGTCGATTTTTGCATGTGCCGCTTCAAAGTGGAGATGACAGAATTTTGAGCGCTATGAATCGTCGATATACGGTTCGAGAATATGCAGCATATATTGAAAAAGCAGCTCGTACGATTCCTGACCTCTGTCTTGGCACTGATGTGATGGTAGGGTTTCCTGGAGAAAGTGAGCAAGAGTTTGCCAATACCCGATCACTCGTTAGTGATCTGCCATTTGCCTATTTACATGTTTTTAGTTATTCGACCAGGCCAGGGACAGCGGCTGTTCGGCTTCCGCATCCAGTTTCCCCTGAAACTATCAAGGCACGAAGTCAAGAATTGGCGAAGATTTCGCAGCGTCAGCGGAATGTGTTTTATCAGAAATTTGTTGGACGAACCGTCTCAGTCTTGTTTGAAACACAAAACTCGAAAGGCTTGTGGACCGGGCTTACAGATCACTATGTGAAAGTCGGCGTGCCGTCTGGTGAAGATCTCAAGAATGACATACGCACAGTCCTTGTGACTGGAGTCACGGACGGGTTAGCCCTTGGTTCTTTGAATCAATCGTCTGAACAGAATTATGAGCAGAGTCATACCGATCTTCTTTCTCTCACATCACAGGCGCTCTAGCCTCAACCACTCTTTATGTTGCACGAAGAACTCATTCATCCGGTACCGACTCATTCTCTAGAAATAGGGCCACGTTCAAAATCGCCTCAGGTCTATATGGAAACCTTTGGCTGTCAAATGAATGAATATGATTCTGAGTTAGTACGCTCACTCCTGAAAACCCAAGGCTTTGGGTTTACGGACCACAGTGATCAGGCGGATGTCATTCTTCTGAATACTTGTGCGATTCGTGAGAATGCCCATAATCGGGTGTATGGGCATTTAGGGAAATTGAAGTATCACAAAAAAGAACGAGGCGTGGTGATTGGCGTGTTGGGTTGTATGGCGCAGAACTTGAAGAAAGAATTACTTGAGAGTCAGCCGTTCATCGATGTGTTGGTAGGCCCAGATGGCTATCGGCAATTGCCGAATTTACTGACCAAAGCCATGGAAACACAAACTCGCGGGTTGTCTGTCGATCTCTCGGAATATGAAACTTATGAACAGATTCTTCCTGAACGCGTTGGTGGCGTGAATGCCTGGATAGCTGTCATGCGGGGATGCGATAATTTTTGCACGTTTTGCGTCGTCCCCTACACGCGAGGGCGTGAGCGTTCTCGAGACCCCAAAGGTATTCTTGCCGAGGCCCAAGGCCTCGCAGAACGGGGCTATAAGCAAATCACCCTGTTAGGACAAAATGTTAACTCCTTTCAGTTTGAAAATTATGACTTTGCCAAGTTGGTGATAGCGGTAGCTGATATTCCGGGTATTGAACGAGTGCGGTTTATGTCCCCGCACCCTAAAGACTTTCCACCAGCTCTGCTAGATGTCGTGGCTCAGCATCCGAATGTCTGTAGCCAAATTCATTTGCCACTTCAGTCGGGGAATGATCGAGTATTGGAAGCCATGGGTCGGAATTATAGCCAAGCAGACTATCGACGTCTCGTTGACGACATTCGAAGTCGTGGCGATATTCCCTTGACGACAGATATTATTTGCGGTTTTTGTGGTGAGACCGATGCTGAATATCGCGACACCTATCACCTGATAGAAGAAATCGGCTATCAAGCAGCCTATGTCTTTAAGTATTCCGAACGAAAAAACACGATAGCTGCTAAGAAGTTTCCTGATGATGTCCCAGAAGCGATCAAGATAGAACGCGTTGCCGCATTAATTGATTTGCAAAAAAGTGTATCCCTCCAGACAAATCGAGAGATGATTGGCCAGACGGTCCACGTCCTGGTTGAAGGCGATGCCAAAAAGTCTACTCAGCAATGGATGGGGCATACAGAAAGTAATATTACGGTTGTTTGGAACAAATCCCTGCAATCCTGCCAACCTGGTGAACTCCTTCCCTTTGTTGTGGAAGATGCCTCAGCATCGACTCTCTTTGGCCGACCTCTGTATTCCGTGTCCTAAGTCCTACGGTTAGTCCTCACCGTTTTTCCCAAACCTTCTTCCATTGATATCTAAGAGATGGGTTCTAGGGGCATGCTGTTTACTTTTTGAAGTTTCATAATGGCATGACATGATTGAACATGTTGTCTATTTCCTAAAGGTCAACAATTTAAGCAGAATATGATAACGCTCTTGAAAACAGCTTAAGTTGGAGAGCGGGTTTGACCGATGATAAATCCTACAGGTTGCGACTACACTGTGGCTGTTATTTTATTGTTTATGAGGGTCTAACGGACAATTTTCTATGGATCAACAACTCCTTCAACGCATTAAAAATTGTAAGACATTGCCAGCCATTCCGAGTCTGCCGCTTCAAGTCCTTCAGATGTGTCGGGATGAAGATGCTGACTGTCAAAAAATGGCAGATGTCATTAGTAAAGATCCATCATTTGTCGCTAAGTTACTGAATGTAGCCAACTCAAGTTTCTATGGAGGTGCGCGTCACAAGGTGACTACTGTCACTCATGCTGTAACTCTGCTGGGTATGAATTCGATCGCGACGCTCGCATTTTGTTTTTCCCTATATCGAGATTTAAAAAAGAATGGACAAGTTTCATTTGATCATACGCGTCATTGGAATCGATCGATATTATCCAGTGTGGCGGCACGAGTACTGGGGAAATGGGCTCACGCCCCGAACTATGAAGAAATTTTCCTTGCGGCCTTGTTGCAGGATTTGGGCATGTTAGTGCTCAGTGAAGCATTTGCTGACGAATATGGGAAGATCTATTCGAATGCTGGTTCAAATCATCAATTGCTCCAAGAGTTTGAGCGTGAACGATTTGGTAGTGATCATAGCGCAGTGGGCGCATGGATTGCGGAAACGTGGGAATTGCCGGATGTCATGCAAATAGCGATTCGTGGAAGCCATGATACGGAGCAGGCTGAGACATCTGAAGAGTTTCAAAACACGAGTGTCTGTGTCATGCTTTCAGGCCGTTTAGCGGACTTATGGTGTGACCCGACTGCTGAAAATGCGATCTCTGAGATGCTGACCCTCAGCCAACAACACTTCAAGATGGACCCCCAAGATTTAGTGCAGATACTGACTGATATTGCGGAAGCGATTCCAGAGTTTTCATCCTTCTTTCAAATTAACCTTGGAAGCAATGAAGAAATTCAGCATGTCGTGACCACGGCGGAACAAACCCTCCTGGCCTCTGTGTCTCAATAACCCCCCTGTCCTTTAGCAGTTTCTCGCCTCTTCTTGATTGACGAGCTTCGATTACTGCGTCACAATACATCCTTTCTGAGTTACTGAGAACGAAATGTTCAGTACTTTTCTTGGAATAAGGGTGCACGCCTTAATGTTTAATATCAGACTTTCTCAACGAGTTTCGGTGTGGCTGATTGTCATGCTCATCTTCATGGCGACCTCATCTACCTATGCCTCGGATCGAGGAATTTTAGTCTCTCCGTCTTCTGGAGAGGAGATAGGGTCGGTTTGGGGGGTATTTGTTGGAGTGTCGACCTATCAGAATACAGGATTAACCTTGGAGTATGCCGATGATGATGCCAGGGCGTTCCATGATTTTTATGATAAGCATTTTCAAGGGCGAGTTCCCGCAGATCAATTCCAAGTTCTTGTGAATGAGCAGGTCAGTCGATCCAATTTTTTGCAAACGGTTGGGGAAGTATTACGACGGGCACAGCCAGAGGATCTGGTTGTCCTGTTCTTAGCGATGCATGGTCTGCTTGATGCGAGTGGCCAAGACCTCTATTTCCTGACACATGAAGCCGACCCCAATTTGCCTGAGGCCCAAGGCATTAGTCGACATGACTTGTTGCGCCAAATTGATCGGAGTAAAGCCCGCAAAATTATTTTACTGCTGGATGCCTGTCACACTGGGGCATTTGCGTCATCACAAACGATGTTGGCCAGACGATCAGCTGGTGCGACAGATATTAATCGCTTACTCGGCGCAATGGGGCAAGCACAGGATGGAGTGGCTGTCATGTCTTCTTCGACAGCCGCAGAATTTTCTCAAGAAGGTCAGCAATTTTGCGGAGGACATGGGGCCTTTACCTGTGCCCTCTTAACAGGATTAGAAGGGAAGGCTGACACGAATCACAATGGACTAGTGGAATTACGTGAGCTATTTGACCATACCTATCGAATGGTGAAGGCCAGTACAAAGAGTCACCAGCATCCATCGATTGAAGGCCGATATGACAACAGATTACCGTTGGCTGAAGCCACAGGGGCAGTGTCTGAACCCAAGTCTCTGCCTGTTGAGAAGATTCAGGAAAGCTTGACCCAAGAGACGACCCAGGATTCCCCAAAATCCAATGAGCCACTTCAGGAAGTTCGAGCACGGCCTCTTCAAATTCCTGTGCCTCTAGCGCCGTCGTCATCACGTCAAGCAGCGCCCGAGTCTATGGTGCTGATCCAAAAGGGGGAATTTTGGATGGGCTCAGCACCGGAAGAAGTCTGTGAATGGGACTCCATCTTTAAGGTAGAGTTTTGTCTGCCAGTCAGAAATGCTGATTATGCTCCGCGGCATCGAGTTGCACTGCCTGCGTTCTATCTTGACCGGTATGAAGTCACGAATAAGGAGTTTCACGAATTTGTGAAGGCAAAGGGGTATGACACGACGGTTGGTCGTAAAGGGTCTGCCTCTGCTCTTATGAAAACGACAGGATTTTTCTCCGGGGTGACATGGGAGATTGATGCCGTAGAACAGGCGACATGGGAACAGCCTGAAGGTGGGAGAAGTCCTTCTTCAACTGAGCTGCCATCACATCCTGTTGTGCAGGTGTCCTGGTTTGATGCGGATGCCTATTGCCAATGGGCGAGTAAACGGTTACCGACTGAAGCGGAATGGGAATATGCCGCGCGTGCAGGAACCGAGACCGACCATTGGTGGGGAAGTGACGCTCCAAACATGCGACGCGTTGGGAATGTGTCAGATGTGTATGCTAAGACCGCCTATGGGCTGGAACCCATTTTTGTGAACTATGATGACGGCTATGAACGGACGGCGCCTGTGGGGTCATATGATGCAAATCTTTGGGGGATTCATGATATGACGGGCAATGTATGGGAGTGGACAGCGGATTGGTATGATCGTCACTACTACCACGAGAATATCTCTCAAAATCCACCTGGCCCTTCGAGCGGGACAGACAAAGTGAAACGTGGAGGTTCCTGGCACACCTACCAATTTGTCAA
>JBMYWX010000064.1:0-13305 GCA_049607825.1 Nitrospirales bacterium
AAAGTTATTCGAATTGCGCGCAATCATAAGCCTCAGTCGGCTCTGGCAACAACAAGGCAAGGGGAAACAGGCTCGCCCCAAACTCAAAAAAACCTACGATTGGTTCACCGAAGGCTTTGCCACCAAAGACTTGCAAGAGGCGAAAACGTTATTGGGTCAGCTTGGATAAAGAATCTTTTCATCGAATAACCATTCCACTTTGCGTATTTCCTATTTATGTATCAATACCAAATCATCCATTTATATTTTTTATTCCAAGGAATCATGTATGACCATCTCTCGTTGGTGTTTGATCGTGTTCTCTTTAGCCCTAAGTGTCCAATCTTTGTTTTTCTCTTCCGTCTGGGCCGATGGGTTTCGCAATCCGTTTCAAAGTGCGTCTGCTACGGCCCAAGGTGCTGCTTTTGGTGCCCAAGCGGATGATCCCTCCGCCGTTCATTACAACCCTGCGGGAATGACGCAACTTCCTGGTGTCCAACATTCCTTCGGCGTGGCCTTTGTCAACCCGAGTACCACCTTTCGCCATTCGAGTGGCGTCAAAATCAAAAATAGCGTGAGTGGCGGATCCGTGGGGTTACCACCCCCGGGTCATCTCTTCTTTACCTGGAATTGGCAAGACTACGATATCGGATTCTTTCGTCGTTTCACATTGGGATTGGGACTGGAATCCATATTTGGTTTTGCCAATATGTACCCAACGACTGGCCCATTTGCTGGTGTCATCACGAAAGCCCAGCTCCCCGTTCTGGATATCAAACCTACCATTGCATTTAAAGCCCATGACATGCTGTCTATCGGTATCGGGGCCGATGTGTTTACCTTTGCAAGTTTTGCTGGAGAAGGTCATGCTGAGCGACAGTCTATCGCCCTTGGCAATATTCCTGGTACGACCGCTGGTGAGCAGTTAGAGTTGACGGGATCTGGCACCACCGCTGGCATGAATGCCAGCTTGCTCTTTACGCCTTTACGAAACGATGCTGGCAAACCCTTACTCAATCTTGGATTTGTTTGGCGGAGTCAGGCCGTCCTCCCTTTAAACGGTCAACTGCGAGCCAATGGTCGCCTAGTTGCTGATAGTTCTTCAAGCATCAAGTTTCCTGAGATTTACGAGTGGGGCTTGGCTGGGTGGCCAATTCGTAATCAGCTCCATGAATGGAAAGTGGAAGTTGATGTGCATTTAGTGCGGTGGCAGACCATACGGAATTTCGATACGACCCTGTCGAATGGCGTGACCATCTCTCAACCTCAGCATTGGGATAACGCGGTCACCATCTTAATTGGAACCGAGTTTAACTGGTTGAACCTCACGCATTTACCTGATTGGGAGATCGCCGCACGTGCTGGCTATATTCGAACTCACACGCCTATTCCTGACCAAAACTTTGATCCTGTCTCTCCCGATTCAGATAACCATACGTTTTCGATTGGCGCAGGATTCACATGTCGAGGAATCGCCAAATTCTTGGGACTCCTCAGCTGCCAAGGCGAGGACGAGGATCTCTTGAGCCATGAGGGCTTCACCATCGATCTCGCTTACCAGTATGTCCGATGGGATACACGAAATGTGACAGGGAGCCCCATTCCCGTCTTGAACGGAACGTATAAGACCCGAACCCATGCCGGTGTGATTACATTACAAATGAATTTTTAGTTCTGATTAGGAGAACAACTTTGAACGCTGGAATCTATTTTGTGGAGGATCGCCTAGAGGCTTCAGGAAAGGCTAGGACCAAGAAAGGATTAGGAGAGTCGAAATTTTAAGAACGATAGCTATTCCGAATTTACAGTACAGAGCGCTTGAACTCACTCCCCATACGTTGCAGGGCGTTTTTTTTCTCCAGTAACAAACGCCCCCTCCTCAGATAGAAAACGATGGTATATTAGACCTGCGCTTCCTGCGCAACGCGCCCATCCTTGGAATTCGAGTATAAAAAAACTCAATAATGTGTGTGATCATACTCTTTATCACAAGACAGGTCAACGCCACGCTTTGCTGATCCCACTAGTCGGAATACAGACCATTTTTGCGAATAAGCTTAAGGAATTCTACGCGAGTTTGTTGTTGTTTTCGAAATACACCTTGCATTTCACTGGTCACGGCAACGGTGTTTTGCTTTTCCACCCCACGCATGCTCATACACAAATGGCGCGCTTCAATCACCACACCAACGCCATGAGGATTGAGTTTTTCTTGGAGCGTTCTCGCGATTTGAACAGTGAGCCGTTCTTGCACTTGCAGACGACGACTGAAAGCATCAACAAGCCTGGGAATTTTGCTGAGTCCGACCACATGCTTCCTTGGGATATACCCCACGTGGACTTTCCCGAAAAACGGCAACATGTGATGTTCGCACAAACTATAAAAGTCGATGTCTTTGACAATCACCATTTCATCATAGTCAATGGGAAACAAGGCCCCATTCAGCAACTCATCAATGTCTTGTTGATAGCCTTGTGTCAAAAATGTAAACGCTTTGGCGACCCGTTTGGGAGTGTTCTGAAGACCATGGCGCTCGGGATCTTCACCAAGCTGAACAAGCATCTTGTGTACGGTTGCTTCCAAGGGGGCCTGTGCTCTTTCTCCTTTTTGACCGATAGATTTCACTTTGGTTTTGGGAGCATGTCTATCGACTTTTTTTCGTGCCATGGATATGCCTAACCCCTTTCTCGTAACACTACCCGTTTCTATCAAAACGAACAATTGGTTAGCGATAAGACAATATTACGTATCACCCATATATTCAAAGTAGTTGTCCCGCGTCTCTATGACCCCAACTTTCTGCAACTTCCCACTTGGCATATCATGAACAAGTAAGCCCCAAATGACTCGGGCAAGGTTTTCTCCAGTCGTCGTCAGGCCATCACTAAAAGCCGGATCATAATTCAAATGTTTGTGGTCAAAACGATCGACAATTTTCGCTTGCACAAGCTGGTCAAGATCGTCACGATTCCAGACTGTACCCGTAGGAGCATCGACAGTTTCAACGACTGTCACCAACACGGTATAATTGTGCCCATGTCCATTAGGGTTATTACACTTCCCAAATATCTTTCGATTGATATCGTCGCTCAGCTGAGGAGTATGCAGCCGGTGGGCAGCTGAAAAGTAATAGGTCTGTGTGCACGTCACTTGCCTGCCGATATTCCCGCTCATGAGAAAAAGCATCGCTCCAGGTCGCGGATATTCGTAAAAAGGGTACGACTACGTTGAACTTTCCGGTGTGGCATCCAGATCACTTGACTTTGTGTCACCCCACTTCTCCTCTGGTACCTGAACGATGACATCACCCATGACTCGAGCTTGACACCCTAAGCGGTGGTACGATTCTGTTAACGCTTCCCGGTCTAGGAGATCCTGCTCTTCGAAGTCAATTTCTGAAAGGTTATCTTCCCCCATTGCCACATCCACTCGACAGGTTGTACACGAGGCATTTCCTCCACAATCATGAGTCAAAGAGAAACCAAGTGCATCAGCAGCTTCCAACAGGGTCATGTTTTCTGGAACCTCACCACTTGTTCCTTCAGGATGTATAAACGTGACGCGCGGCATAGTCAGGAGACTGATTACTTGGTCGTTGCAGGCTGTGGATGAAATGGGCAATGGTGCAATTTGATGTGTTCTTCATATTCATGCTTGAACATTCGTAAACTATTTTGGACTAAGACTGATGCCCCCGTCACCAGAGTGCAAAATCCCGTACCTTTGACAAATCCACAAATTTGTAGCATCTGGTCAAGATCTTTCTGTGTACCTATGCCCTGTTCTATCTTTTCAACTAGCGTGGCAAGCTCCTCCGTTCCGAGTCGGCAAGGAGGACATTGTCCGCAACTTTCGACTTCAAAAAATTTTGAGAGCTTCAACGTTTGTGCAACCATACACGTGGCATCATCAATCACGATGACCCCAGCTGACCCAAGGCCAGTTCCAGCTTTTTTGAGAGCATCAAAATCCATGGGTAGATCAAGTTGATCTGGGCCAATCATGGCAAACGAAGGGCCACCTGGAAAGACAGCCTTGATGCCACGCCCTTCTGGAATACCTCCGCCACATTCTTCGATAAGATGACGAATCGATGTCCCCAACGGCAGCTCGTAGACACCAGGTCGATTCACTGCACCACTGAGTGAGAACAACATGGTTCCCGGTGTTTTTTCTGTTCCGACCTGCATGAACCAACCTGCACCATTCCTCAAGATGGCTGGAATATGGGACAAGGTTTCCACGTTGTTCACCAACGTTGGCTTGCCATAGAGTCCAAATTCCGTTGGATAAAACGGAGGTTTTTGCTTTGGATGTGCTGGTCTGCCTTGCATAGACTCCAACATAGCCGTTTCTTCACCAGCCACATAACTTCCGTGTCCATCAAATATTTCAATTTCTAAGTCAAGATCCGTCCCCAAAATATTTTTTCCAATTAATCCTTTGGCTCGAGCCTCCTCAATGGCTTTCTCAAAATTCTCGCGCGCTTCCTCAAACTCAGCATTTAGATAAATGAATGATTTTTTTGCACGAACGGTAAATGCTCCAATCAGACACCCCTCCAAAAGCTGGTGAGGGTGGTGCTTGATGAGATAGCGATCTTTAAAGGTGCCCGGCTCATGTTCCCCAGCATTACACACAAAATATCGCTCTTCTGCACGATGGGAATAAACCTTTTCCCACTTAATTCCGGTAGGAAACCCTGCCCCTCCTCGACCACGTAAATGTGCATGTTTCAAGACAGTAATCACCGATTCACGATCCTCTTTCAGGACACAGGTTTTCCATGCTTCATATCCACCCCGACGTAGATAGGACTCAATCTTCCAGGGCTCTTTCTCAATGCCACCAGACAGCAATCGCGAAGTCATAGTTTTTGATTCTGACATCATTCTCTCATTCATGTAGATCTGGGTGAACCCAGGGATGGTTCACCAACTATACGGCGCATTCTCCAAATCCGTCAAGCGCACGACCATTCAAAACCATTGCATTGTCAACATGTTAGAGCCTAAGACCTAGAAGGTAACTATCAGTAGGCCTATTATTCATGACTGGGGGAAAGGGGAAAATTATGGAGAAAAAGTTTGCTGGCTGTCACACAACACAATTACGTGATTAGAATTTGATCGACTTTCTGACACAATTCCTGAACTGCATTGCCAGACACAGTCAGAGCAGTTTGTTCATTAGGCGTCAGCTGGTATTCTATAATTTCTTCCACGCCACCTCCTCCTAATTTGACAGGGACGCCCATAATCACACCTTGGAATCCATATTCGCCTTCACACAACGTCGCACATGGTAAAATTTTCTTTTGATCACGCATAATGGCCTCTACCATCTCCACTGCAGACGCTGCCGGGGCATAATACGCACTCCCGGTCCTGAGCAAGTTAACAATTTCCGCGCCTCCTTCACGAGTACGTTTAACCAACGCGTCAAGCCGATCTTGCGACATCCACTCATGAAGCGGTCGACCGGCAACAGTGGTATACCGAATCAATGGTACCATGGCATCTCCATGCCCTCCCAAGACCATTGCCTGCACATTATCTACCGAAACGCCTAACTCTTCAGCAATAAACGTTCGAAAGCGGGCAGAGTCTAATACTCCTGCCATACCAATGACACGCTGTTTTGGGAATTGGCTCACGCGATATGCCACATAGGTCATCGCATCGAGTGGATTGGCAACAATAATAATAATGGCATTCGGTGATCGACTAACAATTTCCTTTACCACCGACGAAACGATCTTGGTATTTGTCTCGATCAGTGCATCACGACTCATGCCAGGCTTTCGTGCAATACCTGAGGTTATGACGACAACGGAAGAACCTGTGGTCTCATCATAGTGATTCGCTCCACTGATCTTGGAATCATAACCACACACTGGGCCAGCCTCTGCTAAATCCAACGCTTTGCCTTGTGGCATACCCTCAACAATATCGACCAACACAACGTCATACCAATTTTTCTCAGCCAACCGTTGAGCAATGGACCCTCCCACATTACCGGCGCCCACTACCGTAACTTTCAGTCTTTTCATCTTTCTACCTTCGTTTCGAAATTATGTAAGAACAAAATAGCTTCAAAGATAACCCCGGTTTTTTCGTTTGTAGCGACATGCATTCACTGAACGAATGTCCTATTTATTAAGTACCCCCTAGCAGGCGGTACATCTATACATATTGTTTGTGTTGCTAAAACCTTTTCCTTTGTCGGAAATTTCAAACAGAGCCAAGCCTTTCGATTACAGGCCTGCTAGCGCACGGTAGTTCCACGGTCATCACCTATTGAGAGCCGAACCATTATTGTCGTTACTCCCTTCTTTGAGTGTACGAATTACATGTGCGCTAGTCATCATCATGATCGACCCACCCATTCACTTTGAAATTTATCGTACATACAAAATTATCACCTTGATAAAAATTTATTTTAATTTTCTTTTTACCATATTCTCTCGCAAGAAACTCTTCTGGACCATCCACAAGTTCTTGATAGGTGCCTGACTCATACGTACCTAACTCAATAAAACTGACAATCATTCCCGTTTTGACTTCTTGAAGGACCTTGACCCAGCAGTGGGGGTAGATCTCCCAAAACTTTTCATCAATTTCCGCACGAGTTGGCTCTCTCGACTCTTCGCCAGGTTGACGGACTCGCCCAAATTTTGCTTGGCGACGAACGAACGGGTATTGATGGCCGGTAAATAATTTATACAACCAAGGAGGCACTTGTCGATCTGATATTTCATTACTCATAGAGAAATTTTATTGTTTTTATGTTGTTAATCGTTGATAGATTTTTGGAAGTCGTAATGGTAAACCTGCGACATCATCCACCACAACAAAACCAACATCTCCATACATGCGTGTCAGATAATCTCCAGCTGTCTGGTCTACCGTAATACAAAATGGATGAATCCCCTTCATGCGCGATTCTCGAAGAGCCATTTTGGTATCCTCTAAGGAATATTCATCGCCATAACCATCATCAAGCGGCTTCCCATCGCTAATCACCACTAGTAGCCGAGTCCTTGCCGGCTGCTGAAGCAATCGATGGGCGGCATGTCGTATGGCAGCCCCATCACGATTTTGTTTCATGGGCGCGATCGCTCCAATACGCAATGCCGTGCGACTCAGAGAGACATCATCAAAATCTTTGAGGACAGTTATATCTACCTGACCACGGCCCTGACCAGAATATCCGTATAACGCATACTCATCGCCAATGGCACTCAACGCTTCAGATAAGAGAATAAGCCCCTCTTTTTCAATATCAATCACTCGCTTTGGCCCGGACCCGAGTTGTCGTCCAGTCGACCCACTCATGTCAATCAAAAATGCGACGGCCACCTGACGATCATACCGCTCCCGACGAAGATAAACCCGATCAGATGGTTCTTGGCCAACACGTTTATCGACCACTCGACCTACGACTGCATCTATATCAATATCCTCTCCCCCTTCTTGGCGTCCAAGACGGCGAAGCGCGGTGGGCCTGATTGTTTCAAAATAACGTCGTAACAAACGAACTTCTGGAGCATAGGCAGCCAACGTCTGATCTACAAATTCAGAGTTCCCCTCTTTACCGAGTTGTTCAATCACTCGACACCATCGTGGACGATAATCTTTCAAGCTTCCATCCCACTCATCATATAACACCTGTTGCGGGCCGTCTGGCGTTGCTCGTTGGCTACTCCTTTGTCCACCTTCTATGTCTAGCCATTGTTCGAGCGGTGATTGCCCATATTCCTGCTGACTCTGACCAGGCTCATGATAATCATCATCCTTTCGAGAAGTTTGGTCAGTTGGGCCAGGCTGAAATGAACGGACTCCGTCATCTAAGTCGCCCTCATATTTTTCGAGAGATTGGTCTGGTGCTGATGAATGACCAGAATCATCATCTCCTTGTCCCTGGACCATATCTGGATCCATGGCTCCGCGATAGGCTAAATTGGTGATAGGGCGATACTCTCCAGCAACTTCTTCAGCTGCACGAGGACCAGCGCCAAGGTCTGAGAACTCCTCCGCATCCTTTTCCTGAAGTTCACGACCATCTGCCTTAGTTAGTGTCGCAATCATTTCATCTAAGACTTGGTAAATCTGGTCAGCGAGGACAATGACATCTTCCGCCGTCGCATCTGGATGCAATATGGTTTGAGCCAAATCCCATGTCCGTGCCACAATATCTTGCAAATCGCGTTGTTCGCCAATTCCTGATGGTTCGCCAGCAAAACGTAAGAGAAGTCCATCAAGAACGATTTCACGCACCGTCATTCCATGCAGGAATGAGCGTGTCTTAACCGCTTCCCGTGACAGGGAGGCAAGGTCCTGCCGCAGCCCAGGGTATTCTTGCTGTAATAAATACTCAACTCGAGCATCTTCGAGAATCTCCCACAAGTCTTGCACCACTCCCCGCTGGGGATAGAGGTCAAATAACTCCCCCAACGTGTTGAGTTCTGAATGCGAAACAGGTCCCGACCCTTGCGAATAGCGCTGGTGAACGGCTTCAGCCATACTTCGAAGTTGAGCAATGGCGACTCGATAGGTTCCAAATTCTAAGTGACCGGCTTCATGGGCAGTCATGACTGTATACAGTCGCATGTTCTTGTCACGTGACGCCTGTCGTATCAGGGTCGGGAGAAAAATAGTTTGACCATCTACACTCACCTTCGCTCGACAATGGGTACCCTCTTCTCCCGTTGAATTCGATAAAGGCATTGACTCAGGTAAGGCCTCGATCGCAATATCTTCCCCACACATTCCTTGTGCAAACAATTTCAGTGTCCGGGCAACCTGACGAAGTGGAACACCCTGCATCGATTTCTCAACCGCAGCCATAGCATTACGTGTCTCGAGAGAAAAGTACGCACGGGCTCCTTCAGGACTGTATTCTAATATTTCCATACCACTTCGATACCAATCCTCAAAAACGGTAACAGCATCCTCAGATGTCCCTGTTAATTGTACAATTTGGGATGCACGATTCAGGTAGGCTAATGTGGATTCAGCATCTCGATCAGCAAGCAGTAATCCATATTTCAGTACACGCAACCTCCAATCAATTGTTGGCATTTTCTGAAGCAACTGAGAACTATCGGCTAAAAACGAAATGGCTAATTCAGGAGACCGCTCAGCCAGCGCGGTCCCCAATTGCACGATCCACTTTTTCACTTCACCGTCGGCAATAGCATTCAATATACTTGGACTTGATCGGAAGAATTCTATGGTCCCCACATAATCCGTATTTCCCAAACTATTCTTGGTGACCAGCTTCATTCCAAAACCAATCCAGTCTCTGACTTGGTCATGTGGAATGGCATGAGCAATCGATGGGCTTTCACGAAAAAATTCATTACCTAACACATAGTCCCACTCTGCCAGTTCCATTCCGGCCTCTGCCCACGGAATAAGCTCCTCAATAGGGATCTCAAGTAACAATTCTGGCGCTTTTTTAAAGAATTCAAAGGCACAGTTTGGAGCGACGTCTGCTGGACCATCAGCTAATTCTAGAATCAACTGCAAGAGGGAAAGACGTTGTGCAGACGAATCGAGCACGCCTAATACTAGGGGACTTTCCTTAAAATAACGTAACCCAAGAGCACCTTTAGTTTGCGTCAGGCTAATACCAAGGTCGAGCCAGGGGATCAGGGTATCAAGCTCGCATCGGCGATGATACTCCTCTAAAGTCCAAACAGCTTCACTCGCAATCTTTGATGAGGCATCCTGAAGCTCTTGAAGAAGTTCAAGAACAGTATCCGCAATTCCATATTGTCCCAAATCATCAGAAAGTTTCCTAGCCATAGCTGGATCATGACGATCTAACAACAGATCGAGTAACGCAAAATCGTGTGACGAAGATGATTTCATAGATAACAATACGAAGGACGAGGATAAACGGAGCAGATGCTGGGACTAACTTGGTCGCATCGGCAATCTAAGACATTAACACCATCGGATAAGAAATTCCCACCTTCAGCTTCACTCATATCTTATGGCAACCTACTTTACAAAGGCGATAGGGGCTCTTGGTGGTAATTCATTCCAATATGTTTTAAGCGCAAACATGCTCAGGACAATGCCAAGAAGGCATCATTCTTCATGGCAAGCAAACTTCTGCCTTACTTGCTCCATGGACAAACCTTTGAGCAGTATCCGCTTGTGGCGGCCTCCGGCTCCCATCGTCATCACCACAGCACTCTTGGACACACCAAAGTACTTAGCCACATATCGGCAAAGTGCTTGATTGGCGGCACCCTCTAGCGGTGGAGCGGCCACACGAAATTTCAGCGCTGCGTCCCCATGGTAGCCGACATACTCCGTTTTGACTGCACGTGGCTGTACATAGATACTCAAGACCACACCCTCTGCTGTATCTTTAAGGCAGTGATCAAGCATAAAAAAACCTAGAAAACCAACTATCTAAAACATCGAACCAGATCGTCATACAATGAGAAATACGAGGAAACAGCTTCAACGAAATGACACGAAAATACATTATTTAATAACAACTTACATATATTACATCAAGATATTTCCCCTTGACCTGACAGGGTTGACAGCCTGCTAGCTCACGAGTACAATTATATATATTGAAAATGGTTATCAATATCGTATTTACATAAACATCAAATCATTCTAACGAGGGAAGCCATGTACATCTGTGTTTGCAAAGGCATTAAAGAATCAGATGTTCGTACGTTGGGTCGAGAAGGTATCACCTGTCCAAAACAATTGGCTTCCACACTCGGAATTAACAACAAAGACAGTTGCTGCGGTCGATGCATTAAGAATGTTTCGGACTTCGTTGACATTGCCCTCGACGAACATTCCCGTTCAAAGTCTTCGGTAAAAGCCTAATCTGCAACCTGCCGTCTCGGTCTTTTATCCTCTCACATCTCCCCACATTTCAGAGAACAATTCTGTCGGTGCCATCCATGCCCATTTTGATAATATCCGCGTTGATCAAATATAGACTGACCCAGTCTGAGAAATATGTCTCCACAAGGCAATAAAAAACCTCACGAATGGCCACACCACAAACTGCACCATTTGGCTCCTGGAAATCTCCACTCACATCAGATGTCATAGTTTCTGAAGCTATCAAATTAGGACAGCTCTGCGTGGATGGTCATAATTTGTACTGGATAGAAGGACGTCCGACTGAAGGAGGTCGAAATGTCATTGTTCGACGAGCTCCCAATAACCTCATCACAAACTTGACGCCGCCGCCGGTAAATGTGCGCACTCGTGTACATGAATATGGAGGTGGAGCATATCTGGTTTCTGATGGGGTCCTCTATTATTCAAATTTCTCTGACCAACGTCTCTACATACACAGACAATATGACTCTGACCCAATCCCGCTTACTCCTGAAGGTCCCTACCGTTATGCAGACTACATAAAACATAGCACCATCAATCGCCTCATTGGGATCCGAGAAGACCATTCAGATTCAGGCTCAGACACAAAACCAAGCAATACGATTGTCAGCATTTCCTTGGATCCCCAAGCTCCCAATACACATGGAGATATCCTCATGGAGGGACATGATTTTTATGCCTCACCACGCATCAGTCCTACGGGACAACATCTTGCCTGGCTCGCTTGGAACCACCCCAATATGCCTTGGGATGGAACGGAGTTATGGGTAGCAAACATTGAGGCGGATGGATCTTTGAGCCACTCAATCTGTGTCGCAGGGGGAGAAGAAGAATCCATTTTCCAACCTGAATGGTCGCCGTCCGGAGTTCTTCATTTTATCTCTGATCGAACAGGCTGGTGGAATCTATACAACCTCCAGGAAAACGAAATTCACCCCCTCTATCCTATGAAAGCAGAATTTGGTAAGCCCCAATGGACGTTTGGTTTATCTACCTATGCCTTTCAATCACCGAACCATATTATTTGTGCCTACACCAAGAAAGGGCATTGGTACCTTGGACATCTCGATTCCAAGAAAAAAACCCTGACGTCCTTTGATATACCCTATTCCGATATTGATGAAGTTAAAATTTCCCAAAACCTGGTCTATTGCACTGCAAGTTCTTCCTCTGCCCCCATCTCAATTATTCAAGTCGACCTCACCACCCACCAATGTCAAGTAATCCATCGTTCTCTCAACCTTCATATCCCGAGTGAATATCTCTCAATTCCTAAAGTTTTAGAATACCCCACGGATGGGGAGCAACAGGCTCATGCCTTTTTCTATCCTCCACAAAATGCAGACTTCTGCTCGCCTTCAGATGAACGCCCACCTCTCATTGTCAAAAGTCATGGTGGTCCAACAGGCGCATGCGGACAATCGTTTAACTTAATGATTCAGTATTGGACCAGTCGTGGATTTGCAGTTTTGGATGTAAATTATGGGGGCAGTACGGGGTATGGCCGCAGTTATCGAGAACGATTAAACGGACAGTGGGGAATTGTAGATGTAACCGACTGCATCAACGGCGTTCAGCATCTCATTAAACAGGGTGAGATTGACGCCAAACGAGTTGCGATCACGGGAGGAAGCGCAGGAGGATTCACCACCCTTTGTGCACTGACTTTCCACAATGTTTTTACTGCAGGCGCAAGCTACTATGGAGTGTCTGACCTCGAAGCCTTAGCACAGGATACACATAAGTTCGAATCATGCTACTTACATCGATTGGTTGGAGCGTATCCAGAAAACCAAAGAATTTACTACCAACGCTCCCCGATCCACTTCGTCAACCAACTTTCTTGCCCTATCATTATTTTTCAAGGCTTGGAAGATAAAGTAGTTCCACCAAGTCAAGCTGAAAGAATGGTAGCCGCGGTCAAAGAAAATAACCTTCCGGTTGCCTATCTCGCTTTTGAAGGTGAGCAACATGGCTTCCGTAAAGCCAAGACCATTAAATGCGTTCTTGATGCTCAATTATATTTTTATTCACAAATTTACTCATTTACCCCAGCTGACACAGTAAATCCAGTGCCAATTATCAATGCCCCCTCCCAAAAGCCTCACCAATAATTTCCAGTCACCAAAACAACAGCTAGCTCCTCTCGATATAATTGTGGAAATAGTCAATGACTGTCACCCTACTTTACAACCTATCAATGATTAAAACATTTGATTTATTTAATAATTAATTCAATTTTTGTCTAGAATTACATATTTTTGAGGTTTTTTATTAAATTGTGTCCCGTTTCTTTACGGTATTGAGACAATCTCGCTATCATTTACATTGGCCATTCTCAAATTCTTTCTAAGTTAATCCACCAAGAAATAAATAGTTAAAACAAATCAATCACTTATAGATGGCAACGCAACCTTAACAAAGGAATGGCTT
>JBMYWX010000065.1:0-13229 GCA_049607825.1 Nitrospirales bacterium
ATCCATTAATATCCGTGATGGAATTATATTTGATCCTGTCGTCTGCTTCACTCAGCATCCTTCGCACACCGAAAGCCTGTTGAGTGGTTTCGATCTAACGGTTTACTCATGATGCGTGTAAAGATGCGAGCTTGTGGAGTTTCGCCTTGCCAGCCAGAGCTTCGAAGCACTTTATAGCCACCTGTTTGCGGGCCTTTGGGGTTTCGTTCAGGACTTTTTGAATAGTATTGTGAGTCATACCAATCTGCGACCCATTCCCAGACATTCCCTGCCATGTCGTACGCGCCGTATGGGCTTTTTCCTGCTTCATAAATTCCAACCGGGACGAGTGTGGCCTCTCCCCGCCAGGTGACCTGATTGTAGTTTAAGTGTTTATCCGTTGGCTCCATATCGCCCCAGGGAAAGCGCCATTCATTGGGCCCCTTTGCGGCCTTCTCCCATTCCGCTTCGGTTGGGAGGCGTTTGCCAGCCCAGGTGCAGTAGGCTTCAGCATCGAACCAGTCTACATTAATCACAGGAAGGTCAATGATGGATTCGGGCATGATATTCCCTTGCCAGATGCCCTTAGTTGGGTCAGTTGGATGGTGTGGGGTTCGATGGCCTGTTTCGATCACGAACTGGAGATACCGACCATTGGTTAATTCATATTTATCGATATAAAAGGCATCCAAAAAGACATCATGAGTAGGTCGTTCATCCACGCCTCCATCACGAGCGGCGCTCGGAACACCCATAGGAAAGATGCCTTCAGGCACGAACACCATAGGGGCTTTATCTTTTCCAATAATTTCCTGCGGGTCCGCGGCATGTCCGAAATGCTGTCCTCCAACTAAAAGAAACAAGGCCAGCATGCCTGAGATGGCAAGGTGACATTGGCTACGCTGCGTTGAGTTCTTTTTCATGATTCCCTCCATTTTCATCTTTTTCGACATGCCCTATTTTATTTCATGGACATGCGCGCTTTTCCTATTTCAAGATACCACAAAGTAGTGGCCCCAAATAATTACAATTTGGAATCCTTGGACACGGTGGTTGTTAAATCCACAGCAATTTCATTGGTATGTTACGTTGAAATCTTTTCATCACCTGACATGTTGATTACAGGTGTTCAAGTCACTGTCCCAGCGTGCTAACTCACTTGAGCGATTGAAGGTTTTAACCACTTGAGGGGCTTAGTACTATTGGTGTGTATGATGACGTAGGGAGCATCAGGGTTCAACAATTATATAATTAGCCGCTCCGGTATAACTGGAGCGGCTATTTTCTTCATAATGAAGGGGTTGCCCCCTTCTCAAAGGCCTCGCTATGATGCCTCCGTTCAGATCAGTGATTTTCTTAGCCAGGGTTATACATAGGTGAGGAATATCTCTAATATGGTGTTGTGGAAATGAATCAGGCAGGCATCCTGGGTCTTTGGCATTTGGCGCTAAACGTCAAAGACATTCAGGTATCTCAACGATTTTATGAGGAATTTTTTGGCATGAAGGTTGTGTGGCAGCCTGACCCTGATAATGTTTACTTGAGTTCTGGGTCGGATAATTTAGCCCTTCATCAAATTCCGGCTGAGAAAGTCACGTCTTATTCAAATCCAGAAGGTCAATTTTTAGATCATTTGGGGTTCCTCATCGATACGCCAGCCAATGTTGATGTGATGTTCCAAAGGTTTGAATCTGGAGGGGTTTCTATTGTGAAACCACTCAAACAACATCGTGATGGAAGTTATTCGTTTTATGTGGCTGATCCTGACGGAAATGTTGTTCAAATTCTTTTTGAGCCAACGATCAGCAAGCTTGAAGCGTAATTGGTGAAGCGTGAAGCGAAAGATAGAAAATAAGAGATATAATGCCTTACATGTTTTAGTTTTTCTGTCACGAGGTACGCTTCACACTTGCGCGCCGTAGCGCTTCAGCGCGCAGGCACGAAGAACGAACGACGAATTTACAATGAGTATTTGGGATACATATCAAGCCGATCAGTATATTGGTCTTCCCCCATGGGTGTGGGTACAGCTTGAAAGCTCGGAACCTCCTGGTCCCCTGCCCTTTCTAGGAGGTGTCGACCCTCAGATCGTCGAGAGTTTGCATCAAGTCCATAGCATTTTGTTGAGCTCCGTCGAGACAGCCATTAGCGATATCATGGCTCATCGTGCACCGTTGGACGATCCTGCTATAGCCCGACGACTTGAAGATGCCTATGCGGAAGTCGTGGCTTCACGTCCTCAGTTGAAAGCGCATATTCAATGTGGTCGGGAGCCCAACGGCACGTTCCGATGGGGTTATCGTTCCGACTCTCGACTTTCAGCCACGATGACCTATGCCGGGTTACGTATTTTTAATGCCGGAACACGCAATGCGGTGCCATTTCAGTTTGAACAACCGATCGCACCGATTGTTGGAAAATTTTTAGGGTTTTTAGATGGGACTCGAACCGTGGCGGAGATTCGAACGGTGGCGACGGCATCAGGGCGAGACATGGAACGTCACTTAACTAAACTGTTTGAGGTCTTGCAGGACAGTGAATGTCTCACTGTAACCTCGACGGCTTCAGTCCGTGAGCGATGGTTAACGCATACACAGGATCAAGATGTGATTCATCTTGGGCATGCGGCCCTCATGTATCGTCAGCAGGAACAATTTTTCTGGGTCGATCCCTGGCTTATGCCCTGGTTTGCTGAGTCGCCTACTCCATCATTATGGATGAACCTATTACCACGACCAGCGGCTATCTTCTTGACGCACGATCACGATGATCATGTGGATCCACGAACGCTTTTTCATTTACCCAAAGACATACCTATTTTTGTTCCAAGTCGAAAGAATAAGCAGAAGTTATATTACGACTACTTGTCTCTTCTCCGTGAGCTTGGGTTTACCAATGTGACGGAAATGGCCCATGGAGATACCTGGAAGTTTAATGGAGGAGAAGTTGTCTCGGTCCCGTTTTTTGGTGAAGATCCTTGTGATCTAGAATTGCCACGCAACTGTTATTTGATTGCCGACCGTGGGCACAATACATTAATCCATGCGGATAGTGGCCCCACGAATAGCGGGAAGTCAGCCTTACAAGATGGAGTTATCAACAATCTTGTCTCACGCTATGGTCCAATTTCCACGGTGTTATCTTCACAACAACAACTCAAAGAAGTACGAAGTTATACGGCCCATGCCTGTTTATCGCACCCTGGAACGTGGCTTGAGGTTGGTGAAAATGGCTATCTGACTAATCAGTATTTAACTGATCTTTGTACGAGTGCTCAGGCTAAGCTGTTCGTGTCCTATGCCACGGGAGGCGCTGATTGGTATCCTGATCATCTTTCCTTTATGTTTAGCCAGCGTAATCCAGCCAGAACGGCCTTGATTACAGCGAATTGGGATCAACCAGACTCCTTACAAGAGTTTCTGATTGCCATGGGATGTGCATATCATTATGCTCAAGCGTTAAATATTTTTCGTGCTGTTGAGAATGGAACTATGCAGGTTATTCCATCTTCTGATTTACTCTCTCCTGTTCAATTGTTTGAGCTGGATCACCCACTTCCTCCATTTTTACGTCGATCTCCTTAATCCTTCCTTATGTCGGTTTACGTTCTACTCGATGGGATCTATCGGCGAACACCTGAGAAAACCCTTGATTTCGTGAGTATTCTGTGGCTTGGACTCCTCCTAAAACTTAGGTATGATAGGGGCTCACATTCAGCTAGCTAAGCTAAGGATATTTGAAGAAGGATATACCTCATGAATGATCATGACGAAGATATAGAGAGCTCTTTTCCAGAAACCGTTGCAATCATTGGAGTGAAAGTTCGAGACAAGGGGGAAGTCAAAAAGACTCGAACGGATGACCCTTCAGTGAGGATCGGTGATCTCGTCATTTTGTCTATGGATAACGACCAAACTTTTGGAAAAGTCTATTCTAATCCACAACACCTTCCCTTTACGCCACCCATGCGTGTCATGCGCACCACGCTTCGAAAAGCGACGCAAGAAGATGAACGAACCATCGGTCGTCACCAACAGTTAGTTGAAGAAGGTCGGGCTTTTTGTCTTGAGCGCGTTGCCGCTCTGAATCTTGAAATGAAGCTCGTGGAAGTCTTTAGCTCATTTCAGCGTCGCACCTTAACCTTTACCTATACTGCGGATGGGCGGGTAGATTTTCGGCTATTAGTGAAAGATCTGGCACGCCAATTTGGATGCCGGATTGAGATGCGGCAAATTTCCAGCCGAGAAGAAGCTGGGCAATTGAGTGGCGTTGATACCTGCGGGTTGGTCCTCTGCTGCGCCAGTTTCCTGACAGACTTTAAGCCTCTCAATCCCAAGGGTGACCGCGGTGGAAATCAATGGGGTGGAGATAGTCATCGTATCGGTGTCTGTGGACGGCTCAAATGTTGCCTCATGTTTGAAGAAGAAGGGTGGTCCTTGACGAGACGACAAACCCAACCGTTGATTCAACTCTCCAGACGCTAACGTGTCGGTCTTCGATTATAATCTCAGTTGGTGAGCCCGTCCCTCGTTTTTCCTGTCTCTGTCGGCCTTCAGGATTCTTTATGACTCCAAAACCTCGATTCATTATCTTTGCCCATAGTGCAACCTACGACAAGCTCCATCAAGTGGCTACACTAGGGCTAACAGCGGCGGCAATGGAAAAAAATGTCACGGTTGTGTTGCTTTTTTGGACGATTAAGAAATTATCAGAAGGCCGGCTGAATGAGTTAGACTTTCCACCTGAATATGAAGCCCAGGCTTCTGAGGTCGCGAAGTTAATCAAGGAACGCAATGTTCCGCTCATTACTGAAATGTTGGAAGAAGCACGACAGGTCGGACGGTTTCGAATCGTCGCCTGTAGTGCCGGTTTGGAGTATATGGGAGTCGATGCAGATGTCGTCGCCAAAAATGTAGATGAGGTGATGGGTCTGCCGGCTATTCTCTCGCTTTCAGCAGGGGCTGAAACAACACTCTTTATCTAACGGACACCCCTAAACCCCGTCCTTTTCTGTGATAGCGGTGTCAGTCGAGTGCTCAATTCCTCATGGTTCTCATGCTCTAGGCGTTATGTCGTCGCTGGTGTGAGAGGCAAATGAGACCAGGTGTTTCCAGCATCAATCGAGCGGTACAATCCGCCTCCATTGGTCCCGATGTAGAGCGTATTGACGTCTTGTGGGTGTAGTTGAATGCTGCGAATACTCGTGGCTTCAAGTCCTTCGCTTTTCAGTTTCCACTGCTTTCCACCATCCGTGCTTTTTTTCACTCCCTCGCTGGTTGCCAAATAAATGATCTGTGTATTTGACGGATCGAGCTGAATGGCACTGACATAACTCTCTCCAAGGGCTGTTCCAAATTTTGTCCAATTATTCCCTCGGTTTGTACTTTTAAAAAGACCTTGCGTCGTGCCAGCATATACGATGTTTGTCTGGCTTGGATCAATCGCAAGACTGTTGACTCCCATGGCCATGGAGGCCATTTTCGCATCGAATGCGACCATGCCTTCCGTGACTTTTACCCAATTTTCTGCTCCATTTTTTGTGCGGTACACACCTCCAGTCGTTCCCGCATACATGGTCTTCGGCTCCATTGGATCGATTGCAAGTGAGACCACAAAATTTATTTCTGTCATGCCTGATATCCGTTCAGCCCAGGTTCGACCACCATCTGTACTCTGAAATACCCCCACCGTGGTGGCGGCATACAGTGTTTGACTGTTATGAGGGTGAAACACAACCTGATTCACGATAGCTGAAATCGTACCTTTGTGTAGCCCCTTGTTAAATTGATGCCAGCTTCGACCACCATCAGGACTCTTGTATGTCCCATCTCCATTCGTGCCAGCAAAGATATTAGCTGGCAGTTCTGGGTCAATGGCCAAACTAATCACTCGTGTTCGCGTGAGTTCTCCTTGAAAACGTTGCCAACTTTGTCCGGTGTCGCGAGATTTGTATACCGCTTCATCTGTTGCGAGATACACAATATTCGCTTTGGTTGGATGAAGAGCAATCGACACGACGGTATCGCTGTGGTTTCCGCAAGCGGGAAGCATGTTCAAAAGGAGTATGGATAGACAGCAAGTGACTAACTGAAGTGGCCGGGTGGTTGCGCCTCGTAGGGTAAAGGTTGTACGAGCACGTCGTATCTGGCTCAGGATGAAGTCTCTTCTATTGGTCATCATTGCAAGCTTGGTTTGTATGGTTCGGCATATCCCGTTAACTCCACATATCCCAATCCAGTTATGGCTTGCTGGGCTAATGTTCCAGAAATGTCAACGGCCCCTTCCCAATAGGTGACTTGGGTACTTTGGCCTGTGCGTAATTCTTGATCGGCCATACGGGGTGTAATGTGTACCTGAATCTGATGTGTTGGAATGCTGATTGTCCACTGGCTTGGATATCGTGCTCCACTCTTGGGACTTTCCCAATAGTCAAGCACGGTGACGATAAGGTCCTCGCGGGAGAGGTGTTGTGAAGTACCATCTGGAAAGACCAGAGTTCCACTTGAGCTTGGCGCAAATGATCCGTCTTCGCGACGTAGCCCGTAGATCATGATGTCGTGACCTGATTTGAGTTGCATGCTAAACCAATCCCATCCAACAAGCCCATCTTCGAGGTCTGATGACGCAAATTCATGATCCATCCAGCTGAGTCCTGTCACGGCGAAGGTTTCGTGTTGGATGCGAAGCGAGCCAGATGTTTGAAGTCGAGTGAGAGAATAGTAATGAGACGAATGATGGGTCTGGGTTCCTTTCCGACTCACGCCATCGAGTCCGTGGATAACTGGAGGGATTGAGAGCTCCGCGATGAGGTCAACAGCAAAAGTATCTGTTTTAGCCTCTAATTGGAATTGTTGGTGTTTCTGATTAATGGCTGTCACTGACCATTGGTCAATCCATGTTTCTAGCCTACCTTCTGCGGCTCCAGCTTTTCCCAGTCCAGCTCGGCTGATTTTTTCAGCATACTGAAATTGCTTATTTTCTTCATCAGTCACAGCGAAGTGGGCAAGGTAGAGTTGGCGAATAGCCCATCGGGAGAGATTAGTCCTCACGCGTTCATCATCTATTGCTCTTCGAAAAAATGTCAATTCATATCCAAATTGACGGTGGTCTGAAGTGAACAGATGTCCTGTGAAATACCACCATTCCGTTGAAAAGTTATCATGGGCTCCATGGTCTTGTGGGAAGGTGTACTCGTATCCGGCTTGGGGTTGTTGAAATGAGGGCTGTTGGACGGTGGCTGCCTCGTTGGCCAAAAGGGTATAGGGCGACATCAAGGCCCAGACCCAGGCAACGATGAAGCAGGGAATGTTCGATGCAGTCGTGAAGGAAGACAAGAGACGCCTTTGGTAAGAAACCATTTTCCCCAGGAAACTGGCGAGGCTTATAGCATGAGCACTTAGAGAGCGCAATTCGCTTGTCTCATGCGGACTTTTGAAGATTGGTCCATCTACGTTCTTTGCCGTGTAGCGTTGACTTTGGCAAAAACCCTCGGCTATCGTAGCCCATGTCTTTTGACGCCGATTCCATCCAGACCGAGACATTTGCGATTCCCAAAATCATTCCATTTTTCCCATTACCGAATGTCGTACTATTCCCACATATTTACTTGCCCCTTCATATTTTTGAGCCGCGATACAGGGCCATGGTGAAGGATACCGTGTCAAAAGGGGATTGTATCGGAATGGCCTTGCTCAAAGAAGGGTGGGAAGATCTATATTATGAGATACCTCCTATTCATGAATTAGGGTGTGTGGGACAACTGGTAAACGTCGAAGAGTTAGATGATGGTCGCTATAACATCATATTGAAGGGCCTCCAACGCTGTCGATATGACGAGCAATCGGTATCCACACCGTATCGGCAGGCAAAGTTGACATTATTGCCAGAATCTCTCAAATCTCGCAATCTCGCTTCAGTTGCTCGGACAAAACTCGTAGAAGTCGCTGAATCCTACTTAGATTTGAAAAAGGCTCATGATCTGAGTCAGCTTATTGCGTCAGAAGAATTTGATGATGCTGTGTTAGTCAATAGTTTGTCGTCAGGGCTAGATCTGACTCCGCTGGAAAAGCAATTTTTGCTCGAGGCCGAGGATCTTTTACAACGGACTCGCCGCTTAACGGACCTCCTCAAATTTAAGCTCGCCGATCTTCATTCTTCTTCTCAAGGGTAATTTCTATGGCTCAATCATCAGTTGCCATTGAAGTGACCGGATTGCGTAAAAACTACGATGACTTCACTGCTGTTCAAGATCTTTCTCTGAGCGTGTATTCTGGGGAAATTTTTGGTCTTCTTGGTCCGAATGGTGCCGGGAAGAGCACAACTCTGCGTATTCTGATTACGACCTTAAAGCCAACAAGTGGACGCGCCACTATTTTAGGTCATGATGTCGTGACTGAAGCTGATACGGTGCGCCAGCTCATTGGATATGTTCCGCAGGAACGAGCGATTGATCGATTTCTCACGGGGCGAGAACATTTATTACTACTTGGGGATCTCTATCATTTACCGAAGGAAGAATCGATTAAGCGGATTCAAGAATTGCTGAAATTGGTTGATCTCGAGGATCATGCTGATCGCGTTGCGAAAACGTATTCTGGTGGGATGAAGCGTAAGCTTGATATTGCCTGCGGACTGTTGCCCAATCCCAAAATTCTATTTTTAGATGAGCCAACCTTAGGGCTTGATGTGCAAAGTCGATTGAACGTGTGGGACTATGTGCGTCGTCTACGCGATCAAGGAATGACGATTGTGATGACAACCAACTACTTAGATGAAGCCGATCAGCTGTGTGATCGAATTGCTATCATTGATGGTGGTCAAATTCGTGTCACAGGCTCCCCCAAGGAGTTGAAAGCCGGATTGGGTGGAGATGGCGTCTCACTCACCTTAGGTGACGATGATCCCACTTTACGAGAGAAACTGGCTGAAGAAATCAAAAATCTCTCGTTTATCCGATCGATTCGATCACATGCCCAAGGCCTAGACATTCGTGTGGATTCCCCTGAGAAGGCGCTTCCGGCCTTATTCGAAGCAACCAGCCGAATCGGCTGCCGATTGGAAGGGGTCGAATATCACCGGCCACGCCTCGATGACGTGTTTATTACCTACACTGGCCGTTCTATAGACGACCAGTCATCCTCCTCAGAATCGGACACTGCTGGATAATCCTCTTCCTCTTGTCTTTTTCTGGTCGTTACTCAATCAATTGCACGGAGGGGGAGCGAGAAATATAAAAACTTACTCACACGAGGTGTTTTCAGTTGACTCACTATCGACTTAACCGCAAGGATTGATTATGCAGAATCAAATACAAGAAGTGCTGGCTCTTACCAATCGCTGGGTCAAGCGACTGAGTCGAGAGAAGTTTAGTATGTTGTTTACCTTAGTCCAGCCCATGTTGTTTTGGCTTATTTTCTTTGGAAGCCTTTTTCAGCGAGCCGCAGATGTCCAAGTTGTTCAAGCTCCCAATTACATCAGCTTCTTAGCGGCTGGTGTTGTTGTGATGACGGTGCTGAATAATGGTCTTGCTGGTGGTGTGGATTTGTTATTCGATAAAGAGAATGGGTTTTTAGAGCGCTTGATGGCCACGCCGATTCGTCGTTCATCGGTTATTCTTAGTCGCTTTCTCTTCGTCATGGCCATAACGGCGATGCAAATTTTGGTGATTCTCGGAGTGGCTTTCTTATTTGATGTCCGTCCCGAAACTGGACTGTTGGGGATTGCTGCTATCCTCTTTATTGGCATGCTCTTTGGAGTGGGATTAACTTCTATTTCTATGGCGATGGCATTTTCAGTCAAAAGTCATGGGGATTTCTTTTCTGTTCTGGGCTTTCTTTCACTTCCCATGATCTTTTTAAGCTCGGCCCTTGTTCCTCTTTCAGCGATGCCTGGATGGATGCAAGCACTAGCCTGGCTGAATCCGATGACTTGGGTGATAGATGCGGTCCGTCCTCTCATAATAACTGGATGGGGAGCTGCGATTCCGCAGATTATGATTGCCATAGGAGTTCTAGTCATCTTTGATGCGTTGTGTCTGTATGGAGGGGCGAAAGCTTTTAAGAAAACGGTCGGGTAACCAGAAAAATCGGTGGGTGCACAACGCATATTTCTTCCTATTTTTCTTCTAAGAAACGTTCATACTAAGCGAAACATTCATGACAGGTGATTCTGTAACAGAACGGAAAATCCGAGCGCTGCTTCGGTTGCTGACTGATCCGAACCCGCAGGTTGCGGATACAATTCATCGAGAATTGGTGAATATGGGATCAGTCGTTCTACCATTTTTTGATCACGTCGAATATGATCACGACCTGAGTGCTCGCTTTGCTGATATTCGTGAGGACATCAGGTTTGAGAAGCTACGGCAGGATCTAAAGCAACTTTTGTCTAGTCGTGAACGAGACCTTGATTTAGAAGCTGGGACGTTTTTACTGGCCCAATCTGCCTATCCTGAACTTGATGTAAGATATTATAGTCAACAGCTTGATACGTTAGCTGAAGAAGTCCGTCCTCGCTTGCTCCCATCTCATTCGCTCGAACAGGCCAGTCAGATTCTTGCTCAGTATCTCTTTGTGGAAAAGGGGTTTCGCGGTAATCGAGATCATTATGATGACCCAGAAAATAGCTTTTTCAATCGTGTCCTTGAACGTCGAACCGGTATCCCCATTACTCTGTCGGTATTGTATCTGTTCCTTGCCCGTCGTTTAGGTCTTACATGTGCAGGCGTAGGTATGCCCGGGCATTTTGTGGTCAAACTTGAAGGACCCGAGCCGACAGTATTTATTGATTGTTTTAACGGAGGAGTCTTCCTCGAAGCGAAGAATTGCGAGCAGTTTCTTATTGAGGCGGGTGTGGGATTTAATGAAGCCTACTTAAGGACGACTCCGAATGATTTGATTTTAGCTCGAATGATCAGAAATCTTATTGGTGTCTATGAAAAACAGCAGGATACTGGACGGGTAGATCGCCTGAATTCGTTAATGGCCACATTGGATCATGCCCCAGAGGGCGGCTGATCCTTGCGGAATCACCATGTGACTGACATCAAGTCTTTGGCTAAGGTAATCCGACCAGAAAAGGCTCGAGCGGCCTGTTTTTTTATATTGAATTGTTCCGCAATGGGGTAAAAATGAGATAATACCAATCGTTTAACCCCAGCCTCCTTTGCTACCCTCCCACAATCTTCAGCATGCATATGTGCCACCCCCGGACGATTGCTTGGAAAGGAACAATCTAAAATCGCGAGATCAACATCTTGGCATAATTGCACAAGATTTGGGGAATAACAGGCATCGCCTGAATAGGCCAAGGATCGACCTTGATATTCCACACGGTACCCCAGGCAAGTTTGACTATCAGTATGTGTCATTTTTCGAGGTGTAATGTATGTATTTCCAATCCTAAATGGCCGTGTTCCTACCTCTTGAAGTGTGACTGAAAATGGAGGGTTATCAAAGGCCGGAAAATTTTTGAAAATGCTGCGAAAGAGCCTTTTGGTTCCCTTGGGCCCACTAATGGTCAGTGCCGGTCGATTCGCAACATAGCGAGCATGACAGACAGCATCAAAATAGAAGGTAATAAAATCAGAAAAATGGTCAGCATGATAATGAGTGAACAGGAGATATTGAAGTTGGTGGCGGTTCAACCCAGTTTTCAGGAGATTCGTGAGGGTTCGTGGGCCGAAATCAATGAGAAAAGGTTGGTCAGTTTGAACCAGATATCCTGCCGCTGCGCGGCGAGGGTGAACATTGGTTCCTGATCCTAAGATAGTCACATTCATAGATTTTCTCATTCATTCCACACTAGAATTGATCACACAAAGTGTCAAGTGAGCAAGGCAACACATGAGTCGTGAATCTCGTAATACAGGACAGGCCAATATCCTTGCCGGACTTGGGGGTATTGGATGTATCGTTGGCGCTATTTGGGTTTGGAATCATTTAGCATTCGATACGCAGGATTGGATTATTGATGACATTATCCCCATTCTGTTGTTGGTGAGTACAGTTGGAGTTGTCTTAGGAGTCATCATTCGGAAAGTGCAGGCAAAACGTCGCACGCGAGAAAAGCGTGACCGTCTCATCACACGTTTTGAGCAAGAGCCGTCGTCAAAGAAACAATTAGACATTGCTTTTGTCCTTGTCGAGCTCAATGGCTTTCAATTGGCAGGTTTGGAAGCCATCGCCGGGCGAATGGCGGAACTCTTTATTTCTACTCTTAGAACAGCACTCGGAGATAAGCAGCACCGAGTTCGTGGAATGGCGGCAAGTTATTTAGGAGTATTGGATCACCGAGCAGCCATTCCGCTTCTGATCGGTGCGTTGAAAGACGACCATGCCCATGTTCGAGCCTCGGCGGCTTTAGCACTTGGCCGAATGAAAGCCCTTGAAGCAAGAGCAATACTTGAGGAAACCATGAAAGAAGACTGGGACCAAACGGTGCGTAGCCGATCGAGAGAAGCGTTTGAAAGGATTAAACGAGTAGAAGGTCAGTCCATGGAAAAAAAGACCGAGAATCTGCCGGAGATTAGCGACCGTCGTGAAAGTGGCTCTAAGACATAATAGTTCTGTGCACCTTTCCTCGACGAAGTTGTTCTTTATATAAGGTCTCAATTACAACAAACTCTGGAACTGTTGGTTGTCGGTGCCTAGGCTACGATAGTTGTAAGACTGATCAGCAAATGCGGGGGAAATTTAGTTAAGGGTTCAACTTCAACTGGCAATTCGATTACAGGTAGGCTAGTTCAATTCGCGGCTGAGTGCGGCTTGATCTGCGGCTGTGAATCGATAGCCTTTGCCAAGCAACACGCTCATACTGTTGGTGAGTGTTTCAATTTTCCCTGTGTTCATTACCGTATCAAAGAAAGTGTTCAGGCTTGTCACGTATTGGGCAGGAGGTAGATGATCTTTAAATGACACGCCAAACGATTCTAATACGTCACGTAATTCTGAACCAGCATATTGCTGATCGTCATCTCTATCACCCACCAGCGCAAATTCAAAAAACGTCAGACTGATAGATAGAGTCTGCTGAGTATGTGAGAACGCTTCTCGCGCTTCATCAAGCCCTTTGGGATAGCGTGTCGGGCAATCAAAATCCGTAGCTGGTTCAGAGATTGAGTGAAAGGCAATTTTCTCAACTTGCGGCTGAGGTTGCTTTTTAAAATTCTTGTAAAAAAACGTGGTACATGTTTGTGCCACATAGAATTCCTGTTTATCTTGTAGGATTTGCTCACTGATGTGGCCAGTGAA
>JBMYWX010000066.1:0-13220 GCA_049607825.1 Nitrospirales bacterium
GATGATTCTGTTTTTATGAGAATGACCCTCAGCGCTATGGTTAAAGACGGAGGTCACGAGGTTGTGGTTGCCGTTAATGGTCAAGACGGTTTGGAGAAGATAAGGTCGGATCAGCCCGATTGTCTTGTGACAGATTTAAATATGCCAGAAATGGAAGGTCAGGATCTTATCGCCGCAGTTCGTGCGGAAGGTATTCCTATTCCCATTATTGTCAATACAGCAGATGTGCAAGAGAGTACTCGGAAGCAATGTATGGAATTAGGTGCGACGGCCTTTTTCAATAAACCTCTTAAGCCGGATTCTGTCCTGGCGTCGATTAATGAAGCCTTGACTGAAAAAGCGGAGATTTCTACATGCAATTAACGACATTGCAGTTGGATATTTTACAGGAACTTATCAACATCGGTGTGGGGAAAGCGGCTGGTGTGATGAATGAAATGCTTCATAGCCCACTCGAACTTTCAGTTCCGCGTGTTGTCATTGTAGATCCTGACCATTTAGATACATTGGGAAAAACTTCATGTGCTACCGTTTGTCAAGGATTCAAGGGACAATTTAATGGTACGGCTGCTTTAGTTTTTCCCCCAGAAAGTGCTTCAACTTTAGTAGCCGCATTGACAGGTGAAGAAGCCCATGGACTGGACCTAGATGAACTCCGTACAGGAACATTGACAGAAGTTGGCAACATTGTGTTGAACGGAGTCATGGGAGCTATCGCGAACACGTTAAAAGAGCATATAGAATACAATGTTCCGTCATTTCAGGAATGCAGCCTCGAAGAATTGCTCAAGATACAAGTAGAAGATGAGAAAAAAGTATGCTTATTAGCCGAGACCAGTTTCAGAACGAAAGATTTAGAGCTTGAGGGGAGTGTGTATATCTTGTTTGAAGTGGGATCTTTTAATATTTTACTAGAGGCCATTAATGCTCTCGTCCCTACTGGTTGATAGCGATAGCCAGGTCATGACCGCCTGTAGTGAGTTTGGTCTTCTGGATCATGTTCCTGTGGGAACGTGTATTCTGTCGCCCTTACTCACAATCTTGCATTGGAACCGACTGCTAGAAGAGTGGTCAGGTTTGTCGAGTGAGGTTATGCTCAACAGCACATTGGGTGAACATTTTCCTCACTTTCAGCTTCAGTCCTTTACCAGTCGTTTTCAGGATATTGTGGACGGTGGGCCACCGACAATTTTTTCCTCACAACTTCATCCACATTTCATTCCGTGTGAACTTCGAGGTGGGCAACGGCAGGTTCAGTACACGACTGCCAAAGGTGTTCAGATTCCTGGAGTTGATGGAATCTGCGTGTTACTTGTCATTCAAGATGTCACGACACTGTCTTTACGTATTCAGGAATATCGAGAAGCTCGTGACCAGGCCTTGCAAGAAGTTGAAGAGCGTACTCGAATTGAAGTCACGCTTCTTGAACAATCGCGAGAGCTTGAGCGATCGAATCAGGAGCTAGTTCAATTTGCCGCCATTGCATCTCATGACCTGCAAGAGCCATTACGTAAGGTGATGACCTTTGGCGATCGGCTGCAAAAGAAATGTGTGGGGCAATTGGACGACACAGGCCGAGACTATTTAGAACGGATGCAGAACGCAACGCGTCGAATGCAGCGACTGATCACTGATATGCTTAGCTATTCTCGCGTCACCACAAAAGCCCAACCCTTTGAGTCGGTCGATCTCCGTCAAGTTGTTCGGGACGTTGTTTCTGACTTGGAGAGTCGAATTGAGGCAACCAAGGGGCGAGTCGAGATCGCTGAACTTCCGACCATCGAGGCTGAGCCATTTCAAATGAGACAGTTGCTCCAGAACCTTATTGGCAATGCTTTGAAGTATAGTAAAAAAGATGTGCCTCCAATCGTGAAGGTTTCTGCACAGATAGCGAAAGACGGGAACCACAATGAGCACAATGTCAAACATTGGCGGATTGAAGTGGCGGATACCGGGGTAGGATTTGATGAGCAATACGTCGATCGAATTTTTGGAATGTTCCAGCGCCTCCATGGAAAGGCAGAATATGAAGGGACTGGAGTGGGACTCGCCATTTGTAAGAAAATAGTTGAACGTCACGCTGGAATGATTACAGCCAACAGTGTTCCTGGCCAAGGGTCGATTTTCATCGTGACGATGCCAGAGAGACGTCGGTCCACGAAGGCAAAGGCGTGAGATGAATCTCTTGAATCAATAAAGAAAGAATATAGAGAGTTCTTTATGCAGAGTCAGCCTCATATGATGATTGTATTGATGGCCGAAGATGATGCAGATGATCGTTTGATGGTCGAAGAAGCATGGCATGAGGTCCAAAGTCCGCATGGGTTGCGTTTTGTTGAGAACGGAGAGGAGTTGCTCGATTACCTCTATCATCGAGGGGCATATGTTGATTCACAAAATTCGCCCCGTCCTAGCCTGATTCTGATTGATCTTAATATGCCGAAGGTTAATGGTTGGCAGGCGTTGAAGTTTATAAAAACTGATCCAGAGTTAAAGCAAATTCCTGTTGTTGTTGTGAGTACTTCTGGTGAGTATGATGATGTTGTGCAAGCCTACGATCTAGGTGTGAATGGGTACATTACAAAGTCTTTGACCTTTGATGGTGTCGTTCAGACTATGAAAGCACTCAATGATTATTGGCTGTCTATTACGACATTGCCTTCACAGAACCAACGTTAAGCTTGATGCTTTTTTTCTCTGTTTCCTAGCCATTCCTATCCCAGGGTATTGATCGGCTACGCCTTCAGCCTTATTTCCCATTTTTCTTAAGAATCTTTCCGAGTACACCGATGCAGCTTATGAGGTTCCACCAGTATTGGAGATGAATGAGGGTGTCTAATGATTCCCAGTTGTAGATACATGGAGGCGAATGAATGATGGACAGTACAGAGCCTAACCGACGAATCCTTATCATTGATGACAATGTCGCAATTCATGAAGATTTCAAAAAGGTCTTGTGTCAGGGATTTGATACGTCGTTGCTCCAAGAGACAAGAGGGAGCTTGTTTGATGATGCTCCTGAGCAACAAGCCACTGAGCACTTTGATGTAGATTGTGCCGATCAAGGGCAAGAGGGCCATCGAATGGTGAAAAAGGCCGCAGAGCAAGGTCGACCCTATGCTGTGGCTTTTGTCGATATGCGCATGCCCCCCGGGTGGGATGGTGTAGAGACGATTGAACATCTTTGGTCTGTCGATGATCAACTTCAGATTGTGATATGTACCGCCTTTTCCGACCATGCGTGGTATCAAGTGTTTGAACGATTGAAGCATAAGGATAAGCTTCTCATTTTGCGAAAACCTTTTGATAATATCGAAGTATGGCAATTGGCGAGTTCTTTGACCACGCGATGGAATCAGTTCCATCAAGCGAAAGGACAGTTCGACCTTATGGCGCAACTGGCTGATGAACGAGCTGAGGAAGAACAGCGAGAAGCTGAACAAATTAGATTAATGTCGATGGCTTCTCCACCCACATCCTCCGATTAAGTTTCGGATCGCCAGACAAGTACCGTGCAAACACCAAAACATGGTTTTGATCAAGTTGGGGTTCGTTCTGTTTAGCTGAACGGTACCGAGGCCAGGTTCTGTGCAGAATAAGGTTAGGGTATGTATGGCATTATCGTCTGATCAAAGGCACCTCCTTCCTGAACATGTTATCAAAGTTCTGCTTGTCGAAGATGACAAAGACGACTTTGTGTTCATTCGCAATGCCTTTGCCGAAATTCCTGGTACCTGTTTTTGGCTCGAATGGGTGAAGACTTGTGACGCAGGAATAGGTTTGATCGCTTCAGATTCCCATGATCTTTACTTCATTGATTACCTGTTAGGATCACATACTGCGCTTGAGCTACTAACGGTGAGTCATTCTCTGGGCTGTGAACCGGTCCTTGTTATGTTGACAGGCGAAGAAGATCGAGAAATTGACCTTCAGGCGATTCGTTGCGGTGCATCTGATTATGTTCTCAAACCCACACTCTCTGGGGTTGGATTAGATCGAACTATTCGATATGCGCTTGAACGAAAACGTCTTCGGTTGGAGCGAGACAACGTGACTGCACAATTGGTTCAAGCATCTCATCGAATTGGAATGGCAGATGTCGCGTCAAGTGTGCTTCATAATGTCGGAAATGTACTGAATAGTATAAATGTTTCTGCCAGTGTCGTCTCCGCAACTATTCGCCACTCATCGCTGGGAAATATTACGCGCATGGCTTCCATGCTGGAAGAACATCGTGCTGATGTTGGGGCGTTTTTGACGCAGGATCCAAAAGGGAAATTGATTCCTCAATATTTATCTGATCTTGGCAACCAATTATCTCTAGAACGAACAACGCTTCTTAAAGAGGTTGAACAATTAACCCATCATGTTGAGCACATTAAGCAAATCATAGTCGCTCAACAAGGTTTAGCCAGAGCAGGAGGGGTTGTAGAACGGACGAACCTCGTAGAAGTTATTGAGCAGGCGATGGCGTTAGCCCTTTCTCCTGCAAACTATGAGCAGATTGATATCATTCGTCGATATCAAGAGGTGCCGTCATTACAGGTGGATAAACATCAAGTCTTGCAAATTTTGATTAATCTGATTCGGAACGCCATCGACGCGATGAAGGTCAATACTGAGAATGCCTCAGTTCTGACGATTGGCCTCGTATCAGAGGAAGGTGAGACGTCGCGTGTCAAAATTACCATTCGAGATACCGGAGCGGGAATTAGCCCAGATCATCTTTCGCGACTGTTTACACAAGGGTTTACAACAAAAAATAATGGGCATGGGTTTGGTCTACATAGTGCTGCCATTTCCGCCAAATCCATGAAGGGAACATTGTCTGTGCAGAGCGAGGGTGAGGGAAGAGGGGCGACCTTCACGTTGGACTTACCTCGCCGACAAGAGGGCGTGCTCGTATGATCGATACAGGTGTTCTAAATCGACGTATTTTGGTCATTGATGATTCTCCGTCCGTGATTGAAGATTATCGTAAAGTCCTCTTACCCACTGAAAACATGACGGCTGTTCAAGCGACACGTGCAACGTTATTTTCTGGTCAGGTTGGCGTGTGCCAGCAAGAGCCCTTTGTTGTGGATGTTGCAGAGCAAGGTTCTATTGGTTGTGCTTTAGTGGAGCAATCGATCACACAAGGAATGCCCTATGCTGTGGCTTTTGTTGATATGCGCATGCCACCTGGTTGGGATGGGGTTGAAACCATTGAACGAATGTGGGCCATTGATCCTGCAATTCAAACCGTGATTTGTACAGCATATTCTGATCATGAATGGAGTGAGGTCATCCATCGATTGGGACATCGGGACCAACTGCTTATTCTTCGGAAACCATTTGATGCCATTGAAGTGTTACAGATGGCTAACTCACTAACCTATAAATGGCATTGGGCCTGTCATGCACGTTTTCGTCTTGGTGAACTGGAGCGCTTGGTCGATCAACGGATGACTGAGCTGCGCGACGCGAATGTGCAACTTGAACATGATGTGCTTCGTCGACAATCGATTGAATCACAATTGGCGCAGTCTGTTCGAGACTTAGAGCAACGGAATAGAGAGTTAAGCGAGGCACGAGATCAAGCCTTGATAGAAGTGCATGAGCGAGAGCGAGCTGACCTTGCGCTTCGGCATAAAACTGAAGAACTTGTTCGTTCGAATCATGAATTAGATCAATTTGCTTCCGTGGCGGCGCATGATCTCCAAGAGCCTCTCCACACTATCCAAGTATTTAGTGATTTGTTGCGTGTCAAATGTGGGCAAAGTCTTCCAAGCTCTGGGAGTGAATTCTTACATAGGATCCTGAAGGCTTCAAGTCGCATGCAACGCCTCATTCAAGATCTTCTCGTGTATTCCAGGCTGGAACATCAGGATCGAGTTCCTGAGCCCGTGGCTTTGCGAGAGGTTGTCGAAGATATTTTGAGTGACTTTGCTGTCCGAATTGATGAACAGCAGGCTCGAATTGAAGTTGGAGAGTTACCTGTTATTGAATCAGATCCGACCCATATACGACAATTGTTACAGAATTTGATAGGCAATGCCTTGAAATTTCATAAGCCAGATGAGCCTCCCGTGATTCGATTGTCTGCATGCCTGATGAAGGAGCGGCGTCACAAGGATGGGCAGCATGCTGATCAATTATGCCAACTCTGTATTGAAGATGAAGGGATTGGAATGGATGCCCAATATACAGATCGTATTTTTGGGATGTTCAAACGACTACATGGACGGGATGAATTCGAAGGCACAGGAATTGGCTTAGCTGTCTGTAAGAAAATTGTTGATCGATGTGGAGGTCATATCACTGTACAGAGTGAAGTCGGAAAAGGGTCCACATTTCTAGTCACACTTCCAATGGGAAATCCTTTAGTGGATTACTCTGAGCAGGATCTCCTCGCAGTTTCTACTGTTGCTGACTCTGTAAGAATGAGTCTTTAGTAGATATGAAAAATAGTCGTATATATCACCATGCGGCTGTTTGTTTGGTGAGGTGTATTCCTCTAATTTAAGCCTTTCCGAGTGACCAAAAAATATCATTTCTTTATGTTTAATAAGGTTTTTTTTGATAACCATATGACAATCGAGTGGAGAAAATCTTCCTCAAGAAATACCGTGTGACACCGATATAATAGACAACAGGGTGCAAAGGGCAAACTACCTGAGAGGGTAGGACGCAAAGCCAAGGGACCTGGATTGGGGAAGTTGTCTTCCCGGGGTTCGCCTGGCCGCCACACTGGCAATTGAAGCGTTGAGTCTAATTTGCGCCCATCTTTGGATGGGCGTTTCTGTTTATAGGACTCAGGTTTCAAACTCGCGTTTTCTTCCTGCCTCAAGCTTTGCCCCTATTACTCTCTCTTTTTCTTCTTGAGTCAATGAATGATTCAGCGGAGACGTCTTATTATGTGGGCCATTAGATAGGGAAGATTTTACGCTTACCGATTTATTCTACATTCAACTCCACTGACAATATGTATACAGTCATCCCTATTAGGATATCTCTGTGGCCAGGCCTCGTCAGATTGTCGTGTTTTGTGAAAATTGATGGCTGTGATGAATAAACCAATTTGGAAATTACTTCTCTGCATGACGGGAGGGAAAGGATCGGCAGCATATTCTTGTAGATGTAGTTTCGGTAGGTGATGCAGTCCAAGGCTGATGAGCCCATGTGAGGTTCAGTGGGTCTTATTTTGTTACAAGGAGGGCGTGATGATGAGTACCTGTATGCAAATGGTTCCATTCATTGTGTTAATGGCTGATGACAGCACCGATGACTGTTTAGTGGCGCAGGCGGCTTGGGATGAATGCCGGCTTGGTAAGGATCTGAAATTTGTGCATGATGGGGAAGAGTTGATGAATTATCTGACCCGTCGAGGGTCTTATTCCGATATGGCGATGGCTCCTCGTCCCGGACTGATATTACTTGATTTGAACATGCCTAAAAAAGACGGATGTACAGCCTTGTTAGAGATTAAATCAGACTCAAACTTACAAGATATTCCCGTGCTAGTCCTCACGACTTCTCGAGTAGCCAAACATATCGATAGTGCCTATAACCTTGGGGCTCATTCGTTTATTACAAAACCCAACACCTTGGATGGATATCTCGAACTGATGAAAGGGCTTACTCGATATAGAGGGAAAATGACTCCCGTCCTCCAGTCACCATCGGTTCATTAGATTTTGAGACAATGAGATCAACTTCCGTAGTAGGCGAAACATTTGTAGTGAGACTGGGAGTATTTGAGCGTGATACATGAACAAGACATAAATCGCCGAGTCCTGGTTGTTGACGATAATCGGAATATTCATGAAGATTTTCGCCAAATCTTGAGTGTGTCTGCACATGGTGCAGCTTCTGACATTTCACAGACGAATGCGACTCTTTTTGGTGATGCTCTTTCAGCTGCAAGCCTCCCTTCTTTTAAAGTGGAATGTGTGGATGATGGGGTTGCAGGGCTAAATGCCATTCAACAGGCCTTAGATGCTGAACAGCCGTATGCTGTGGCATTTATCGATATGCGTCTGGGAGAGGGGTGGTCGGGTAGCGAAACCATAGCCAAAATGTGGAATGTCGATTCCTCACTCCAATGCGTGCTCTGCACGGCGTATACAGATATTCCGTGGGAACAAGTCTTAGGCGAGTTATCACATAGTGACAGACTCTTGATTCTTCGAAAGCCGTTTGAGGCCATTGAAGTGCAACAAATTGCCTTGTCGTTAACCCACAAATGGACTCTTGGGCAACACACACAGTCGGATCTTGATGGATTATCTTCAGTGGCTATGGCTCGGACAATTCAGCTTCAGGAAGCCAATGCCCGGTTATTGCAAGATATTGAGCGTCGTCGTCAAACTGGAGAACGCTATGCCAAGACAGCTGAAGATTTGGAGCGAAAGAATGCTGAGTTGGCGACTGCCAAAGATGAATTGTCAGCCTCGAAGTCCCATATGGAAAATATTATTGGGTCCATGGCTGATATGCTCTTAGTGATTGATGCTAATATGGCTATTAGTGCAGTGAATCATGCCTTATTAAGCTTATTGGGATTTGAAGAAAAAGAGTTACTTCATGAGTCTCCAAGTAAAATATTTGGAGAAGAACTCGCTCAAGGTTCTATCATTGAGACTCTCTATTGTCAGGGGTCGGTGAGCAATGTTGAAACATCCTATCTTGCAAAGAATGGCCAAACGATTCCGATTTCGCTTTCTGGTTCATTAATGAAAGATGAAAAGGGTGCCATTCAGGGATTAGTCTGTGTGGCACAAGACATTACCGAGAGAAAACGTATCGAAGAGGAACGGCGTCAATTACATGATCAAGTTGTGGAAACGTCTCGACGTTTAGGCATGGCTGATGTTGCCACCAGTGTCTTGCATAATGTGGGCAATGTATTGAATAGCATCAATGTGTCTGTTGGCATAATGAGTTCTACCTTACGCCAGTCTTTGGTCGGTGATGTGCAAAAAATTTCGACGATGCTGAATATGCATATAGATGATCTTGGCACGTATATGACTGAGGATGTAAAGGGAAAGCAGATACCAGGATATTTGTCTCAGTTAGCTGAACATTTACTTCAGGAGCAGGCAGTGGCATTAAAAGAATTAGTGTCGCTGACAGGCAGTGCTGATCATGCGAAAGAATGCGTGGCCATGCAGCAAGGGATGGTCAAAGCTGGGGGGCTACAGGAACCGATTGTGTTGGCAGATCTTGTGGAGCAGGCGTTGTCTATTAATAAGACATTATTGGAGCAAGTGATGGTGAGCCTTATTAGGGAATATCAAGATATTCCTGAAGTGGTTGTCGATAAACATCAGGCCTTACAAATCGTGGTCAATTTAGTCCGGAATGCTGTACAGGCCATGCAGACTGCAGAGGAGAAAATTCTCACAGTTCGCATTGGCGTATCACCAGAGGATAGGAACATGGTGCATCTGGAAATTGTGGATACAGGAGTGGGTATCCACCCTGATCATCTAACGCGTATTTTTTCGCAAGGCTTCACAACGAAAAAAGAGGGCCATGGCTTTGGTTTGCACAGTGGCGCCTTATTAGCCAAAAATATGGGTGGTACGCTCAATGTCTGGAGCCAAGGCCTTGGATGTGGTGCCACTCTTATTTTAACTCTTCCGATAGGATCGACAGACAATCTGCATGCCTCTCCCTCATCAAACTCTTCCCCCTCAAGTACTATGCCCTAATCGGTATTTTGATGGCGACTTTCTTTGTTCTTCTGCACATTCGAAACTCAAAAGCCTAGTAGCATTAACAGCAAAATAGTGTCGAGTTTTGAAACAGGTTCGTTAAGCTGAAAGGCAAAGGTTTCAATTTTATCATTTCGCTTCAGTGGCTACATCGATTGTGTTTGTTCTTCGATCCATTGCCAATCCTTGAGGGGTTGCAACCCTCGTTAATGTTTCTACCGTCCACCGAAGAATGAGTATGTCAAAAGTTGCCAATTCCTAGTGACTTCTCCTTCGCTGTCCTATTCCCGCCATGAAGAGATTACAAGTCATCAGATCAACGCTGACCTCATAATGAGTAAGGAATTCTAGAGGAATTGCCTGCGGTGCAATGCTATCGATCAAAAAGGGTGATTGATCTGCTTTTTCGTGATCCGTTTCTTTTCCTTAAGACTCGTTATTCTCAAGCCGAAAAAGCTATTGAACTGTCCTTACGTTTCCGAAGCGAAGGCTCTCGGCCTATGGACACCATGGGGCTGCAAGAAAGATTCTATGCATGAATGAGACTACTGAAAAAAAGAACAGAAGAATCTTGATTATCGATGATAATCAAGCCATCCATGAAGATTTTCGTAAGATTTTAACTGGAGATGATGTGATGGGTGATCTCGCTGCTGTGGAGGCTGCGATATTTGGAGAGTCTTCAGATTTCCATAGTTCGGAGGGTTTTCTCATTGAATGTGCGGATCAGGGGGAATTGGGGTTGACTCTAGTCGAACAGGCTGTTCAGGCCAACTGTCCATTTGCGATGGCATTCGTTGATATGCGGATGCCTCCGGGATGGGATGGGGTTGAGACAACAGAGAAACTTTGGAATGTTGATCCTGATTTGCAAATTGTCATTTGTACGGCCTATTCCGATCATCATTGGGGTGAGATGACGAGACGACTTGGCAATAGTGACAAGTTGCTGATTCTTCGAAAACCGTTCGACTTAATTGAAGTGCAGCAGTTGGCCGATTCTCTGACGCATAAATGGGATCTCGAGCATAGAGCAAGGCGTCATGTGGAATCTCTTGTTCAAGCGGAACAAGCTCTTCAACGCGCGTTTGCTGAAACAGAAGGTCTGGTTTCAGCTATTTCTTCAATATTGATTGGGATGGATGAACATAACTGTATTGTTCGATGGAATGAACCAGCTGAACACATTCTTGGCCTGTCGGCTTCCATGGTATTGGGGAAATCGATTCAATCGCTGACTATTCAGTGGGAGTGGGATATCTTCATGATCGCTGTGCAAGATTGTCGTGCGCAACAACAGTCTCTTCGGATACCGGAGTTACGGTATGTTGACCACTCAGGAGCGGAACGGTTTCTGGGCATGACCCTGAGCCCTATACCAGGAGAGTCAAAGGCTCAACCTGGCATTTTGATTCTTGGAAAAGATATTACTCAAGAAAAACGTATCGAAGCTCAGTTGGTGATCGCTCAGAAAATGAAGTCCATTGGGCAGCTTGCAGCTGGGGTTGCACATGAAATGAATACTCCTCTGCATTATATTGCTGAAAATATTCGATTTCTCACGGATAGTTTTCAGGACTTGCATCGACTCCTTGATTCTTATGGCGACCTCGCTCAGAAAACGCAAAATGGGACGGTGAATAAAGACGTATGCGATATGGTCACGCAATTAATCAAGGAAGTAGATCTTGAATATCTTCTAAGGGAGATCCCCACGGTGTTGGCACAAAGTTTAGAGGGGACAGATCGTGTGACGGAAATCGTCTGTGCGATGAATGAATTTTCACATCCTGGGACTGGAGAAAAAACCTCTGTGAATATCAATCATTCTCTCCAGAGTGCCATAACACTTTCAAGTCAAGAATGGAAGGATGTTGCTGAGGTAGTGACCGATTTCGCGGAGGACCTTCCACTTGTTCCATGCGTGGCAGGTCAAATGACCCAAGTCTGGCTCAACCTTATAGTCAATGCCGCACATGCCATTCAAAGTACTCTTACCGCAGGATCAGCAGGAAAGGGTGTTCTGACGATTAGTACTAAATTGGATCGTGAGTGGGTCGAAGTTTGCGTGGCTGACACAGGAATAGGGATTCCAGAATCGATTCAAGCACAAGTCTTTGACCTATTTTTTACGACCAAAGAGGTTGGGGTGGGGACCGGACAAGGGTTATCGTTAGCTCATTCTATTATCGTGAATAACCATGATGGTCTTCTTACCTTTGAATCGTTACCGTTGGGTGGAACGATGTTTATTGTTCGACTGCCTTTGTGTCCGGTAGGAGTCGAAGTGATAGGGGTGGAGGCATGAAGATGACTCGTCGCATTGTCTGCACAGATCGGCCATCGACGTTGCGGCACGATTCTGATAGATCGACTTGGCTCCTTCCTCAAGAGATGGATTGGACTGTGGGTGAGAAGAGTTTTGACTTGCTCGGGACGACAGATCCTCTAGAACGCCTGAGGGTGGGTGAGTCTTTTCAACGTCATGGGCAAGAGGGAGAATCCTTTCTTTTAAGGGTAAACACAAGCAACAGCTCTTCACGAGAACACGTGTCTTGTGGCATGGAGCAATTCTCTCAGCGGATGGTTTCATCGTATGAAGCTGACGAAGAGGTTCGAGCGAAATTGCTGCAATTGCTTCAGGCCATGTGGATGGTTTTTGATTATGAGCCAAAGACGATCGATCAGGGAATCATGTGGTTAGGGACGGAGATGGTAAAGCGATGCCTGGTTGTGGCGGAGGCCTTTGTCCTCTTGGAAAATAAAAAAAGTTTGTTCTGTAGTGCTGAGTCATTGTGGCAGCATAGTTTGCGTACGGGATGTCTAGCCGGATTGCTTGCGAAGGAAGAACAGAAAGTGGTGAGCGTCATAGCCGAATCCTGTCTTGCAGGGTTTTCCCATGACATTGGGTTAGCCATTCTTGCTGTTTCTTTTGACTCTAATCGATACCTTGATGTCATGGCTTTTGCCAGAAGACGAAGTCTATCTCTGGCTGCGGCTGAACTGCATAAACTAGGTGTTTCTCATGAAGTTGTGGGAGCTGAATATCTTCAGCGTATGAAGTTTCCCAAAGCTATTGTAGATGCAGTTGCTTTCCACGACGAACCATTGGGAGATAGTACATCTGGGCTGACTCCAACTATTGCCGTTTATGCGGCCAATATTCTAGATGGAGGGGGATGGCCTCAGGATAGTAACGACATTCCCTCTGACCGAGCCATGGAATATCTCTCTCATCATGGATTGGTTGACCCTTGGCCAAAATGGAGGCAATGCTTAGATCGAATTCATCGTCAGGAGTTCTGGCATGTCTGAAAAAGTTCTCTTTGTGGATGATAGTCGAAACGTTTTAGATAGTTATCATCGACAGTTTCGTAAAGGGTTTGAAATTGAAACAGCGTTAGGAACTGAATGGGGGCTGGATAAACTAAGTACGGCTGGTCCATTTGCAGTGGTTGTGTCTGATTTTCGAATGCCGGGTATTGATGGAGTTGAGTTTTTAAACAAGGTCAAGGTTTT
>JBMYWX010000067.1:0-13006 GCA_049607825.1 Nitrospirales bacterium
AGGAGCAGAAGATGAATTGACTTTTGTGTGCAAAGAAATTGGAAACTTAATTGAGCTTCATGGCTATCAATTCGAAGAAATTGGGGTGGTGGCGAGAACTCTTGAGCCGTATCAAGCTTGGCTTCGTCAACTATTCAAACTACATCGAATTCCTTTTACCTCATCGATCTTGATGCCAATGATTCACGAGCCTGGCATTAAATCATTACTTCAACTTGGGAGCCTTGGTGTGAATGGCTTCTCTTCCAGAGATCTCTTAGATGTTGTGAGGTCTCCGTATTATCGAATGAGTCGATTGACGAATCGAAAAGAGTTCATCCAGCCAGAGTTATGGAAAGAATGTATTCAAGGTTTAGGTATTACTCGTGGAGAAGAGCAATGGCGTCGAGTCTCAACTCTGGCCGAATCAAGCGCTGAGGAGATGTCCAACCGAGGGCTAAGGGAGACACAGGACGGGCGACCTAATGAATCTAAGGAATCCATACAGTTGTTCGATAGCCTTGTTCAAGGGTTGATTGCAGATTGTCACGCACTTCCAACCTCTGGTCGTATGGCAGAACTCGCAGATGCTTTTGTCGCATTGATTGGTAAGCACTTCATCTTGCCAGGTCTCTCTCATGAGGTAGGGGGAGATGGTCCGGTTTCTTCATGCATGACACGACTTGCTGAGGCCATCCAAAGCTTGCTTGCCCAATTAGCGCAACTTCGTTGTTTGCAGGAAACCTTAACGTGGGAAGAATGGATGAGCCTTCTTGTTCGCCTGGTCAAGGAAGAATCCGTTCCACTTGAACCTGGGCCACACCCTGGAGTCCGGGTGCTCGATGCGATGGAGGCTCGTGGCTTGCCATTTCGAGCTCTCTTCGTTCTTGGACTCAATGAAAAAGTCTTTCCGCGGTTTATTCGGGAAGATGCTTTCTTACGTGATGCAGATCGACGAGTTTTGGCTGAAACCTTCGGGTACAAAATTGACGAAAAGCTTTTCGGCTATGACGAGGAGCGACTTATCTTCGCTCTCTTGCGACAGGCGGCTAAGGATCGGCTTTACCTCTCCTATCAGCGTGCCGATGAAGCTGGTCGCATGCTCTCGCCGTCTTCGTTTCTTCGAGAGATAAACCGATCAACGACATCAAGTGATAATGCTCAGCTGTTTTCTTTATCTAGGCGGTTCTCGGATCGTCTCAATGATTTGCTTTTTCGAGACAGCCTTCTCACGGTAGAAGAACTAGGCTTGAAACTGATTCTCAAGGGTATGAATCCTTCCATCGTTCTTGAGCATTTTGATCGAGAGTCGTCATTGTTTAAACAGGGGTTGATTTCATTGAAAGGTATTGAACAGCAGACTCGGGAGATAGGCAGTTATGATGGCTTAGTTGGACCAATCGATGACCACTGGCAGAATCTCCTGTCACGGGGTATTTCGCCAACGGCTCTAGAAGGTTATGCACGATGTCCCTATCAATACTATGCCTCTCATCTTCTTCATGTCCGTACCGTCCAGAACCAGTTGACGGATGAACTCCCACCTTCGGTTATTGGTACCCTCTGTCATGCCGTGCTCAATCGAGTGTATCAGCAGTTCATTCAAGATGGATGGCCTGTGAGTCCTACATCTTCTGATTCATTTCATGCACTCATTGTGACAGAAGTGGAATATGTCTTTGCTGAACACGCGCGAGAATACTCTACTGGTTATGGGGTGATCTGGCAACATCTCAAAGATTTGGTAAATACGCTAGTTTATGCCGAGGTGGAATCGAGTCGTGAAGAATGTCTAAGGACAAAATTTCACCCACTGGCTGTTGAAGCGGACGCCGAGGGCTATATGGAATTGTTGGATTCACGTTCATGGTCTAGTCGGTTTAAAGTTTATGGTCGTTTAGATCGGGTGGATGGCAATGATGAGACCGGTGAATATCGTATTGTTGATTATAAATTCAAAATGAGCGCAAAGACGAAGAGTGAAGAACGAGACTTACTCACCTCAGGTATTAGAGGGCTCTCGCTTCAGCCGTCACTGTACTCATTGATGTCTGAGTATCGAGTTCGTGCCCCAGATGGAGACATCTATCATTCATTTCAGCCTAGGTCTGTAGAATTTGTCTATTTGGCTCCTCAACGAACAACCTTGGTTGATCGTTCAGTGTTTGAACGAGCTTCTTGGGATGCTATGGCTGGGCAACAGCTGAAAAAGACCATGGGCAATCTGTTGACGGGAATTAGTAACGGAGACTACTTCATCCTACCTGGGAATTATTGCGGCCATTGTTCTCTCTCGACGGCTTGTCGTCGCTTTCATGCGCCCACAATGACTCGATCCTATCGGTCTCTGCAACCCAAACAACTTCGTCACATTCGAAAGCAGGAGATCGTTGGTGACTAAGATGTCAGCTATTCCTGATGCCAAGGTCCGACGTTTAGCAGAAACGACTTTTGGTGAAAACGTGGTCGTGGTGGCTGGCGCGGGAACAGGCAAGACCACGCTTTTGGTCAATCGTCTTCTGTCCGTGTTGCTACGAGAGCCAGACCCCATTCCTCTTACACAGGTTGTTGCATTAACGTTTACGAATAAAGCAGCAGCAGAAATGAAAATACGTCTGCAAGAGCAGCTACTGTTATTGGTCGAATGTGATCACGAATTTCCTTCTCGGGAGGTCATCAATTGCTCAAGAATGTCGGAGTTTCAAGAACGCTATCAACTGTCTGTTGGTCAAATTGCAGCGAGAGCTCAGGCAGCTCTTGATGATTTAGAACAAGCACAAATAGGGACGTTGCATAGTTTTGCGGCGCATCTTCTTCGACTTCATCCTCTAGAATGTCGTGTGCCACCAAATTTCCAAGAAGATGATGGGACACGACTTGAAGAATATTTTAATCTGGAATGGGAACTATGGGTTCATCATGAATTGAATGCGTTTGGAGAGCATCATGATCAATGGCGTAGGCTTCTCTTGAATCTACGGTTGGATCATATTCGTCAATTAGCATTTCTCCTCTGTCTCGAAGCTCCGTCTTTGACCCAATTAATCGAGGAGGTTGAGAGCACGACTCTTTCTCAAGAGGTCCAGGCGTGGATTGAGACGAAACATGATCATGTCGTTAGCCTGCTGGAAATCTACGCACAGACAAAAAAAAGAAAAATCGAAGAGGCGCTTTTTGTTGCTGAAAAAGTTTTCTCACATATCCTGAATCATGGTCTTGCTGATATGTATACAGTCTTTGAGGATGATCGACGAGTCTTATTTTCTAATTTTGGGAAAATGCCAAATGGATGGACCGAAAAGCATTTTGCTGATGCTCGTGCCTATATTCGTTTAGCTCAAGCGATGTTTGCCGTTGATCATCATCTTTTTCGAGACCTTCTCCGTCTCCTGACCCCGTTGGTGAAAAAAGTACAAGACACGTTTACACGAGACGGATGGGTCACCTTTCAAGGATTGCTACTTGGCGCACGATCGCTTCTCCGTGATTATCCCATAGTTCGGGAACGTCTCAAGCAGGAATATCGAGCGATCTTGGTTGACGAATTTCAGGATACCGATCCGATTCAGTATGAAATTATTTTATATTTATGTGAGATATCTGGAGCTTGTGCATTAGATTGGCAAGATGTGGTACTCACCTCAGGAAAACTTTTTATTGTCGGAGACCCTAAGCAGTCGATCTACACGTTTCGTGGCGCTGATCTCGAAGCTTTTGATTACGTGGTTCAAAAAATACTGGATACTGGAGGTGTGATATATGAGCTAGAGACGAATTTTCGTAGTCATGGTCGAGTGCTAGACGTGATCAATGAAGTCTTTAATCAGCTTTTTCAGGCAGAGCAGCATGTTCAACCAGGCAATGTCCCTTTACGTACTCCTCCTCATCGAGCGGGAGGACTTCAGTCTCCTGGTGTCGAAGTGCGCCTCGTTAAAATTGATGAGGCAGAGCATGAGTCTGACAGTGGAACTATGACTCGACTCGAAGCAGAGCAGTTGGCTCGTTGGATCAAAGAGGAACTTCTTGTTAATGAGACGGTAACCGATTCCCATGGGATGACAGGTCATTTGCAGCCCGGACACATTGGTTTATTGTTTCGGAAGCTTACGCATGCTCAGATGTATCTTGAAGCATTGCAGCGACATGGTATTCCTTATCTGACTGATGGTGAAAAACATTTCTATCGTCGGCAAGAGGTCATCGACATCGTCAATGTGCTGAGGGTCATTGAGAATCCACGTGATCCAGTTCCGATGTTAGGAGTGTTGCGATCTTCTTTAGGAGGGTTGACTGATATCGAAGTGTACGAATTACGACAATGTGATGCCTTTGATTGTTGTGATCTAGAAGGGCTAGACGGATGGAAGAATCCAAAAGTGAAAGCGGTGAAACGGTTATATGAAATTCTTTCAGATATACATACAGAGGCCTTTTCTTCTCCATTGGGCGAAATTCTTGACCGAATATTTTCTCGGTTGCCTATCTTGGAATTGGCAATGGCATCATTACATGGAGAGCAGGCTGTTGCAAATCTTATGAAGGTGCGATTGATTGCGGTCGAGATAGCTGATCGTCCGCATATGTCGTTCTCAAGATTTGTAAGCCTTCTCGTGCGTCGTTTAGAAGAACAACCCAATGAGGCAGAACGCTCGTTGGCTGAAGAGTCTCTTGATGCAGTGCGAGTGTTAACAATTCATAAAGCTAAAGGACTTGAGTTTCCAGTCGTAATTTTGCCTGGTTTTCACCATGGAGCTCAAACTGGATCTGAGGAGGTGTCATTTTCTTCAGATTGGGCAACTGGCACGGCGGGAATTTCAATTGGCGGTCGTTCAACAGTGAGTGCTGTGTTGGCAAAAGAAAAAAAACGTATCAAAGAAGAAGCCGAACGTCGTCGTCTTCTCTATGTTGCCATGACTCGGGCACAAGAGCGATTGGTGATTTCTGGTGGATTGCCTGCGCGTGTCGCGTCAGGAGCATTTCTGAATTTTCTTCAACTGGTAGGGGATCAGGATGTAGGAAATGCCGATTCTCCAACAATGACCATAGGGGCTTTGACGTGTCCCAAAACGCTCGTTTCTCCTATGCGTCAAAAGGGAGACGCATTCGAGCAGGTGATACACGAGTTTTCCAGTCCACCAGATCTAGCTCCATGGTTTGAGAATTGGGACTCACGTGATCGAACGTGGCGAAGGCACAACGAAGTTTCCGCCTATCTTACTCCGACCTCTCAGCAACACCATGATTACTTTGTTGGACATCGTTCTTCTGGATCCCAATCCCTGATGACGTCTGGGGCGTTGAAGGGCATTCTTATACATCGGGTCCTTGAGGGGTTGAACTTTGCACATACCCGAGACAGATTGGAAAAGCAGATTGACAAGATATGCGCACTTGGGATAACTCAAGAACATATTAATGAGAGAGAGGCCATTTCTCTGGATGTCAAGAAAACCCTAGAAATATTTCTCTCTTCATCAATATATAAGATGCTTCAGCGAGCGGTTATTGTTGGGCGAGAAATTCCCTTCACCCTTCCTTGGGATTGCATGCAAGATCACGGGACGGCTATAAACGATTTCCCCTGTATGATGGAAGGTGTGATTGATCTCGTCTATAAGCTTGATGGTCAGGTATGGTTGGCAGATTATAAAACAGATCGCGTGACAGAAGATAATCTTCTCTCTCTTGTCACTCATTATCAGGGGCAAACTGAAATCTATAAGCTGGCAGCTCAACGTTGCTTAGGCTTGGATGAGGTGAAGTGCCAATTATTTTTTGTACGTTTGGGGAAAATGGTTCAAGTGTAATCGTCGACATAAGGAAGGGAAAAGAAATGAATATGAAACTACTGAGGGTTGTGGTGCTTGGATTGGGGTCGTTCCTTATTTCAGTAAGTTGTGCGAGTAAGCCAGATACTCCACCTATCCAGACATTGTCTGCTCCCGGAGGAACTCATCCAGAGGCATTTTCGTTCTTGAATAGGGGAAATGAACGATTTGCTGAGGGGAGATGGGGAGCGGCAAAGGTGCAATTTGAAGAAGCGGTCAACGTACAACCAGATTTGGCAGAAGCTCATTATAATTTAGCGTTAGCGTTGGAGCGACTTGGGGATGCGGCACAAGCCAAGGACCATTACATCAAAGCGGCAAACCTTGCGCCTGGGCACAAGGTAATCTGGAATTCTCCTCCATTACGTCGCTATGGCAATGTTCCTGATAAACCAAGGGAAAATACAAGTGCTCCAGTCTTACCCGGCATTGGTGGTGGAGGTGGTTTGGGTGGGGGGCTTGGAGGGGCTGGGAGTTAACGTGTGGTTTTTGCCTGTGCTGCCCCCATATATCCTTTGATCAACATAATTGTACCGATTACTATCATGGGCACGCATAGTAGCTGTCCCATGGTCAGGGAGCCAAAGATAAATCCAAGGTGACTATCAGGCTGACGAAACTGTTCGATAAAGAATCTTGCAAGGCCATAGCCAATTAAGAATGTCCATAAGATTGTTCCTGGTGGTGGATGACGTCGATTGATCAAAGTCAGCAGGAAAAAAAGGAGAAGCCCTTCAAGTAATGCTTCGTATAACTGAGAGGGATGTCTGCACACTTCTCCTCCTTGAGGGAAGACCATGCACCATGAGACATCTGTCGCTCTTCCGTATAATTCGCCATTAATAAAGTTTCCCAGTCTTCCAAAGCCTAAGCCAATGGGAACAGCTCCAGCTGCAAGATCTGCAATGGTATAGACTGGAAATCCCCGACGACGACTAAAGAGCCACAACGCAACGCACGTGCCTATTAACCCTCCATGAAAGGACATGCCTCCTTCCCAGACTGCCAAAATTTTTAATGGATTGTCCAGGTAAAAAGGCAGATTGTAAAAGAGAACATATCCCAGCCGCCCGCCAAGAAAGACCCCAAATGCTGCGAACACAATGAGATCAGAAACCTGTTCAGATGTCATAGGAAATTGAGTGCCTGCCGAACGTGACTGAATAAGGAAGTAGGCCGCTCCGAGTCCAAGAAGGTACATCAGTCCATACCACCGGAAGGCTAGGGGGCCAAGCTGAAAGAATATGGGGTCAATTTCAGGATAAGGGATGGAAGAGAAATAATGCAGCAACGTGATTGTCCTTTTCGTACAGAGTCGCAGTCGGTATATTTGCTGTAAGATTCTCTCGTGTTGCCTCTATTATTCTTAGCGTGGTGACAAGAGAGACCGCTCACTACAGCGAGTTCTCATAGTAGGGTGGAAGAGATTGGATTGCAAGGGCAATAAGTGGGGATACACTAAGATGTTTCTACGGGACTCTATCGGCATGCTTGCTGAGGAATGTTGGCTATCGTATGATAGATGACTGACTCGATACTTGCTGGGTATCCCACATATGAGCGCGAGCGTGAGGACGTCTTATCCATGAATTTTTCTCCAACTTCCTTGTCTCACCTTCAAGATGCAGAAACTATCTTGGATTGTATTAGCGACGGAGTGATGACGATTGACCTCGACAAACGTGTGACGTTTCTGAATCAAGCAATGCGCGATCTGCTTGGGTTTGATGGGGCATTGCAGGGGCAGTTTTTTGTCTGCGATGTCTTAGTGCAAAGCAACATTTGTGCAACCCAAGATTGTGTGCTTAAGCGGGCTTTACGAGGGGAGCGAGTTTCCCAATTTGAAGCTTCTGTGCGTAGGAAGGATGGACAAATTATTCCTGTCAGCATTAACACTGACTTTTTACGAGATGTGCAGGGACGATTGATTGGATTAATCGAAGTGATTCGCGATATCTCATCTTCGCAAGCCCTGTCTGAGAAACTCGTCGAACTTAATGAGTTGAAACATCGGCTAGAAGAACAAACAAAGTTTGACAATATGGTGGGAGAAAGTCGCGTGATGCGGGAAATTTTCTCTCGACTTCCAGCCATCGCGGTCTCACATACGTCAACACTCATCACAGGGGAGAGTGGGACCGGCAAGGAATTGCTTGCCTATGCTTTACATGCCAATAGCCTAAGGAAGTCGGCCCCTTTTATCGTAGCTAATTGCTCCAATCTTGAGGAGAATATGCTAGAACGTGAACTCTTTGGATATGTCAAAGGCGCTTTTCCCGGAGCTTACTCTGATAAGGTTGGTTTGTTTGAACGAGGTCATCAGGGCACAGTATTTTTGGATGAAGTTGCAAATATTGATCACTCAACACAGGTGAAGGTGTTGCGTGTTTTAGAAAAGGGAGAATCTGAGCGACTGGGGTCAAGTGACACAATAAAGGTCGATGTGCGAGTGGTTGCAGCGACCAATCAGGATCTCTTCATGGCTGTGAAGAATGGGGACTTTCGGGAAGACTTATATTATCGTATTCGTGTCTTACCGATTGACTTGCCCCCATTGCGGAAACGAATGGAGGATCTGCCGTTGCTTATTCATCTCAGTATCATGAAGCTCAATCAAAAGATGCACAAAGCTATTCATCAGCTTGGAGCTGATTGTCTAGAGGCCTTAATGCAGTACCACTATCCTGGGAACATTCGTGAACTCCAAAATATCATTGAACATGCATTTGTCTGTTGTGATGAAGACGTGATTCGATTACATCATCTTCCTCTTGAAGTTCAGCGTTACAGTTTGTTGCATGGGCCAGGAAGATCACCTGATAACCTAAAGAGTCTTGAGAAAGAAGCCATTTGTCTCGCTCTTTCTCAGTCAGGATGGAGATATACCGAAGCTTCTAAAAAACTAGGAATTGGTCGCTCCACACTTTGGCGAAAGATGAAGGAGTATGAAATTGACAATAAGAGTAAGGATGTTTCATTATAGAACTTCAGGCGTTTACTTTTCGTAACTCTGATGAGCGTTACATTGTTCGAGAACTACCTAATCTCTATTAGTTGATAAATAGCTGAGGGTGTGAGGTAAGGAAATGAATGATTAGACCCTTCTCATTTATTTTTCTATTCATAGAAAGTTACTTTTACTTTGGTCCAATTTTTATAGGAGTAGGATATGGAATGCCCACGATGCAATGGAGTGATGGTCAGCGATAGATTTGAAGATGTAGCCGATGAGGCCGGTGCGATGAAGTTCTCAGGATGGCGTTGTATTACATGTGGAGAAATTCTTGATCCAGTTATATCGGCGAATCGACAATCTCATCATGAGCCTCTTTTAGGTCGATCTCGAAAAAAATTCGCAACACAACTCGGTTAATGGTATCACAAGTACTCTTTGTAGTCGGATCATAGATAGGAATGATCGTCTACAGTGGTGAGTCATTTCCAATATGTATGTGGAATGACGTTTAACCGTATTTAAAGAAGTAGCCTTTCTCTAAAGGGAGTCAAATATTATGGCAGAGGAAAATTCCCCACAAGCCAGCCAAACGACTGAATCTACTGCACCCAAAGATAATCTGATTCCTGGCGTCAAGCATGTAATTGCCGTCAGCAGTGGGAAAGGTGGTGTTGGGAAGTCGACTGTGACAGTTAATCTAGCAGTCGCGCTAGCCTTGATGGGTAAAAAAGTCGGGTTAATGGATGCGGACATTTATGGCCCAAATGTGCCGACGATGATGGGAGTCAGTCAAGCTCCAGAAAAAGATGAAAATAAAATTATCCCGGCTGAGAGTCATGGCGTCAAAGTGATGTCAATGGGATTTTTTGTTCCCGAGGAAACTCCTGTGGTGTGGCGTGGGCCAATGGTCCATTCGGCCATTCAGCAATTTTTTCGTGATGTCGTATGGGGAGAATTAGACTATTTACTCATCGATCTTCCACCTGGGACTGGAGATGTGCAATTGACCTTAGCGCAGCTGGTTCCCCTGACGGGAGCAATTACGGTCACGACTCCTCAGGAGATAGCGCTACAAGACGTCCGTAAGGGAGTTGCCATGTTTCAAAAAGTCAACGTCCCTATTTTAGGCGTGCTTGAAAATATGAGTTTTTATGTCTGTGGCCATTGCGGTGAACGAAGTGAAATTTTTTCCCATGGCGGAGGAGAAAAGGCCGCTGAAAAGTTTGGAGTTTCATTCTTAGGTCGGATACCCTTAGATCCTGAAATTCGTCGTGGGGGAGATGCTGGGGCGCCAATTGTCGTAGCTGATCCATCTTCTCCCCAGGCAGAGACATTTAAAGGTATTGCCACTACGTTAGTTGAGCAGACTCGGTCTTCACCAGACGATAAGGGCGAGTCTCCTTCTATCTCTAGCTTGCTGCAAAAAATTAAAAAACCCTTGGAAGGTAACTAATACATATTACGCAAATGATAGATCTGAGGAGGGAGTAAAAGATGGGAGAGCTTGTGTCTATTGCAAAGGCTGATGATGTTTCCCCGGGAACCGGAATTGTGGCTGAAGTTGATGATAAAAGTTTGGCCGTGTTTAATGTAGATGGAAAATTTTTTGTCATCGATAATACTTGTGTCCATCGTGGGGGACCATTGGGCGAAGGGGATTTAGAGAGAGAGGTCGTCACCTGTCCATGGCATGGATGGGAATACAATGTCAAAACAGGGGCATGTACGAATAACCCTGATGCATGTGTGAAGTCCTATGAGGTTACTCTTGATGGAACTGACCTCAAAGTTGAAATGTGAATTTATTTTTCTTGAGTAACTATCAACTCCTGTTCAAGATCTCATATCCATTCTGAAAGCCTGTCAATTCTTCATATTCTCACCTGTTAACGTTTTTTCCAGCTCCTAGACTGTGACTCGGTGGAGAACTTCACTCAGTTCGCCCAATTGAAAAGGTTTGGCGACCATTCCAAGAAATCCAAATGCGGTATATTGAGACAGTAGTGGATCGTTAGAGTAACCGCTTGCCACTATCGCTCGTACATTCGGATCTATTTTTCGTAGTTGCTGCAGTGTGTCCTTTCCGCCTAATCCACCAGGTATAGTGAGGTCTAAAATAACAGCCGAGTAGCCTCGATGCATGGCTTGGGCTTGTTTGTACCGGGTTACAGCGTTATCACCATCGGGCACACTCTCGACTTCATAGCCGAGGTGACTCAACATTTCCTCCAGTAATATCCGGACAGAGTCTTCGTCATCCATAACGAGAATTTTTCCCTCCCCATTGATAGAAGCCGGAAGGTTTTCGTCATGTATGGTGATCGGGCTGGAAGAGGCCGGTAAGTACAGACTTAATTGAGTGCCTTTCCCAAGTTCGGACGAAACTGTCATCGTGCCACCATGATTCTTGGTAACTGAGTAGGCCGTGGAAAGACCTAATCCGCTGCCGGATTGCTTTGTTGTAAAGTAGGGGTCAAATATTTGTGTAAGATATTCAGCCGGAATGCCAATGCCTTCGTCAGTTATGGAGATTTTGACATACCGACCAATGGGCAAGGCAACTTTGCAATCAACCTCGTTGGTGTGAATGGAGATATTTTCTCCACTAAGTGTGATTGTTCCTCCTCGCGGCATAGCTTGATGTGCATTAATGACCAAGTTATGTATCACGTGACTCAGTTGTCCTTTGTCGGCTTCTACTCCCCAAAGGTCTGATCGAAAGTGAAAACGACATTGGCTTTTAGTTCCACGCAGGGCAAAGGTAGCCGACTCCGTAATCATGGGCTCGAGCGTCATGGGTTTTTTGAGTGGTGCACCTCCTTGAGCAAACGTCAAGAGTTGCTGCGTGAGACTTTTCGCTCTGAGGGAAGCTTTTTCTGCTTCGGCCAAATAGTTGTACGTTTCTGTTTTGGGATTCAGCGAAATCTTGGATAATGAAATATTTCCGAGTATTCCCGTCAAGAGGTTATTGAAGTCATGGGCAATACCACCAGCCAAGATTCCAAGAGATTCAAGTTTACTGGCTTTCAAGAGCTCCTGATCGACTCGAATGCGGTCCGTCATGTCTCGAATGACGAGTACGGCACCGATAATCATTTTGTCTTGTCTTCGAATGGGGGCGGCACTGGTGACTACGGCTCGTTCGGTTCCTTCCCGCGAGAAGAGGAGTCGATGTTGGATAGGATTGAATGTTTCTCCGGAATCAAGTACGCCTTTTACCGGATCTTCCCGGCTTGTGAGTTCATGTTGTTGGACAAGGTAGATAACTTCATCTACAAAATTTCCTATTGCCTCCTGCTGTTTCCATCCCGTTAAGGTTTCTGCAACAGCATTCATGGAGGTAATTTGTCCAGTTGTATCTGTGGTGATGACTCCTTCTGCAATGGAGGCTAAGGTAATAGAGAGCCGTTCTCGCTCTGCATTTAATTCTTCTTCCGCTGCATGGAGCCGTTGTTCTCCTTGGAGTTGCTCGTAGGTGTGAATGACAATGGAAGGGAGAAGTTCAAGCAGCATATCGTCTTTGATGACATAATCTCGTGCACCATATTTCATCATTTTGACTGCAAGTCGCTCATCTCCATGTCCCGTAACTACAATAAACGGGGGCAGTTGATGTTGGCGGTCAAGTGATTGAACTAAATCTACCCCGTTGATATCTGAAAGCTGTAAGTCAAGAAGCATGAGGTCTGCGTGGTGATTCGAAAGCCATTGCATAGCTTCAGTTCCGCTTGAAACGACTATGGTGGTGAATCCTTCTCGATGAAGATATTTTCGGATGAGAGTAATGAGGCCAGGATTATCATCCACGACTAAGATGGTGAATGCTTTTCGATGGTTGATCATTCAGGCTTCCCTTCCTGCTCCATAAACTGGTGAGCGAATTGTATCGTTGTACTGACCAGACCTATATTTGTCTGGTGCAAGACAAGAAACAAATAAGTGCAGATAAATTTTATGAAAGTACGATTGGAGAGCTTAAATCGAAAGAATACGAGATGAATTTTTTATTGATAAGATTACTCGGAAAGCCGTGAAGTATAAAGACTGCGGTATGGGAAGTAGAAGTTTGCGCAGAATGTTCTTGTGTATGCGCTAGAATATGAAAAAATAAGGCGCCATACTAGCCGATCGGGTCAAGGGGTTCAATAGCAATAGTAAAGTTTTCTCAACTTTTTCAGTGATGTTGTGAAATTCTTGCCGGTTAGAGCTAACGTAGATTTAGTCCATGGTCAGTTATTGGTAT
>JBMYWX010000068.1:0-12939 GCA_049607825.1 Nitrospirales bacterium
CGTCCATATTCGTTTACCCTTTGAGGTTCAGATGGTGAAAAAAGGTTAGTCTATTTCTTCTACATAAGGCTCTTGATCCTCCATGATCATAGGCTCTATTTCTCGCTTCGCTTTCCCTACCTGGTCTAGCAATTCGGATTCCATCGCACCATTATCTATTTTACGCGCGACTGTAATAAAGCCGGAATGCGCCACCATACGATGATCTGGCCTGACGCTACGACCTTTGATATTCCACGTGCGCAACAAGGTCTCAAATGTTTCAATCATGCCAAACGCCCCCGTCTCTTCTAAGGCAGTCACTGTTTGCATAACCTGAGGAATTGTTGGAACAAAGCTCAAATAAAGCCCACCACACCGCAACCCAGTCACCGCATGTGGCACAACATGCCATGGTTCAGACAAGTCAAGCACGATTCGATCAAAGAGGCCCGATTGAAGATCTTCTGAATGGAGGCCCTCGAATATATTCCCTATCCTCAAGGTGAAGTTTGGAACTGACCCCATATACCGTTCAATATTTTTTGTCGCCGTCTTGGCGAATTCCTCTCGAACTTCATAACTGGTCACATGACCTCGTTCACCGACAGCTCGCAGTAAGGCCATGGTTAAGGAACCAGAACCCACTCCCGCCTCCAACACACGCGCTCCTGGATACAGATCTGCCCAAATAGTAATCATCCCCAAGTCTTTGGGGTAAATGACCTGAGCACCTCTAGGCATCTTGACAGAATATTCAGCAAGTGTCGGATAGATCGCCAACATTGGCTTTCCTGTCGAAAGGTAGACCATCGTTCCATCCGGCTTTCCGATAATGTCGTCGTGCGGAATGCGCTCTCCACTAAACTGAAAAATTTCACCACCACGCAATGTGAGCGCGTAATGCCGGTCTTTTTTATCAACCAAATGTATTCGATCGCCCACTTGAAGATGTTTCATAAGGAATGCATTCTATCAAGCCTTCGACTCATTTCACACCCACTCTTTTGAGGGGCGCCTGAACCCTCTTGTAGGTTTGTCGTACAGCGTAACGTTCTATGAATCTCTCATTATCTCTCCTACTGTGTGACGCCTTTTATGACTACAGTCTCACGTTTTTGGTTCATCTACCTTGACACGATTTCCAAGGGAACGTAAGATCGGGTTAATACAATACTCAGGAAAGTGAGAGGCCTCTTGCTTTCCTTATCACTACCATCAGCATTTATCTGGGATCCTTCTTTCATACCATTCCTATTGCAACGTACATTTTCTTGGCTCCTTCTCCTTATGCCCGAATTCGCAGCCCTATCCCGCAACAAATGCTTCAATTATTCAAGAAGGAATATTTGACATGAAACGTTTTTTTGCCGTGATTGGGCTTGGGCGATTTGGATACAGTGTCGCTGAAACGCTCATCAACAAGGGGTGTGAAGTATTAGCCATTGACCGTGATGAGGAAAAGATTCAAGCGATCAGTGATATTGCAACCTTTGCGGTCCAATGCGACGCAACCGATGAACGAGCCATGAAAGCGGTAAGCGCTCAAAATGTTGATGTGGCGGTCGTAAGTATTGGAGAAAATATTGAGGCAAGTATTCTGATCGTCCAGACATTAAAAGAAATGGGCATCAAGTCAATTGTCGCTAAAGCCGTGGCTCCCATTCAGGGTAAAATCCTAAAAAATTTGGGTGTTGATGAGGTCATATATCCAGAACGTGATACCGCAATTCGATTAGCTCACCGACTTATTTCACCTAATGTCTTGGAGTATCTCGAACTCTCACCAGGATACAGTATAGAGGAAGTCTCCGTTTCTGATCGATTTTCAGGTTTAAGTATTGGAGAGTCCAAAATTCTTGAGCAACATAACTTGAACATTATTGGCATTAAAAAACAGGTCACTCGAATGGTCAAAGGTCGAATGATGGTCGGTGAATCATTTAATTTTACTCCTGCCCATGATGAGGTTATTGAAAAAGGTGATGTTCTGGTATTAATTGGACGAGAAGAAGACTTCGATCGTTTCAGTAACTCCGAGTAAGAGTTTGTCTCTGTTTCACACCCCGCCCCAATAACAACATTCAGAACAGCTCATCTAATTTGGATAGCCCATGAAAAAAACATCCAAACTCATCTGGACAAATATTGTGGTGCTGTTCATCTGTCTCTGGTCCGTCAACTTCTTCTTCGCAGTCATCATAGACGGCGTTTACCTGTATCGAAAAACATTTGTACCCATAGGACAGAACTTGTATCGAGAAAGCCTACCAGATCAGGAATCAGCTCTCCGCATTTTTCGTGAACTTCGACAATTGACAAAACGATATGTCCCTTATATGGGATGGACTCGTACGTCATTTTCCGGTGCTACCACCACGGTTGACCCCATAGACGGAGAACGAGTGACTCCCCAAACCACTGATCATCCCACCAAGCATGTTCATTTTTTTGGTGGGTCCACCATGTGGGGAACAGGCGTAGATGATCATCATACGATCCCTGCGCAATTTAATACGTTGCATCCAGAGTACCGCGTCTTTAATCATGCACAATCAGGATTCGTCAGCCGACAAGAATTGGCACGATTAGTCAATCTCGTGAACCAAAATAGTCAAATGGATGTGATTGTCTTTTATGATGGATGCAATGACCCGCTCACCCTTTGCCGAGGAGATATCTCCATTAATGGACATCGTGAAGAATCAAAAATTATTCGAAAGCTCACCCATCAGTGGGAAGTCCCGAAAGGTCTGTATAAGGCAACACAACGGGCAATCAGAACAGTTTTTAAGGATGGCAGTCGCCCGCCCTCTCGCTGTCACGATAATCCATCCTATGCCAAGACTGTAGCCACAACCATCGTCAATAACTGGAAAATTGCCAAGAACGTGGCGGAACTTGGTGGAGCAGAGTTTCATGCCATCCTTCAACCCGTTGCCCGATTGGGACAACCCAGCGTTGCCTATCTAGACGAGAAGTTTGACGCCAAAGAATGGCAGCTCGTCTACCCGTTCATACGAAAAATCAAAGAAACTGAAGGCCTAACGTGGATCCACGATTTCACCGACGCGTTTGATAGAAAAGACTACATTTACATCGACTTGTGTCACGTCAACAACCTAGGCAATCAAATCATTGCGAACAAACTCAATGAAGTTCTCATGCGCTCTATACCTTCATCCTAATATTACCTTTGAGAATTAAGGCTGTTCCTCAACAATTATAGTAGGTTTCCGTCAACCTATTTCCCTCTCAAGGATACGAAACCTAATTCAAGTTTTCCTTGCCAGCAACAGCTCTCCCACACAGACGCCGACAGGCTATTTGTGACAAATAATTCACCAACAAATCCGTTGTATTATTTGAATGATTTCGAGTTCTAGTCAATCAATTTGGCAAATGTTTATAAAAAGAATACCCACGTTGTCCTAATTGATTCGACACCACAGATACCGAAAGCCAGAAATTCTTCGCCCTCAATAGCTGGACAGTCTCACAAATTAAATATAATGTGTTGCCTAGAAACCGTGTCGTTTAAATTTAAGGAACGGAATTCGATTTTCCCTTATTCAGGAAATTTGAGACTCAATTGAAACTCATGCACGCCCAGATCTTACGATGAAATTATTTGAGCCACAGAACCAAACCTAGCCCATTGCAGAAGATGATGGCGGTCTAGAATGATGAAAAATCTTCTATTGACAGACAACCTTGCTTAGCGTCATCAACTCTAGAACCGGAGGTTATACGATCAGGATGACTATAGAGAATTCATCAATAAAGAATATTTTTCACTGAATGTGCATTCCGATCAAATCAACTTGGAGACCAAGCCATGAAGAGATCCAAGGTAGGATTCAAAACAAAAAAAACCAGCACGCGCAAAACAACAAGAGTCACCCGTTCAAGCAAAACAGCAACAAACCCGGGTAAGCCACATGCCATGACTCCAGGAAAATCAAAGAGGGCACTATCTGAAACGATTATAGAAACTGGGTATAAGATTCAAGACGAAGAGATAGAACGCATTCTCATCACTGGGAGTCACGAAGGGCTTCTCGAAGAATATCTTGGACAGAGTGATTATGAAGAATTGCGTGAATTAGCCAGACAAAGCTCACGAAGGTCTGTACGTGGGGGGACAAGAGTCTTGCTATTACCTGGCATTATGGGTTCCAAAATTGGGAAAAAACGAAAGTTCTTATTTGACGATGTCATTTGGATTGACCCTATCGACATTGCACGAGGGAATCTCGTCGACTTAGCATTGCGGAGAAAAAATAAATATCACGCATTAGGTGTCATCCTATTTGCATATTTAAAACTGAAATTACGTCTAAAGATTGCTGGATTCGATGCGGACTTTCATCCATTTGACTGGCGACAAAGCCTACATCAATTGGGCAGTGAATTGGCCATGCGAATAGAGAGGGAGTCGGCCAAGAACGTACGCCTAGTTGCCCATAGCATGGGAGGGCTTGTCGCTCGAGTAGCCTTAACCCATGCGGCTCACAAGAAGGTGGAGCAATTGATTATGCTTGGAACCCCAAATTTTGGATCATTTGTTCCCGTTCAAGCCATCAGAGGCACATATCCAATCGTGCAAAAAGTTGCCAGATTGGACCTAAAGCATTCACCCAAAGAGCTGTCTGAAAAGATTTTCAAAACCTTTCCGGGCTTACATGAAATGCTTCCGTCGCCAAAGCGTTTCAAGCAAGTCAACTTGTACGATGCCTCCCTTTGGCCCAATGATGCCCCGGTGCCATCCCAAGCCCTTCTAGATAATGCCATCGCCGTTCAAAACAGCTTCGCTAAGGCAGACAAGCGATTTTTTCTTATTGCGGGTGTCAATCAAGAGACCACCACTGGCTTGCAACTAAAAGATGGCACGTTTCAGTATGAATTGAGCCAAGAAGGAGACGGCACTGTTCCTATTCAATTCGCAGAACTCCCTAATACGACAACCTACTATGTAGAAGAATCACATGGAAGCTTACCCAATAACCGTACAGTGGGAAGCGCTGTCATTGATATTCTACGTTCCGGCAATACAAAGCACTTAGCTCAATCGTGGATACCTCAAAGAGGACGCTCATCAAAAATTCTCACGAAATCTGATCTCCAAACGAAACCCATGCCCAAAAGGCATGCACATTCTTTAACTGCACAAGAGCGGCGTGAGCTTCTCTCAGAACTTGTCAGTCCTGGGGCAGATGACAGCATCACAAACTTTTCCAGTAAGGCCTCCCAGCACAAAGATAATCTTGGCAACAGTCATGGAATGATTCATTCGCTGAAGAACGTTGCGATCACACGTCGGCGTGAACATTCGATAGAGATCTGCTTAGCTCACGGAGATATCACAGAGGTTCAAGCCCGGGCCACCGTCTTAGGTCTTTTTTCAGAAGTAGAACCTTCAGGAGCTGCAGGGGCAATTGATGAACGCCTCAATGGAGCCGTGAAGGAATTCACAACACGTCGGATGTTCTCTGGAACCGTCGGGGAAGTTTTCGCCATGCCAACAGGCCGTCATTTAATCTATGCCGAAACAGTACTTTTCATGGGCCTTGGAAGTTTCGATTCCTACAATGATGAAGTCCAACAATTTGTGGCAGAAAACGCAGTCAGAACATTTGTCCAAACTCATGTTGAAGATTTTGCAAGTGTCCTACTTGGCGGGGCTTCTGGTTGGAGTATCCAGAACATTGTGTACAATCAACTTCGCGGATATATTCGTGGCATCTTGGATGCAGACAGTAACCATACCATGCGCAGAATTACCCTCTGCGAATACAATGCTGAGCGATATATGGAAATGAAAAAAGAAGTGTATCGGCTTGCAGGTACAGAATTATTTGCAGATATCATGGTGACATTTGATGAAGTAAAACTGCCAGACTCGACATTTTCACCTGTCAGGCGTCGGCAAGCGCACGTGCAATCCGATACCTCTCTTGCGTACTTAATCGTCAATCAAGAAGAGAAAAGTAATGGCCAACTCACATATCGCTCATCAATTCTGACCTCTGGATCCAAAGCTACCGTTTTAACTGGAACCAAAGAGGTCTCACAAACCCAACTTGATAATCAGCTCAACAAAATTGAAAAGTCGGGCTTTACGTTCAAGACCATTGAAAAGTTTGGGAAAGATCTAACTGGACTCGTGTTACATGATTCTGTAGCAGCGGGACTTGCAGACATGCAAGATCATCACTTAGTTGTCGTGAATGATGCGCCATCCTCACGCATTCCCTGGGAAACGATGTGCATTAACGGATGGTTCCCCGCAGCTGCGAAAGGCCTGAGTAGGCGGTACATAGCTGGAAATCTTTCCGTTGCAAAATGGCTTGAGAAACGACGTATTGGAGACACTTTGGATGTGTTGCTTGTTGTAAATCCTACACTAGACCTTCCTGGCGCAGAACGAGAAGCCGCACGCCTCAAGGACCTTATTACACCTGATAGCTCCGTACGGCTTCATGAAATTCAAGGAGAACGTGCCACTCGTCCTTTATTACTCGAGGAGTTCTCATCTGGAAATTATGACGTGATTCATTATGCAGGTCACGCATACTTTGATGCAGAGGACCGATCTCGAAGTGGAATTGTTTGCCATGGTCGACAAATATTGAACGGAGCTCATCTTGCGGGCATCGCCAAGTTACCTGCACTTCTCTTCTTTAATGCATGTGAATCTGCAAGAGTCCGTCGGGGTGCACTAAAGGAAAACTCCACTCTTTTAATGAAAGAACGGAACAACCGGAACGTGGGACTTGCCGAAGCCTTCATGCGCGGTGGTGCAGCCAATTATGTTGGCACTTATTGGCCGGTTGGTGACGATGCGGCCGCGGCCTTTGCCGAGACCTTCTACAAAGACTTAGTCCTTGGAGAGTCTATTGGGAAGGCACTTCAAAATGGTCGCAAAGCTGTGCGAAAACTGAATTCTGTGGACTGGGCTGACTATATTCATTATGGAAGCTATGATTTCGTTCTCAAGCATCGAGATAGCGTGTAGGGGCTCAATCTGAATCACATGAGAGCAATAAAGCCTTCACGACTCAAGATGAATCTGTGAGATATCAGGGTCTAAAGTTCGAGAAGTTTCTAATAATCTGCTGATGACCGTCCAATACAAAAGAAAGCAGAGATTCGACTTAAAGAACTAACTTGCTTCACAGCCACCATAAATACTTTTCGCATACTATCCTCTGGGCAATGGATTTCTTGCATGCCATGCCAAGAGTTTGGTGTTCGTGAAAAGATAAGACTGTAATTACCTATAGCCCGTGAAGGAATACTCTTCGTGAAGGCATCAAAACCAGGAGCAGATTTTCGCTCAATCTGTCCTCCATCATCAAGAATGAGGGTTTCTCCACCCCAATCAGAATTCCAATCCTGTTCAGTGTTAAAATAGAATAAATGCGCACCTACTTTATTTTTATGGTCGCAATGAGGTGAGATAGAACACCCATTGGGAGTGTAAAACCAGAAAAAATCTAACTCGAAAGAACGGGATGGCAACAGCTTGCCAAGGAAGTTTCTATAGGTCTCCCCTCGAAGCTCTTTGATAAATTCTTCCCAATGGCCTGGCAACAGTAACCCGTCACGATATTTCAAGGTAAAACGATCATGACTTTTTTGACCATTTTTTCGACTTCTTCCAAAAGTCGGCATAAAGAGAGATGGCTCCGGCATGGCATCTAATAAGGAATGATAGGCTTCTTCATGGAGTAACCCATGAGGATTCACCCAAGGAAACGGCGATTGTGCGCGGTACGTCTTCGGGTCAATCGCCTCAAGAATTTCGTGATTAAGATAGGTCTTCATGTATACAGTATATTACCATCATAAAATATACGAATGTTTTAGTCACGATAACAAAAAGCAGCTATGATGACCACTCTAGGTTACGTCCAATGGTACCATAGCCCTAACGTCGTCAAGAAAATTTTATTAGATTCCAAACAAAAATATAACCCTCTACCTAAGGTATGACCTATTGAGATACTCTCCGCCAATATTATCACTGATTATTCTGTTGATTATGACCTTTGTTCCAGTGACTGGCATCGCCTCTAATACTGTTATCAGTAAGGAGCCCCCTAGATGCGATGATGGGCCATACCCAATTTCCGTCTTCATACAAGGACTTCGCAATAACCAAGGGACCATTAAGGCAAAACTGTATGGAGACAATCCAGACGATTTTCTCGTCTCTGGAAAAAAATTGTATACGAGAAGAGTGCCCGCACAACAACAATCACTCCCTCTGTGCCTCTACGCACCCAAGCCCGGATACTATGCAATCGTCATACATCATGACGAAAATGGCAATAAAAAATTAGATCAGAATTGGATAGGACTACCAATTGAAGGGGTCGGATTTTCGAATAATCCTGAATTGCTTCTAGCTCCTCCTAACCACAAAGACGTGACATTTCAAGTACAAGATCGACCAGTAACCATCGACATTCAGTTACATTATTAACATAAGTCTATTTCCACATTTATCTCCTAAGTTCGTGTCTTAACAACTCGACGTGGGAACAGCTTTTTTTTCCATGCTCGAAAAATCATGGCCAATACCTGAGGCCAAATGGACAAGTTTTGTGGATCTGCTTTTACCGCAAGTCCCACGAATTGTATGACTCGACGCCATTCACCTAACTGGATAAGCATTTGAGTACCACGCACGTATTCACATGACATCATCCAATCGCTTTGCTTCGGATTAAAATCCTTATCAAAACCTTGATGACCTGGCCCACTCAATGAACATGATTCTTCCACATCAAGATTATTGTGCTTGGATGATGAGTCTTGTGTTTGACAAACATTGAAATTGTGAATAGCCAGTTCATAGAGGCCTAACAGGTTGGATTTTGTCTGACTCCATTGACGCTCTTGAATAATCGTTGCTCGTGCGGCCTCTCCAATGCCACTCTTGATATCTGGATTATGGACAAGTTGGAGGGTAATCTTGGCAAAACTTTCAGAACTATCAAATGGAACAAGAAACCCATTTTTCTTATCTTTGAGAAGGTCAAGGGCAGCACCAACAGGAGTTGAAATACAAGAAATCCCACTCGCCATGGCTTCTAGAAGAGGAACGGGTCCGCCTTCGATGCGTGATGTCACCCAATAGACATCCAGTGCCCGGTACAGCCTTGCTATATCGGCATGTTCTACCTGGTAAGGAACCTGAACACAGGTAATCCCTGCATCATGAAATTGGCGAACAAGCTCATGCCATCCAGGCCCGATGATTACGGTCACCAGTTGAGAATACTCTTGATACACTTTCCTCACACCTTCCACAAAGATATCGATCCCCTTTCTCCCATCATTGTTACTTGTTTGCCGACCAGAAAATCCAACAACAAAAGCTTCTTCAGGTATCTTGAGGGTACGTCGAATCTGAGATCGTTCATCACGACTCGCAGGAAAAAACTGATGATGATCGACCGCAAAAGGGACCATTCCTATTTTATTTAGAGGTATCCCGATATCGCTTAAGTATTTCATCCATTGACCAGACACAGTCATCACCGCATCACAGTCCTCGAGATACTTGACATGCGTACTGGAATCCATATGATGAAGCGTGATAACAGCAGGTAGATGTCCTAAGAATGCATCCATCGTTTTCGTATTCAAAAAATGCACAACATCAAATGAAAGAGGGAACTTCCCATATCGTTTCAGGAACTGCCGAATCACATGTTGAGAGCAAATCATAGCCTCAATGTCAGGATTGTCCTTCTTAACTTGATGTGCAAAATGACCAATGGTCCAATACAGTGAATCAACAATTAGCAGAACGCGAAGTGGAGAAGAACGCTGACTTGTCATTTTTTTCTCGCAAGCAACATACAACCTCCCAATATTTCAATCAGAAAATTCTAGAATATCTGATCCAGGAAGAGAGAGACGAGAGAATAATGAGATGACCTTGAATGTAAAATCATTCAACATCTAGAGATACGATGGAACACCTAGGAGAGAAATTCGAATAGCTGCTCATGCGTCCCTTCCGCCCTTCCATTGTCAGGAGTCTGTTTGAGAGCGATCCTCAACTAATGAAATATTTTGGTGTTCCAATCGATAGACACGATCCGCGGCATCAATTAAACCCGCTTGATGTGAAATGGCCAAAATCGTTAAATTGCCTCTAAGCTCTCGTAAGGTCTGACAGATTGCTGCCTCTGTTTCAGAATCCAGTGCACTAGTCGCTTCATCTAAAATTAATAACCTGGGACGATGGGCTAACGCACGTGCAATGGCAATTCGTTGGCGTTGTCCTCCGGAAAGACTACTGCCATGCTCACCTACTGAGGTATGAATACCTTCGGGAAGGTTCTGAATGAATTCCGATGCTCCTGCTGCACGAAGAGCAAAATCGACATCGTGCTCTTGCAGGTCAGGATCGCCTAGCGTGATATTCTGAAAAACTGAATCATGGAGGAGCAAGGTTTCCTGTGGCACATATCCTATCGTGCGCCTCCACGATCTGAGATCAACCTGACTTAAGGGTAGGTCGTCGAGAAAGATTTCCCCCTTCCGAGGTCGAATAAGACCAATCACTAAATCAACAATCGTCGTTTTTCCAGCTCCTGAAGGACCCACTATAGACGTAAAACACCCAGCTGGAATACTCAATGATGCGCCTTCAAGGACTGGACGTGTGTCATAGGAAAATGTGACGGCGTCGAATCTAATCCCATCTTCCAAGACTGGAATCTGAGTACCGGAGATATCCTCACTTTGTTGTTCAGCTTGCTCAATCGTCTCTCGGAGGGACCAATAGGCGCTTTCAAACACCACCATATTTTGATACTGCCGCTGCACTTTCCCCAATCGACTCAGCATTTGCGCTAATAGTAAAACAAGGACCATAACTGTTGGAAACGCCATGCCCCATTTAATTAAGGCAATATACAGACCAACCGCAACCAAGATCGTCAGCATTGGTTCTTGTGACGCTCGTAGCGCTTCACGACTCATTACTTGCCGTCGCATGGCTTTGTTTAACTTCCGTGTTTCAGATTCCAAGAGAGAACTAAATAGTGCCTCACGGGCCATGGCTTTTAATGGCTTGACCGAACGAAGGCTATCAGTCATCACTGACAGTAATGATTTAAATAACTTTGTTTGTCGTCTACCCGCTCGTCGTGACATTTTAACCAGTTGATTCAGCACGAACAGTAGAAAGACACTCGCGACGATCGCCGTGAGAGTGACTTTCCAGGACACCAGCAGAGCGACACTCATATAGACAAAGACTTGAATTGAAATAGCGGAAACATTTGCCGCGAAATGATACGCACTTGCTGATCGCTGAGCTTCAGTGGCCACTGCATTAACCAATGTCCCAGCAGGTTGTCGGATGTAATATTCCCATCGAGTTGTCAGCAAAGCCCGAATGAGAGCCAAACGAAGATCTGTGGCAACATGCGCCATGGTATATCCAACTTGCCGATTCGCTAACATTAAAAAGAGATTCTTAAGAAGTATTCCTAAAACGATCACGATAAGAAGGACTTCGAGGGACGGTGAAAATCCCATCTGCACCAGCCCATCCATTATCAATTGCCCTGGCCCCACTTCAGCCTCAGAACTCCCTGCACTCGAAGATGTGGCAGATGGGTTGGATTGCCCTTCAATCGCCGTACTCAACAACGGAAGAAGCGTAGACAAACTCAGTCCCTCCATCACACCTGCCAATAACAAGGCAAAAAGAGTGAGGCACGTTGGCCAAGGATAGGCTCGACCAAATGCTAGGAGTAAACTCATACCAAGCCGTCTTCCATCTTCTGTGATATGGGATTCAAAGCGTTTGGGGGAAATTGGGAAGACTAGGCATCATGAATATCAAGAAAACAACGGATGAACCTTGTAGATCACCACAAATCAGCTAAACAGGAACCACAGACACAGATCTCTAGTGAATATTGACTAACTCCAGCTCCTGCAACTGCTGGGCAAGAGATTGAGCAAGTAATTGGTGAGACTTGGCCGTCATGTGTTCATCTTCAATATGGTAGTACAAGCCAGATTGCCCTGCACGAGCCGCTTCAACTAAAACTGATCGGGCATCAAGTACAGGAATCCCTGTCTGGCGACCAAACTCATCAACAACCCGATTTATACGCGTAAGATCAAGTCTCAGATTGGGATAGGTCTCCAGCACTTTCTCTTGATAATCCACTTCTACTTGTAATTTTGGAGCCATGACCATCATCGCAAAGCGTGCACCATTCGCCAAAGTTTCATCACGCATTCGTAGGATCAATGCTCGCGTGACAGCCCACCCATCATTCCAAATCTGTTCGTATTCATCTGCTGTCATATCACGCGTTGAGTATTCGGGAGCAAACTCTGCGAGAAAGGGCCAACCAATGAAAATGTTCGGGTCGTGGAATTTTGATGTTTTAAAACTATTGACAAGCATTTTTCCTAAGCGATAAGTCGCATGTCGCTTGTAGTATGATTTCCGTCTATCATCCAAAGAACGATCTTTTTCTTTTTCATAAAAGGCTTTAGCATAACTTAAGTCAAGTTCTAACTCACCAGACTCATGAAGGAGAGCATAGGCGCGCCTTGCCTTCCGCTGATGAAGACGTTGAAGTCGCAAGGTATTGGTTTGAATATCAGTGTTTGGACTAAAAGCCAAGATCACCAAGTCAGGGTTGTATCTCAGTCCTTCTTCTTCTAAAAATAAGAGCTCCTGCACGGTATTATACGTCGCAAAACCACCATTGATAATCTCTACGTGCTCGGCTCCCAATTCGTCGACTAACAACGTCGGCATGATGTGTTCGACCGCAACACCACTACCAAATGTTGTTGAATCCGCTACCAGAAGAATCCGCTGTCGATGATCTTTCTGTCCAATATTACTCCCTCGTAACCCTTGTTCATTGATGAGTATAGGGACATTGAAATCCAACTCTTGAT
>JBMYWX010000069.1:0-12903 GCA_049607825.1 Nitrospirales bacterium
CCCGCCCTCAATGCCTCAATCACCCGTTGATCCGAAATATTTCCCGATCCTGACAACCATCCATGAGAAACAGTTGTCCCAGATGAAGAGCCTTCATCTGAAAGTCTCAGCATAGGCGCTAGAGGGTTTTGCCGATGTTTGTCCCGGACATCGTCCCATATTCGTAATTTCAACGCCTCATAACGATTAAGGCCTAGCCGTTGATTCGTTAGAAATTCACATGGCGCGATCACCACCAAGAACAAACCTTCTATTTCATCTGTCCCATCGATAAATTGCCTCAGCATTTCATAGGCATCCAAGACCGCTGACGAACTATATGAAATCCCGGAAGTCCCATTCTTTGATGAGTGAGATTTCATAAATGCTGCGATATTCATGGAGACCACCAGGCCACCATTCCCAATCAATCGTATCCAGTGTGTCAGCGACGTGATCATGTGCCGTGCATTATTTCGAGTAATTTTTTGGAAGATTAAGGCTTCTTTGAGTGCGGAGATAAGACGAAGCTCTCCTCGTAACCAGGCTTTAATTGATACAGCAAGTTTTGATGTCGTACCTGGAGAGCTAAGACGGGCTAAGCAAAGCTGGATCATAGCCAGACGAAACTCTAGGCTCATCTGACAGTCACAATAGATGGTTTGCTCAAGCCAACTAGTCACATCTCGCTGTAAGTCTTCTTCATCTCGACCATTACAGACAGCAAGCGAAGTCCAATGACAATCACTTGAGGCTTCAGGAACTTGACATTGATGTTCAGCTAAAACGCGCTTGAGAAATTGATACGCCAATTCATCCCAATCAATTTGCCGAGCAATTTCATGGAAAAATAAATCAATCAAATGCACCTTCGTAGTCTGAGCATCGGTATGGACCACCAAGAAACCTTCTTGTTGGGCTATGGATTGAAGTTGAGTTGACAGAGGTGAGAGATCGACACCCTCGACTCCAACTGCAAACTTCACAGCTGACCCACCATCTCGTACATATCGCTGAAGGTATTCTCGATGAATGATCGAGACCCATTCGCGTGAAGACATCGACATAGCAATACCCTTTTTCCTTAATGTACTAAACATCGGCCCGAGCAATGGAAACTTGCGCACGTCTCATCCCACCATCCTGCCCATAGGATACCGACACCATCCCAGACGTCTTCACCGGATCTGCACATTCCTTCTTTTTCCTGTCGCTCGTGTTGCCGCCTACACGCCTTATCTTGCCTGAAGAAACGAAATCCCATAATACGTCTTCTCTCGACCGCCTTGAGCAATAACCGATAATGTTCGATTCGCATCTCGGACTCCGGTACTGGCATGAAAATTCGCACGATAGCCTTTTTTCGTCATGATTGTCCCGCTTTTATCAAGCAAGTACACGTCTCGGCCAAATTCCTGTCGTGTATATTCTGTGGCTTGCCAAGGTAAGAGAGTCAGAAGTTGGTAGAGCTCCATGAGAGGAATCACCGTACCCGTGCCAATAAAGTGCTTCCCTCGTCCCGCGACAACAATTGAATAGGCTGAAAACAACATTTCCAAAAATGTTTGGGCCTTGAGTCGAGGTGGCTTATTCTGCGCCTCTTTTAATTTCTTGACTAATACCGATGGACGCAGTCGACTTTCCCGTGTCCGATCAATTGAAACAGCTCGTTCCTTATGCAGGATTTGTAAGAGCACTGGATAAGAAAAGAGATAGCCATCTTGCTCATAGATATTCACGCCCATGTGTTGTGCAGCCGCGAGCAACTCTTGCTGAAATCCTTTTCCAGATAGATAACTACCTTCATCAAAATAATTCCAATTATCCTGCGCTTTACCAAAATCACATCCAAGTGCGAGAGTCGCTTGCTTTGCGTCTTCCATTAATCGTCGAAGTTTGACCAAATCACCGACTTTCGCAGCATTACGCATTTTCTTATATGATGTCGCCACTTGACCGGCCGTCTTGACAAGCATGGCCGCCTGATCCTCCATAGCAGCTAAGGCTTCCTCGAGACTCTGTTCCTTCTTACGAACATCCGCGCTACAATGTCCTGACAGTCCTTTTGAGGCACAGGCCTCAAGGACTCCACTATTGTGTTGTTCCGCCATAGATCTCATATTCTTTCAATAAGAGAAAATCATGTAAGAGAATCGGGAACGATTTTGTTGATTCAAACCAGAACACATGCATCCAATCATGTTCAATAACCGCAACGGTCGGGACACACTAAAACCATCGGCTCCTTTTGTATTTCCTTAAAAGTATGTGAACAAAAACATAGAATGAAGCACACACTTGACCTACGTACACATAGACACACTATCTCTCGAAAAGTCACATGATGAATGATATTCAGTAACGATAAGGATCATTGCTCTAGAATTAAAAACATCCAACATGAGCACACAAGACCAACACAAAGGCCTCGCGATCATTACCGGGGCTTCACGCGGAATTGGAGCTGAATATGCTAAACAATTAGCAATCCGTGGCTATTCACTCATCCTGATTGCCAGAGATACAGATAAATTAGAAAGGGTGTCTGATGAAATTTCTCAGACCCATCATGTTGAAGTCTCGACTCTCTGCCTTGATCTTTCAATAGTCGGAGCTGCCCATCAGATGTTTGTGGCTGCACAAAATTGCTCAAAGCCTGTCGATGTGCTGATCAACAATGCGGGATTCGGGATGTATGGCGAATTTGTCAACATGCCGCTACCTCGCATTCAGGAAATGTTGCAACTTCACATTAATTCGATCGTTGAAAGCACTCGACTATTTTTACCACCCATGATCGAACGACAAACCGGCGCCATCATCAATGTTGCCTCCGTGGCTGGGTTCTTCCCAATTCCTTATATCGCCGAATACGCAGCAACCAAAGCATTTCTCATCTCGTTTTCAGAAGCCGTTGCAGAAGAAGTGCGTGAGTCCGGAATCACAGTACAAGCATGCTGCCCAGGCTTCACAAACACAGACTTTCATAAGACGGCTGGGCACCAACCAAGAAACCCTCTCTCACCTCAACAGTCAGATCAAGTCGTGACGACTTCACTTCGAGCACTCGATGCTCAACTATCTCACGTGACCATTGGCTGGCAAGGATGGCTCTCTCAATTCGCTAGCCGTATGGTACCTCGTCGACTACTTATTCGCATGGCAGGAAATCGGACAAAACCCACAGCATGAATTCTGATTACAGGACAAACCTCTAACCTTCAACCGAGAAAGATCCACATATGGAGGGATTGAAAAAGCCTTAACAAGCAAGGTTAATTATCCAATAGATTGAAGGCGTAATCGTCTGAGTTCTCGAATGTGAGAACAACAGGATTACGCCTTTTTTCGTTGCGATTTTCCCTCGTAAATAAGTCAAAGTTTTTGCTCTTACGTGTTGTTACTGCATATTCTTCATGATTCTTGAACTCGTGAATACATACCCTCTCTAACATAGTCGACATACTTAATAATTTTTCAAACAACAACCGATAAATTGAACGTATAGGTTTATCAACTGCATTCATTCAACAAAACGCCTCCATGTATATGGGGAAATTTACAGGTATGAATCCAAGCCGACACATTTCATCACAAAGAATCCAGGCTTGGAATGACATGTCGGCAAAAATGAATCTGAAGGCTCTCTACTTCATGGTCTTCATGCTGCTCCTATCAGGATGCATGGTGACCCCAACGGTACTGACGGATTCAGAAATTCAGACACGTGTTAACCAGGACTTAGAACAGCTGAAGCAAAACCAAGAGCTTGTCCAAACTCCAATTGACCTCTATGAAGCCATGGCACGCGCGTTGAAGTACAACTTGGATGCTAAAGTTGAACTCATGAAAACCATGCTCGCCCACAAAAACCTTGACCTTTCGCACTATGATCTCTTGCCTAAACTCGTGGCGAACACAGGGTATGACGGGAGAAATAAGTTTAGTGGCGCTCGCAGCAAATCATTGCTCAGTGGACAAACATCATTAGAGCCATCAACCTCTTCAGATAAGGATCTCTTCACAGCAGACTTGTCGTTAAGCTGGGATGTGCTGGACTTCGGCTTATCCTATGTTCGAGCCCAACAGGCAGCGGATGATTTGCTAATCGCTGAGGAAGAAAAGCGCCGCGTCGCGAATCGAGTCATTCAACAGGTGAGAATAGCCTATTGGCGCGCGGTGAGTGCTGACCGTATGTTAGGCCGCTTGGCCCACCTTGATGATTGGGTTGCCAAGGCGCTCAAAGAATCACAAGCCATACGTCAACGCAATCTCGACACTCCTCTCGTCTCACTGCAGTATCAACGAGAATTAATGAACACGCAAAGCGAAATTCAAAAAATTTATCATGAACTATCAATCGCCAGAATTGAGCTGGCCCAATTGATGAATCTGCAACCAGGTGAACCTTATGAACTCGTGGTTCCTAAGCGACAACTCGTTAGACCTGACATGGACATTGATCTTGAAACTCTGGAACAGCACGCACTGAGCAATCGACCGGAACTTCGGCAAATAGACTACCGAAAACGTATGCAGGCTCATGAAGCCAAAGCCGCCATATTAGAAATGTTACCGAGTCTGAATCTTCAATTCGGCCCGAATTATAATAGCAACTCATTCCTATTCAACAATCATTGGCTCACGTACGGCGCGAAAATTAGTTGGAACCTTCTGAATCTCTTTCGAAAACCGGCACAATTCACCATGATTGAAATTCAGGAACAAGTCCTGACGGCTCAAAGCTTAGCCCTCACCATGGCCGTCATGACTCAAGTCCATATTGGTATGGCACAACTTACCAATGCACAAAAAAGAGTTCGTGCAACCAAATCTTTCTACGAAACACAAAAGCAAATTGGCGATCAGGTTCGTGTCTCATGGACAGCCAATCGCATCAGTGAACAGACCGTCATTCGTGAACATTTGAATAACCTTCTTGCTGAAATTCGTTACGATGTGGACTTGGCACACGTCGAAGCTTCCTATGCCAACCTACTGGGCGCCATTGGAGAAGATACCATTCCGCATATCATTCCTGACATATCCGTGACCGACTTAGCAAGAACGTTGCGTCATCGATGGAACAACATCATCGAGGTCAAACCTACACGTAGGACAACAGAACACCAATCATAAATATGTGGACTCAATACACCATTCATAGAACCCTATGGCTCACGGCTATTGTCATGAGTGTGGTCATGCTGACATCAGAGACTCCCGATGCGAAGGGTAAGAGGCCACCAGCGAAACAGTCATCAGCATTAGACACCATTCGAGGAATTATTAAACCTGCAGTCAGGGCCACACTCTCAAGTGAAATTCAAGCACGCATTGTCTCACTGCCCTTCAGTAATGGGCAGCGTTTTAAAAAAGGACAGACCTTAGTCACATTTGACTGCTCAAAGTATTCGTCCGAACTAGCCGTCGCAAAGGCTGAGTATGAAGCTAGAAGAAAAACATTAGAAAACAGTCTTGAATTGTCTCAATTCAATGCCATCGGACAATTGGAAGTGGATATCGCAAGAGTGGATGTCAAAAAAGCGGTCGCCGCGATCAATGTGTCTAAGATTATAGTCCAACACTGTCACATCGATGCGCCATTTTCAGGAAGAGTTGTCAAAACCTTAGTCAATCAATATGAAAGCGTGAATCCATATGATGAACTGCTGAGCATTTTAGATGATAGTCAATTTGAGATTGAACTCATCCTGCCTTCATCCTCACTTCGGTGGATTAAAAAAGGAGCACCATTTCAATTTACCGTAGATGAAACAGCGAAGACCTATGCGGCTTCCGTAACAGAACTCGGAGCGAGTATAGACCCAGTCAGTCAAACTATTCGAGTGACCGGAACCTTTAAGAAAAAACTGACATCAGTCCTATCGGGAATGAGTGGGAATGCCGTATTTCCAGAGAAACCCCAAACGATAAGCAAACCAAAGCCTACGTCTCAAAAAGTAAAAACACAGGCAAAAGTGAGACAGCGGGAAACAAGAAAAAAGAAAATACTCTCTATCATTAAAGAGTAGCAAACAACTGAGACCTGGCGTTCGGTCTTAGTCATGATCACCATGCAGCAAGAATCTTCTCAAACCGTCCTCGAACAAGCAGAGAAAGGACCCTCAACAGAAGCCTCCTCGACAATTTCGTCCTCTCAGATTCCATCTGAACCACCTCCACTCGAACTTCAAGCCATTTTCACTCTCCTCCAATTAGAACCACAAGCTCGCATGGCACAAAATGTCAAAGAGCTGCAATTTCTGGCGGTCAACGAAACCCGTCGATTGTTACCCTATCGACAAGCCTTTCTCTTTACGACCGGTTCAACATCGCAAAAGCCTTGTCAACTTGAAGCAGCATCGAGTGTGCCAGTGATACAACGGGACGCTCCTCTCACTCAGTGGCTCGAACGAACATTACACACATACCGAGAGAAGGGAGACAAGCCCAAGACTCAACGGTTCTCTCAAGATGATTGCCCACCCGATCTCAGGGCAGAATGGAGAGAATTTTCTTTCGCACATGTCTTATGGTGTCCTCTCATGCTTCCAGACAACACATTCTTAGGAGGCCTGTGGCTCACAAAAGAAACCCCCTGGGAAGATAGTGAAGCCACCGTCGCTCAACGATTGTCTGACACGTACGCTCATGCCTGGGGAGCCTTAGTTGGAAAGAACAAAATTGTAGCGAATGGGGGGAAATTACGAAAATGGCTCGTCAGGCTTGCGTTCCTTATGAGTATGATCATCTTAGCCCTCCCTATCAACCTTTCCACATTAGCGCCCGTTGAAGTTGTCGCAAAAAATCCCGCCATTGTCAGCGCTCCAATGGATGGCATCATTGCTGAGATCGTCGCGCCTCCAAACACGTTCGTCCAAAAAGGGCAAACGATTTTTCTTTATGAAAGCATCAATCTTCGGAATCAATATGAGGTGGCTGAACAGAACCTCTCGAAGGCCATCGCAGAATATCGCAAGGCGACTCAGGAAGCCTTCTCCACGAATGAGAACGATGGACACATTCCGTCACTCAAAGCAGAAGTACAACTGCAAGAGACGGAACGTGAATATGCACTGGAACGACTTGATCAAGTGGAAGTCAAAGCGACAAAATCTGGATTGCTCTTATACTCAGATGAATCAGATTGGATTGGCCGTCCTATTGAGGCGGGAGAACGAATCATGGAAATTACCGACCTGCAAAACATCGAGTTGGCGATTGAACTCCCAGTTGTTGATGCCATCGTCCTTCACGAACACGCACCCATTGATGTCTTCTTAGATGCCAAACCTCTAGAAACGTTGTCCGCAACGCTCACGCATGCGAGCTATCAAGCCGTACAACTACCAGAGCAGACCCTTGCCTATCGAGTCACTGGCACCTTGCAACACATTCCCAAAGACATCCGAATCGGTTGGCGAGGTACGGCAAAAATTTATGGTGAAAAAACGACGGTATTCTTTCTGTTATTTCGCCGTCCTATTTCGACAACCAGACAATATCTTGGCTTCTAATGGACGAACAACCTTCGCAAGATTTTCCGCTCCCACCATTGCGAGACGACATCCAGATTGTAAAAGGCATCGCGACGCTCCAGGGGGAACCAACTTGGACAATAATCGATCCCATCCGGAATACCTACTTCCAAATTGGCTGGGGAGCTTTTCAAATATTATCTCGATGGGAAGCAGGAACACTCGAGAATCTCATCGCAACAGTCACAGCCGAAACGACCTCTTGCATTTCAAAACAAGAGGTGCAAGAACTCATCCTCTTTCTCTCTTCCAACCATTTGACACAAGGCCCGCTCAGCGGTGGAAGTGCCGCGTTTGCCGCACAGGTGGAAGCAGGACAACAACATTGGATAATGGCACTAGTTCATCATTATCTCTTTGTTAAAGTTCCTCTCGCACAACCTGACCATCTACTCAAAACCACCCTCCCCTATATTGCTCCATTGATGACAAAAAGCCTCGCCCTTATTGTGATCCTCCTTGGTGTCATAGGGGTGTTTCTCGTCAGCCGCCAGTGGGATACGTTTATCAACACCTTTCTGCATATGTTTACCTTAGAAGGAATGGCCGCCTTTGGCCTGGCATTGTGTGGGGTCAAAGTCCTACACGAATTAGGACATGCGTATACCGCGACAAAGTTTGGATGTCGAGTTCACACCATGGGAGTTGCATTTTTAGTGATGTTCCCAGTGTTATACACCGACACGACTGATGCATGGCGACTCACACATCGCCGAGAACGTCTGACTATCGCTGCAGCAGGTGTCATCGTTGAACTGGTTATAGCCATGCTGGCCACCTTTCTGTGGAACTTTCTCCCAGATGGCATCCTGCGCAGCGTGGCCTTCACCTTAGCAACCACAAGTTGGGTCATGTCTGTCGCGATTAATCTCAACCCTCTCTTACGATTTGACGGATATTACTTCCTCTCTGACTGGCTTGGCGTCCCCAATCTCCAACATCGAGCCTTCGCACTGGGCCGATGGAAAATGCGGGAGTGGGCTTTTGGGCTCGGAGTGCAACCACCAGAAACTTTTCCACCGAAAATGAGGAATTTCCTCATCATCTATGCCTGGAGTATTTGGGCATTTCGGTTCTTTCTGTTTCTTGGAATTGCCCTTCTTGTCTATCACTTCTTCTTCAAACTACTGGGAATCATCTTATTCGCTCTTGAAATCATCTGGTTTATCTTGATGCCGATCATTCAAGAACTCAAAGAATGGTGGAAACTGAGAGAGGACATTCTTCCCAGGAAACGTTTATGGATTTCTGGAACTCTACTCGTTTCGCTGAGTGTCCTCGCGTGCATTCCGTGGAATACACGTGTCACCATTCCAGCCATACTCCAAGCCAAACACCACACGATAATTTTTACACCAGCACCAGGACGACTACTTCATGTATCGATGACCAACGGTCAAACGGTCAGGAATGGTGAGGTCTTGGCAATCGTCAAGGCTCCAACACTTGAACGGGACATCCTTCAAGCACAACAACACATTACGGCCCTCAAGATCCGACTGAAAAGACTCTCTGGCAATGCTGAGTATTTGGAAGAAACCCCCGTCCTTATGGAAGAATTGAAAATGCACCGGTCCAAACTCGATGGCCTACGAGAGATGCAAGGTAATCTTGAGCTAAAAGCCCCCTTTTCAGGAGTCGTGATGGATCTTCAGAGTTCATTACACCCAGATCGCTGGATAAACGAAACACTCCCATTGGTTCACCTCATAAAACCAGAACAGATGGAACTAGTGGGCTTAGCCCCTGAAACGGACATTCCACGCTTAGCTGTAGGGCAAGCTGCGACATTTATACCCGACGATCTCATGCGCCCCACAAGTCGTGCAAAGATTAGAGAAATACGAGAAGTGGATGAACAAACATTAGTCATTCCCTATCTGGCCTCAACGTTTGGTGGCGACATTGCTGTACGGAAAGATCAAAATGGCAACCTCCACCCAGAAGCAGCGGTATACAGAGTCACACTTACTCCCAGCGAGCAACCATTACCTGCAGATCAAGTGATCAAAGGCGTCATCCAGGTGAATGGTGAGCCCCGTAGCTTTCTCAGACGACTCTGGACCTGGGTCATAACAGGGCTGATCAGCGAAATGGGTTTCTAGTAGACTGGAGAAGTACATGCGAAGTGAGAGACTCAACTACAGAAGAACAATTGGGGTCCTAGACTGCAGTCAGGAAAATGAAGAACAGAAACTCCAAGCCCCCGTGTTTTTTCTGCGCGGCCCTATCTCACACACTCTCAAAACGTGAGGCCAAACCTACAGCATAGCCGTGTGCAATGTATCAGATATCCACCATCGAAAAAGCTGACCTGCCCGATCATGAAAGTCATCTAAGCATTGAAAGGCATCATCCATACTCATATCTTTTTCCGCAAAGAAGTCATGGTCAAGTAAGTAGGCCTTTTCATTCTCCACACCTTTAACATTGACCACTCCATGAATCACACGCAGTCGTTGGGAAGGATCGTCTAAGGTCATCACGACTTCCGTTCGACTACCGTGAACATTCTGAGAGACTTCATCCCATGCTCCCACATTTGCCGCTTTCGATTGAAGCAATTCACCCCATTCCCGATCTTCTAATCCGAGACTCGAACGCCGAATGACATTTGAAAATCGCAATCCCACGCGAACAAAAAACGGTGGAGCAAATTCCTGACAAACGGCTTTCACCGGCACAGTCAATCGATCTCGAAGGACTTGCCATCCCTCGTAACTGGGAGTCACAAAACTCAATGACTGGGAATCTAAGGTAATATGACTAAGTCGATCTTTTGCAAAAAAATTATAGGCCTTCTGATTTGCTGAAAGACTGAACAATGGAAATTGAGGCCGCACGCGAGTTTGAAAGCCCGTTGGAGGTTGGGAAGATATTTGAAGGGTCGTAGGAAACGATAACTGGCAAACTACTTGTGCGAGAGGGGTCTTTTGATACTGTAGTACCGAGGATTGAGTCTTAGGCATCAGAAGAATCATCCTTTCACTTGAATTTCAAACTGTAGGCCCTGGCATACGCTATAAACTCCTCGGCACAATTAAGAGAACACTTAAGAACTCAGGCTCAGTCTCGTTATCGCAAAGATTTCTGTGATTGCACGCTCTGCTGAACTGCCGAACTGCTGAACTGCTGAACTGCCGAACTGCCGAACTGCCGAACTGCTGAACTGCTGAACTGCCGATCGTTACCTTGTCTAACCTGATACCACCAGCCCCCCTGCGCTTTTGTTTGCACTTTCTGCCGAATCATGAGAGGTTTATGACCGTTCAGAACCACTCGTGTACATTGCTGCCAGGCGTGTCAACTTGAGAATAGATAACCTATCGAGAAACTGTAGATTCCCTGAATTCTTTCATCAAAGAATGCTCAAACCAACCGATACTATAGAGTAGGAAAAATTTTCCTCATACCTAGGGACATAGTCACCGTATACGCGAAAAATCATGAATATGACGAGTAAGGGCACCAGGACAATAGCGGAAAAGAATCATACCCATCCGCCACCACAAACGAGAAACGCTGATGAACTAAGGACGTCCACTTCCATCAATCCCAGAAAGAATCCACCAAAGACGCAAGCAAATAGAGAACCAGCAGGCACGGTCACTGAATCGCTCATCGCGTTAGAGGCGAGAGTCATGTTCGATGCAGCGGCTCTGCTAACCGGCGCCGAAGTCAGCCAAGAAGCCGATACCACCTCACAGCCTGAAGCCGAAATCACAGAAGCCGAGCAAGAGCAGGCGCAAGCCGCAGAAGAGCAAAACGAATCAATCTGGAACGTCGTGGATTCGTTTGGGCTTCCCGCGGAACGACGTGAATTTGTCTTTATCGATACCAACGTGGACGACTACCAAACACTCATGGCCGGCATCAATCCTAATGCCGAAGTCATCTTACTCGACCCCACACGTGATGGCATTGAACAAATCGCTGAGATTCTTCAAGACCAATCAGACATTGATGCAATCCATATCGTCTCCCACGGAAACCAAGGAGAACTAGAGCTGGGCACCGGACATCTGACCTCGGAGTCTATGATTGGAGAATATGCCGATGAACTTACACTCATCAGTCAAGCTCTCTCAGATGGTGCAGACGTCTTGATCTATGGGTGTAATTTTGGTGAAGGAGAAATAGGACAAGCCGCGGCATCCAGATTGGCTCAATTGACTGGGGCTGATATTGCCGCCAGTAATGATCTGACTGGTAGTGAACTGCTAGGTGGTGATTGGGATCTCGAAGTTCAAACAGGTGCGATAGAAAGTAATGTATTTGTCAGCAGTTTGGCCCAAGAAGAGTTTGTCGGAGTATTGGATATTACGACGGGCCTGGTGGCCAATTGGACCTTTGATGCGGATGCCATAGATTCGAGCGGCAATAGTTATGACGGAATCTTAACCGGCGATGCTGCGATTGACACCACTGATGCGACCGACATTGTAGGTGAAGGTAAACTCTCTCTCGACGGCACAGGGGATTATGTCAACCTCGATTCACACATCTCAGGGTTTAGTGGACTCACTGAAGGAACCATCGCAGGATGGATAAAAACCTCGGATACAGGTGAAAATATCATCTTCGGAATTTCAGATAAAGACGATTCTTTAAGTCTGGCTAAATTTGGAATCGAAGCTGGAGGCCAAGTAAAGTGGCTCACAGGTGAAGGGGGCGGCATTGACGTCCTCGCATACAGTACATCGACGGTAAATAACGACTCTTGGCATCATATTGCGGTAACGGTCAATTCAAGTGGGAATACGCTCTATATTGATGGAGCAGTCGCAAGCACTACGTACGACAACGGAAGTTCCTCCTCTGCTGACTTCTTCGATGATATAAATGATATCGATGCCATGGATATTGGACGTTCCATGCGATTAGGCGCAGCAGAAGGTGAATTTAGCGGCCTCACAGATGATGTGCGGATCTATAATCGGGCTTTATCCTCAGGAGACATTGCTGAACTCGCTAGTATTAACAATATCCCTACCATCACCAACTTAGGTGGCGACACCCTAGCCTATACCGAAGGGGATGGCGCCCAGGTCATTGATCAATCCACCAACGCTGCGATCACCGATGTCGACTCCTCCGACTTTGATACCGGTACGCTGACCGTCTCATTCACCGCTGGGTCGGACAGTGCTGAAGATGAACTCCAGATTCAGAATCAAGGCACCGGCGCCGGACAAATTGGAGTCTCGGGCTCGAACGTCACCTATGCTGGCACCACGATTGGGACCTTTACCGGCGGCACCAGCGGCGTCAACTTAGTCATCACCTTGAACAGTAACGCCAGTGCCGCCGCCGTCAGCGCACTGACGCAAAACATCACCTATCAAAACACCGACACCGATAATCCGACCACCGGCAGCCGCAC
>JBMYWX010000070.1:0-12818 GCA_049607825.1 Nitrospirales bacterium
TTCAACGGATGGAGCGGATGTCTCATCCTCGGCAGATATGAGCTTCAGACCGGGAATAGCCGCAGGTAATTGCGTCACAATAACCTGATCACCATCATTCAATCCTTGGCTTATGACGACTGTGTCTTTTCGACTGACGGCAATCTTCACCGTTCGGACTTCGAGTCTCTTCTCTTGATTTTTCACCCAGACTCGACTCCCTTCACGAATCGTACTTCGTGGAAGCACCATCACGTTTTCTAGCATTGGCCCTTCAATTTCAACACGCACATATTCCCCTAAAAGCAATGGATGACGTTCCCCTTTTTTTCGGCTCAAATCCAAGGGATCAGGGATGGAAATCAGCACTTGCGCCATACGACCATTTTGCGTCACTTCACCCAAAAGGTCGACAACCACACCATTTCGCTCTAGAGGCTTTTCATTTCCCAATTCACGAAAGATGCGCGCGCGCGCGCCAGTCATCGATCCTGACGTGGGAAAGGTGATCCAATCTAATTGATGGATGGGGATACTCACCTGCGCACGAAACTCATTCGTTCCAACTAATGTCGCGACAGTATTTTGAACATTGACCATTTGCCCTACTTCAACCGACTCAGACAACACAACCGCATCAAATGGAGCGGTTAAAACCGTCCGACGTAGATCCAATTGAGCTTTCTGCAAACGACTTTTTGCGGCACTCAATGCGGCACGTTTTTCTTGTAAGTGCGGATAGCGAAGGGCTAGCTGCTTGCTGAGCTCGCTAATTTCTCCAGATGAGGGCTTCAATAAATCCCACTCCCGTTGAGCAATAGCTTGATTCCCTAGTTCAACCTTAATATCAAACTTCGCTTTGGCGAGAGCGGCCTTTTCCTCTTCTACAGCAACCTGAAAGTCTCTGGGGTCAATACGAAGTAATCGAGTCCCTTTGGGAATAACCCCTCCAGCTATCAAATCAGGATGATAGGCGATGACTCGACCACTCACTTCAGGCTGTACAGTCAATTCTTGATACGCTTTCACGGTACCAAAGGCAGAAATCATGGCTCGTTCATTTTGCAGGCGAGCTGTGAGAACGTTGACAAACGTTGACGTCTCAATCGGCGTAGTTTTCGGCACAGTTGGGCGAGTCGCGATCAGTACTTGTGCCCCTATTATTGCCAAGACAATAATCACAACAGGAAGAAGAACTCGAAAGAATCCAGCACGTTTCTTGTTTTCTCGCAATGTCATAATTAGAGATCTGCTTCCTGCGCTAAGGGTTTCTCAAAAGGTGGCGTCACGTCCCATCCTCCTCCGACGGCTTTATAGACTTGTACAACCGCTAACAGTTGATTGCGTTGCGTTTGAGCAAACGCGATCTCAGCATCAAATAGCTGACGTTGCGCATCAAGCACATCAAGATAATTGGCCTGCCCATTCAGATACTCAATTTGCGCTAAGTGCAATGCTTCATGAGACACACGAACTAGCTCTTCCTGAGCCGTGCGAATTTCACGAGTTTTTTGATGCCCAATGAGGGCATCTTCCACTTCTCGAAAGGACTGTTGAATCACCTGTTCGTAGCTGACTACTGCATGGTCGTGTTTAGCTCTGGCGACCTCTAAATTCGCACGATTTCTCCCGGCTTGAAAAATAGGAACTGTAATGGAAGGACCAAATGACCAAATTCGCGAAGTCCCGATAAAAAGATCGGAAAACTCGAGGCTTTGTGCGCCATAGTTCCCCGTCAGACTAATTTGCGGGAAAAAGGCTGCCTTGGCAACACCAATTTGTGCATTGGCTACAATTAATCGTTGTTCGGCTTCTTGAATATCCGGCCGTCTGGAAAGCAGCGCTGATGGTAGCCCAGCCGGAATTTCCGGTGGAAAGGTTTGCCCGTCAAGTCCTGAGTCACGAATGACAGTATCTGGATTCTTCCCAACGAGGATACTGAGCTGGTTTTCCTTTTGTCCTATCTGCCGTTCCAGGTCTGGAATTATAGCCTGTGCACGTGCTACTTCTTGCTCCGCACGGCGAACATCTAACGTCGAACTTTGCCCCATCAACTTTCGCAATCGAATGAGTTCTAAGGTCTCTTCACGAGTACGATACGTCATTCTTGCAATTTCAAGTTCGACGTCTAGCTCCTGGAGTTCAAAATAGGCCTGCGCAATATCACTCACGAGGGTCAAAAGCACTGTTCGACGAGCCCATTCCTGCTCTACTAATGCAGCCTGTGCGGCTTCTGTCGCTCGTCGAAATTTCCCCCATAGGTCAAGCTCAAAGGACAGATCAAACGTGGCCTTGAATTGATTGGTCGTTGGTCCCTCTTGCGCTCCTCCAGGAATGCCAAATTGTTGAGCTGCCGCACCAGATGTCTGATTCCGTTGCGCACTGGCGTTACCATCTACTTGAGGAAACTGATCAGCCCTTGTGACACCCAATTGGGCTCGGGCTTCACGAACCCGGGCAACTGCGAGACGAACATCCTTATTCTCAAGTTGAGCATAACGAATCAATGACTGGAGATGAGAGTCCTTAAAGAGCTCCCACCAGTGAAGGTCAGCTAATGATTGCTCGTTTTCCTGTCCCACTTCTTGCATACGAAATGCGGCAGGCTGCTCTACATCGGGTCGTTTGTAATCAGGCCCTAACGCACAACCCACAAAGGGAGAGACACTCACGAACAAAAAGAGGGATAATCGCATCGCACGCATGGCACCCATCATTTGTCACTCAATTGTTCTGACCGGAAACTGGAGAGTAAATGTACTGCCACGTCCCAATTCGCTTTGCAATAATAGCGCTCCTCCATGGGATATCATAAATTTTTTAGCCAAGCTTAACCCAAGACCATACCCACCAGTCTTTCGGGTTCGAGATGTATCCACTCGATAGAACGGTTCGAAGATCAATGCTTGTTCTTCTGGTGGTATACCTCGACCATAGTCTTGAATCGAAACCAACACAGAAGAGGAGTGTTGGTTAATGCGAACATCAATTGGGTGACTCTGTGGATTTGAGAACTTTTTGGCATTCTCAAAAATATTGCGCAACACCAGACGTACCCTCGCTTGATCTATTGGAAGTACCACAGTTGAAGGTGACGCAAGCAATTGAATAATCGGTTCCTGAGCATGATCCATTTCAATAATCTCTTGAACAAGAGAGACAATATCTGTCTGGATCAGCACGAGACCGCCGTGATGACTGTCAAGGCGGTCGGCTTCAAGTAACTCGGTAACCATGGCTTCGAGTTCTCGAATTTCCTCTTGCAACTTCTCCTTAGTGGCCTTCTCTTGCACAAACTCAACGGCAAGTTTCATTCGAGTCAACGGCGAACGCAACTCATGGCTCACATCAACGAGTAGGCGATCTCGTGCCTGCACCATGTCCCTCACCCGTTGAGCCATAGCATTAAATGATTTCGATAATTCACCCAATTCATCAGTCGAGTGAACAGGCACCTGATGGTCAAGATGACCTTGGGACATTTCGTTCACGCCTTCTGCAAGCCATTTCACTGGACGAAAGAGTCGACGAACAACCATAAAACTCCCTGTGATTATCGCCCCAACCACTCCCACCAGTAGGGCAAAACTCCATGCTGGTAATTCGCCAAATGGCCGGTGAAGATAAAACACCACAACTTGCCAATCGCCACGATCAACAAGCACAAAAGGATGTCGGTGATACCTCCCTACCTGCAGACCTGGCTGTGAATGGGAGGGGTCTATCTCAAGCAGCGAAAATTTGGGGAGCGTTGCATCAGTCGACCATGTACCAGTTGATGTGTTGACCAGAAAGTGAACCCCAAGTTCATTCGCAAGTTGAATCGCACGATTCTGGTCTGGAGGAATTCCCATTTCAGCCACTAGCTGGGTCGAATACTTTGCCAAGTTTACAAATAAATCAGCTTTAAAGGAATGATTCCGGTCAATTGCGAGAAAGAAAAACCCTCGAATGACCACAAACAATAGAAGCGCGGTGACCAAAAAAACCACGAATAACTTGTAAAACATCGATCGACGTGGAGGAAACTTCCAGGAGTCCATCACACTACCCCTTACTTAACTCATCGTTCACAGAAACTGGCGTGGGTAAAAATTGATAACCGGCCCCCCAAATGGTTTTAATATATCTCGGTCGCTTGGGATCATCTTGCAATTTCTGACGTAGCCGACTAACGCCCACATCGATCGATCGGTTGTACGCATCCCAGTCCACACCACGAATACGATCCATTATTTCATCTCGGCTGAGAACGACTCCAGAATTCTTAATAAAAAAGCTTAAAATCTCAAATTCCATCGTCGTCAAATCTACCAACTGCCCCTTCAATGCGACCGCTCTTTTTCGTAAATCGAGTAGTAACTCATCAGCCTGGATCTGTTCAATGGCTTCGGAAGCCTCTGTCCCCCCTCCCCCACGGCGTAAGATTGTTTGAATCCTTGCCACCAATTCCCGTGGTTCAAACGGCTTCGACAGATAATCATCTGCACCAAGTTCCAGACCCGCCACTCGATCAGGCAGTTCTCCCCGAGCCGTGAGCATAATAATTGGGACGGCACTTTCTTTTCGAATTTCTCGACAGACGGCGAACCCGTCCTTATCTGGAAGCATCAAATCTAAGATGATCAACGAAGGCACATGCTGTCGAAACATCGCAAGACCATCATCTGGATGTTCCGCTGTTCGAACGACCATTTTGAATTGAGTCAAGTATTCGGTCAGTAACTCGTTGAGTTTTTGGTCATCATCAATGATCAGGATGTTGGTTGACATAATGATATGACTGACAAGTCGCGGGGAGGATGCTGACCCTCCCCGCGACTTCATTCAGTTAGGCCTGATGGTCTTTCCAATGATCAAAACGATTTTTCCATGTCTTAACAAATTCCGCAGCTTTGGATTTTTGTTCAGAACTGAGAGTCGCATGAAACTCAGCAATAGCCGTCGTCACCTTTGGAGAAACTTCGTTGACCATTACCTGATGCCGATTCACGATTTGCAGGAGTTGATCTTGGCTTAACGTATCACTTGTCATCAAACCAAGAATTTCATCCATTGTTTGAAGACGGACTTGAGAGAAGGCTTTCTTCGCATCCCTCAACGAATCTTTGACGATCAAGAGCTTTTCTTTTTGTGCTTCATCCAGGTCTAACGCCATAGCAATCAGATTCATTTTCTGTTGAGGATTATGGGATTTCCCCCAGTGGGACAGCATTCCACCCCCTCCAAAGGACCCACATTCTTTCGAATAGCCTTGAGACGCAGCAAAAGCAAACGCTGCTCCCAGGATAACCACACCAGCTGTACCGAGAATAAACATTCGCTTTTTCATGAGAAACCTCCTCTGTGTGAGAGTGAATGAATAACAACCTTCCTCACACAGCTTACTACCGGACCTCACATGAATCTTCTCACAATCGTAAACCTTTGTAACGAATTGTAACAAGGAAATTGAAGGAGGGGGACTTATGGTACACGCAATGAGTGTCGGGGCCCATCCGCTCAAATAATTCCGTGCGTAGAGTTAAGAACGAAAATATTCCTAGGATACCAATGAAGGTGAGATATTTACGTTTCCTCCAAGCGAGACATCCCAGAGTTTAGAGTAGATAGCCCCCTTAGGAGTGAGCTGGCTTTGAAAAAGATATAGGCGATTAACGGGTACTTCACCAAACACCCGTTCTTTTTTGAACACGTCAGATGTTGTGATGATTTTTCCTATTTCTCGAGAGTGTGTCTTGATGCGGGAAAGTGTTAAATGAGGATAATAGGGTCTATCTTCTTGCGTAAACCCCAGAGGACTCAACGCTAATTCGACACATGCAACCAGCCGATTTAATTGATCGACCTCACCAAACACGCCAGCCCACAAAATACGAGGTTTCTGGAGAGACGGAAATCCTCCGAGGCCTTTAATCGTCAACGAAAATGGTGATGCGATCTTGACCACTCCTCGAAGTGTTTCTTGAAGAATCATAACCTGGTCTTTTTGAATGTCACCCAAGAATTTGATGGTTAGATGCATTGATTGAGAGGAGACCCATTTTATCGGGAGAATTGCGTCCGTTTGCTCTTGAAATAAGTTCAGCGCTTCGCGGACCGTCGAATTCAAATCAATAGCGAGAAAGACTCTGATGGACATGGCACAATTCTAACGCTTGGCGTTATTCATCACATAGAGGCGAAGCATATTCAGGGCAGCTTGCGAGGCACGTGTTTTCACATCTTGTCTATCCCCATAGAACTGAAATTGCTTACTGGTAGTTCCATATGGTCCATCGATTCCAATAAACACAAGTCCGACTGGTTTTTTCGCAGAACCTCCATCAGGACCAGCTATGCCCGTGACACTTAACCCAATGTCGGATTTACTTTGAGTTCGCGCTCCCACAGCCATGGCTTTTGCGACAGGTGCACTTACCGCACCATTGCGTCTCAGCATTTTTACAGGGACCCCTAAAATATCGTGCTTGGATTGATTGCTGTAGCAGATAAATCCACGATCAAAGAAGGAGGAACTTCCGGGAATCTGCGTCAAGCGATGCCCAATTAAACCACCAGTACACGATTCAGCCAGAGCCAATGTTAACGATACGGCTTTCAAATGTTCCCCAACCACGCCCTCCATTGTTTGATTATCTTCAGCATAAATGTTTTCACCGAGTGCGTCCCGAATTTTTTGGACGAGACTCTCGCCATTTTCACAATCAGGATGTTGAGTCTTACCTTGTGTGACTGCTATCCATTCTTTGAGCACTACAGTCACGCCTTGCGTGGATGCCAGCAACCCTAACTGTGCGGAGGTTGATCGCCGAAGAAGTGGCTGAAGTAGTTCATCAACCTGCAACTCTGTCATGCCAATGGTAAAGAACATTCTTTGCTGCAAGACGGCTGAACGTGAAATCCTTGCACGTAAAAGAGACATCACCTGAGTCTTAAACATGGCCTTTGCTTCCTTCGGTACTCCTGGAAGAGCCACCACAAGACAACCTTTCCATTCAAGGCTAAAGCCAGGGGCTGAACCAACAGGATTTACTAGCAGTTCAGAGCTTGTTGGGAACAGCGCCTGACGAGATAACACTTTGGTTAATTCTCTACCTCGTGAAGCATACTGCACCTTCAATGCATGAAGGGCCTTCCTTCGGGAGCGGAGCGGACGTCCTGTCATGGCTGCAACGGACTCCCGCGTACAGTCATCAACTGTTGAACCTAGGCCTCCAGTAATAATCACCACTTTTGCACGACGAACTGCCGTCTTTAGCACTGAGACGATATCTTGTTCATGGTCGCCGACCAACGTCTTCCACCGTACATTTACTCCACATTCCTGCAAACCTTCGGCTATGAATAGAGAATTTGACTCAATGCGATGACTATGTAGAAACTCTGAGCCAATCGAGATTATTTCAGCCTGGGAATTTCGAAGATTCACAACAGTCCTTTCTCGTCTTGCTCTTGGTGTTCAGATAAATAGTGCATAAGACGCTCGTCAAGGAATAGCTGAAAAATCTACATCAAAAGAAATCTCTCCGCCAGTTCCAGGAAATACTAATATGGTCGTTGGAAGCATGGAATCGAATGTTCCATAGGGAAAAGAGGCTACAACTTTTGCACGAAAAGATGGATCATTTGGCCAGACTTCGCTACGACGTGCTCGCGCATCAGCTCGTACTTTGGCCGGTTTAATTAACCGCTCACCCTGCTTAAAAAGGATATAGCTATTCACGGCAAAACTAGGCGATAACCCAAAGATAACGACACTGACTTGAAGGAATTCATCTTCCATCACTCGTCGAATATCTTCTGGAGAAGGCATGGTTGAGCGAAATGAATAGTGCGCAGATAAAACTGCCAGCCCACTCAACTTTGTCATTAACATACCATGTGGGCTCAAGGTATCAGGTGACCCAAAACGCCAAAATAATTTTGATGGTGGAGTCTGTAAGCGGGCAGCGGCTCGACCGTCAGCAAGAGCTTTGTTGACTTGTTTTTTGGTGGGGCTTACCTCAATTGCATAAGCAGAAGATGCACTCAAAATAAGAACCACCAAAGTAAGGAATCGAATATTTTTGAGCATTACCTAATAAATTAAAGAAATTGAATCAATTCACGATGCGATGCGGATAGCAAATATCATGTACCCTGTCAATAATAAGAACATTCGAATACTTTAAGTAAAAATTTAATTTTCAGAGTGTCTCTTGTTTACTTGGGGCCAAAACCAACAATAACTCCTGAATGACGGCCCATCAGAGAAGTCATAACAAGCCGAAAGCCAGAGAAACATTGACAAATTTAACAAAGAGCTGCTAATTAGGCCCTGTCTTATATTTAGCTTGTACATCTACAATCAATCCTGACGGATGAGTCGGAGGAATCCCCATGGCTAGCGAAGAACCACCAAAGCGCCAGTTTGTAAATTTTGGGTACTACAAAGTCGATCCACAATGGCGTCGCCTTCCTAAAGACGAACGAGAAGCTGGGAAAGAAGAATTTATCAAAGTTATTGAGGAATATATTGGCAAAGTTATAGTCGTGCCCTATTCGACCATTGGAATTCGCGGCGACTGCGATTTCTTGCTCTGGCGAATTAGCTACGAATTAGAACTTTTCCAAGAGATGTCTGCCAAGATGCTGGCCACTGGACTTGGGAAATATCTCACGTCACCGTATTCTTATCTTTCAATGACCAAACGGTCGGTTTATGTGGATAATCACGTACATGAGGGTCAAGAAAGTCGTCGCCTAAAAATCACTCCAGGCCGTGCCAAATATATCTTTGTCTACCCATTTGAGAAAACGCGAGACTGGTACCTTCTTACCAAGGCTGCACGACAGGGTATGATGGACGAACATATTGAAATTGGACATCGCTATCCATCAGTCAAGCTCAATACAACCTATTCTTTTGGACTGGATGACCAAGAATTTGTCGTGGCATTTGAAACAGACTCACCAGAGGATTTTTTGGATTTAGTTATGGCCCTTCGAGAGGCCGAAGGCAGTCGATATACAAAGCGTGATATTCCAATTTTCACCTGCATCATGAAGAGCTTAAAAGAATTGGTTGATACATTAGGGGGATAATTGCGAGGATTCCCATTCCCCTAATGTCAGTTGAACCATTTCAAGAGCTTCCCCACTAAAGGGTTTTCGCTCTTAAAATCTGTATAACATTTCTGCAGCCTACCTGATTGCGCTAACCATTTATCGTATCACTATTGTTTTCCCTTCATTTTCAGACGTAGAATCACGTATCATTATGCATATTTTGACAGCCTTTCTGTAGGTGTGGTATCTAAATTTGCTATTGTTATAAAGGTATCCTTTGATGGAAGAAGAAAAACCAAATACACTACTCGTTCGGCGGGATAAAGACGGTGCCATCACTCTGTATGCTGATGAAGACTGGGCCATTGAACGAGGCGCAGATCCTGCTGAGCTTGTCACAATCCCAATACCTCGAGAACTCTATGTTTCTGGCACTGTGCAACAACTTCGTGAACATGCCGCAACCTATTTAGAATCAATGGATGAGTCCTCAGGCTCAGTGTCGACGACCTAATACATCAGATTTTTTCATCAAGAAATATAAAGAAACAGTACCTATGTCATCACTTGCATTTAGCCAAATTGAAACATCACTGAATGGGCTCTCTATTCAGAGCCGAACGATGATCAGATTGCTGATGATCCAATACTTTACAGTCACTGAGGATGAAATTGAGTATATGGCAGCTGATCAGCCAGATTCCCGTTTTATGTCTGGTGAACAGCCTAAGGTAGTTCAAGGCAACCGTGAGGCGGTGCTCAATGTTTCAAATCGAGTAGGACAATATCAATTATTCTTACGTCAAAAACGTGAACTTCCAGGCTTGCAAATAGACTGCCTCCAACAATTGATGGCACATACAGACAAAGAGATTAAGGTGGTTGAGTTTCTCATGTCCTCTGAATTAAATATTGACAAGAGCACTCAAGAGGAAGCGAAAACCCAAGCGCTCACGACCTTAGTCAAGCCAGTGCAACGTCAATTACTTCGGGCAATTGAACAAGAAGAAATATCTGAAGAAGAATATCAAGCGAAACGACTCCTACTTGAGTACCAATTACTCCTGAGAATGCAAGAAAGACAACGTCGCCGCCTGAAGGTGGTCAAACAGGAGTACCAAATTGCAGGAAGTGCACCGTTACAAGACCATGAAATCGCTCATATTTGGGGCCTTCCTCTCGGAAGCTTAGCTGCCCGAAAGGTGAAAGCCCTTCATCAATACCTGACAACCATACAGGAGCAGTTACAGGAGAGCAACGCGCCATCTGCCCCTTCTCAGACTCAGACATCCGACCCACGCCCAGATTACTGGAATCAAACTTTTCAAACTTTATTGACTCGTCCTTATGAACGATCAGTGGTTTCCTATAGTGGCCAAGAGCGGACAGAAGAACTGCTAATGCAAAAGCTTCAGGATTTTGCGAATAGAAGAATGACTGATGACGAAGAAACGAAGTTTTGGGGATCAATTACTAAACTTCACGACAGTGAACATGGTGGTATGTGGACATCCCATGAACGTGCAATTTTTTCTTTGCAACGACTCTCAGCCATTCTCAAAGAAATTGATCCATCTGAAGAGTCTATTGAGGAAGATCTACGTACTCGCATTGCTCCTCCAATAGATCAAGAGCAACTCCCTGAGCCTGAGCTGCCTGATGAAGATCCTGAATTGAATGAAGAAGCGCTTGGCGTCATTCAAAAATTAGTTGGGGAGCTTGATGACAAGCGACGTACCTAACAAATATGCTGCTAGCTTGCACGACATCCCCCAGGTACACAATTTCTTTGACTACTAGGCCTAGGATTTCATACTAGACAGGATATGAGAGGACCATTGTATGGCTTCGATGTAGGCATGCTGAACAACACCCAAATCAATTTGAGCACTCTCCACGGCTTTCCACTCTCCTTGTTCAAAGGCAACCACACATTCTAAGATCTCACCTAGTAGACCCGTTCTATCAAGGAGGGCGTTCCTGACGTCTAATGAGAGCGGTAACGATTCCAACACTTCTGCCAACTCGCAATCAAAAAATCCATCGAGTACCGAAAACAACCCAACAGTAAAACACTGCTCAATGGGCTCACAGTTCAGCACCGTCCCGAGCTGTTCGCACATGTGTCCACGTACAGTAGCTGTCACTAATAGCTCAAAAGGCTTTTCCTCCATACTCGCTAAACTCATCAGAGTCACCCACATGCGAAGCTTATCAAGCCCCACCAGGCAGGCAGCCTGACCAATCGAGTCAACCGTCCGAGGTAACCCACAAGCAGCTGAGTTCACATATCGCAATAATTTGTAACTCAAGGAAACATCCGTCTTGATTTCCTTCTCAAGTTTTGGAATCTCGACATCTTGCTCTTGAAGTTTTGCCAACAACATCAAAATCGCTATTCGATTGGCTGGCACACGAGTTCCAGATATCACATTTGGTTTACAAAAAAAGTAACCTTGAAAATACTCAAAACCTAGACGTTTACAGAACTCAAAATCTTCATGAGTTTCGACTTTTTCAGCTAATAATTTGACAGGATATTGTCGAAGCCATCGGACATGCTCTTCAATCTCTTCATGTGATAAGGCCATCACATCGACTTTGACAATATTAGCAATGGCCACAAGCGGTTGTAGTGACTCATGGTAGATAAAGTCATCAAGCGCAATGGTATACCCTTGTTTTGATAAATTTGTTAATGCTTCAACTATTTCATCTGTAGGTTCAACGTTTTCCAGAACCTCTAGTACCACCTGCTCTTTGGGGAGCGTTTCACATAAACGTCCAAGAATGAGATTCGATGTCATATTAATAAAAGCCAGTTGACTCCCAACAATCTGTTCAAGGCCAATTTCTAACATCGTATTTAGCATGACATTTGCGGTTGCAGAATCACCATCGGCAAAATTGGCTGCATTTGAGTCCCCCCCGCGATACAAGAGCTCATAAGCAAAGACGTCCACCTCACTCCCATATATTGGTTGTCGGCCTACAAGAGCTGTAGTATTACTCTGAGATGCAGTGTCACTCATAGACATAATTGGCGACGGCTTACACTAGTGGGAAATTGATGAAAGGTGCACTGACAGGTACCCCAGAAATACCATTACTGAATAAGACATCAAGTAATTACACGTATCGAGTCAGAGAACAACCACGGATTTTTCCTGAATTATCCTAGCTCTTTATCGGTTTTGCCTTCACCCAGCTTGAGAATAAAGAGCGTGGAACACAGGAGATGAAAAAAATCATCCAAAGACTTGTCTGAAGGATGCCGTGACTAGTTGAACTTCGTTAGTTACTGAGGGGCAACTCTTGGGGTGAAAAAATTTAAAACTCGCCAATCAATCCAGGAATTTCCTTCTGACGATAACTTTATGCAAGAGCTGAATTGAGGGAACACCCATCGCTGTGGTATAGAATGTCAGGTGACGTGGCGGTGTAGCTCAGGTGGTAGAGCAGCGGACTCATAAGCCGCGGGCCGGGGGTTCGAGACCCTCCACCGCCACCAGTTTTTTCAACCACTTACGCCTCATCACTTCCTCCTCGTCCCGCCAACATTCCGGTTACAGTCACGGTTCCGTCCGAAAACGAGCCCTGTGCCCCTTCGGCATCTAGGCTCATACCCTCCACGTTCAATCCTTTCCCAAACTTGCTCACGTCTTCTACCGCTTCTTTCATGTATGCCGGACTCAAATGAGCATAGCGCTTCACCAACACTGTCGTGGAGTGCCGAAGCAATGCTGCTATCGTGCCAAGGCTTGCGCCACTCATGGCCAACCGAGAGG
>JBMYWX010000071.1:0-12728 GCA_049607825.1 Nitrospirales bacterium
ATGAGGTTGTCAAGGGATTATTCACCTGAATTTTCATGAAATTACTGAATTTCATTTAATGTAACGCCCTTGGCTACAGGCCCCAGTGCTGTTACGACAAGTCCATTCATATCAAGAAGTTGTCGATTTAACTTGTTTATATCATCAACTGTTATGCGGTCGATTTCTCGTACCATTTCCTGAAGAGAAACATATCTTCCCTGATACAACTCATTTTTGGCCAATTTATTCATACGGCCATAGGTACCTTCTAACCCAAGCATAAGGTTCCCTTTTAATTGAGTTTTTGTCCTCTGAAGTTCAACATCTGTGACCCCACGTCGACAGAGCTTCTGCATTTCCTTACAAACAAGTTTGACAACTGACTCAACTTCCTCTGAGCGTGTAGCTGCATACACCGTCAATAGCCCACCATCAGAAAAGCTTGAAAGGTGTGAGTAAATCGTATAGGCCAACCCTCGCTTCTCACGTAACTGTTGAAATAAGCGTGAACTCACACCTCCTCCTAGAATCGTATTCAAAACATTGGATGTATATCGATCTGGATGCCCTATCGGTAGCCCTTTAAAGCCCATACACAGATGAACTTGTTCTAGTTTTTTTCTGTACACATGTGCTTTGCGTGAAACATTCCCAGGCCAGGGCAACAAGGCTAAAGAAGGTTGACTCGACTTCTCCCGTGACCATCCCCCAAAATGGGCATTCAATTGAGTGAGTAATTCTTTTAACTTAAAATTCCCAGCAATGGATACAACCGTTTTCTCAGGGTGGTATTGTGCGTGTAAATAACGAAGAAGATCTCGTCGCTGTAATTTCGTCATAGTCTCAGGTTCACCCAAAATTGGCCGTCCTAATGGGTGAGAACCCAAAACATCTTTTCCATGAAGTTCATGGACTAGATCTTCAGGATCATCCTTCACCATACGAATTTCTTCCAAAATGACCTGCTTTTCCTTTTGAATTTCGGTTGAACTAAATCGAGATTGGTGGAAAAGGTCGGCCAAGAGGTCAAGAGCGTGACCGACGTGCTGGTCGAGTACCTTCACGTAGAAGGCCGTAGCCTCATGTGTCGTAAAAGCATTCATTTCACCACCCAGGGCATCAATTTCATTTGAAATTTGTCCAGCATTCCGACGCTTGGTTCCCTTAAACATCATATGTTCAATAAAGTGAGAATACCCGGATTCACTAAGAGATTCATCTCGACTTCCCACATTTGTCCAGATGCCAATCGCAATTGACTTTAAGGAAGACATTCGTTCGAGTACGACTCGAACTCCATTATCCAACACAACTTTCTTATACACGTCTCTGCTCTTTATCTCATTTAACCGGCATCAGATGGTGCTTCAGAAGGCGCACCTTCCCCCATCGCATCTTTTCGACTCAGACGAACTTTTCCTTGCCGATCAACCTCCAACACCTTAACCAAAATCTGTTCACCTTCTGAAATTTCATCGGACACTGCTTGAACGCGATGAGGTGCCAATTGCGATATATGAACTAATCCGTCAACGTTAGGAAGAATTTCGACAAAGGCCCCAAAGTCAACAATCTTTCGTACTGTCCCTAGGTAAATTTTCCCAGGCTCTACTTCTTCGACAAGACGGTTGATCATCTCTTTCGCTTTTTCAGCGGAAGCTCCGTCCACAGCAGCAATAGTAACCAGACCAGAATCATCTACATTCACTTTTACGCCGCATTCTGAAATGATGCCTCGAATGGTTTTTCCACCTGGTCCAATGACGTCCCTAATTCGATCTTGCTTGACTTGCAAGTTAAAGATTCTTGGAGCATACGGGGCCAAGGTATCACGAGGAGTCGTCAGGGCTTCATCCATTTTCCCAAGAATATGCAACCGCCCAACTCGAGCCTGCTCCATAGCCTCCTTCATGAGGGCAGGAGTAATGCCAGAAATTTTTATATCCATTTGAAGAGCGGTGACGCCTTGCTTGGTACCGGTGACCTTAAAGTCCATGTCCCCTAAATGATCTTCAAGTCCTAAGATATCCGAAAGAATCACCGAACGCCCTTGCTCAAGAATCAACCCCATGGCAATTCCTGCCACTGAATCTTTAATTGGCACGCCAGCATCCATCATCGCTAAGGTCCCGCCACATACCGTCGCCATGGACGATGACCCATTTGATTCCAAAATGTCAGACACAAGCCGAATGGTGTAGGGAAACTCTTCTTGTGATGGAAGAATAGATGTCAACGCCCGTTCAGCAAGTTTGCCATGCCCAACCTCGCGTCGTCCTGGAGAACGGAGAGGTCTGGCCTCTCCTACACAAAATGGAGGGAAGTTGTAATGCAGTAGGAATGTTCGGAAATATTCTCCTTCAAGAGCATCAATTCGTTGCTCATCATCCTTGGTCCCCAGTGTCACCACAGCCAAACTTTGCGTTTCACCACGAGTAAAGAGCGAAGACCCATGCGTTCTCGGAAGCAACCCAACTTCACAAGTAATAGGACGAATATCTGCAGGCCCACGCCCATCCGCCCTGACTCTTCCATCTAAAATCATATTCCGCACTTCTGAATATTCCAAGGCATGATAAATCGCCTTGACCTGCTGGCTACGATCTTCATCCACTTCTGCAAGCTTTTCTACAGCATCCTGCATCACCTGTTTAAGTTGATCTTGTCGCTCAGCTTTATTCGGAATAAAAATGGCCTTTCGAATAGGTTCAGCTACGAGGGCACGGACTTGCGCTTCCAACTCTGCATCAACTGGCTCAACCTCAAAATGACGCTTTTCCCGACCAACAAGCGTTTGCAACTCAACGATCTTGGCAACAATTTTTTTAATTTCTGCATGAGCCAGTTCAATGGCTTCAAGCATGATTGTCTCTGATAAACCATTGGCTCCCGCTTCAACCATCATCACCGCATCGGCTGTCCCAGCCACGACAAGATTTAAGTCACTTTCTTCCATCGTTTTTAAATCTGGGTTTACAACAAGCTGTCCATTTGAGCGACCAATTTTCACTCCTGCTAATGGTCCACCCACAGGAATATTAGATATTGCCAAAGCCGCGGAAGATGCAGTCATCGCAACAATATCAGAAGAAAGAGTTTTATCTATGGAAAGTACAGCAGCAATGACTTGCGTCTCATAGTAATATCCCTCAGGAAATAGTGGACGAATTGGCCGGTCAATTAAACGACTCGTCAACACCTCTTTTTCACTTGGCGCGCCCTCACGCCGAAAGAATCCACCAGGAATTTTTCCAGCAGCATAGGTCTTTTCAATATAATTGACCGTCAATGGAAGAAAGTCCGAGTTGGGTTTCAGAGATGTCGATGAGACTGCCGTGGCCAATACCACAGTATCTGCATAGGTGGCCAATACAGACCCATCTGCCTGCTTAGCCATCTTTCCCGTCTCTAAGCGAAGTGTCTGTCCACCAACCTCTATTTCTACGGCATGTATCATTTACGCTCTCCTCTCGAACTGATTTAGCTTTGGCCAATTCGGCCGTAAATTGTTTTTCCCACGATCCCAACCTGACAAGGACTCAGCAGCCTGATCTTGCAACTTATTTGCGCAGGCCATGTGAGGCAAGAACCGTTTGATACTTTGAATGATCCACCCGACGCAAATAGTCCAATAAACGACGGCGACGACTCACCATTTTCAATAATCCTCGTCGAGAATGGTGATCTTTTTTGTGTTGTTTGAAATGTTCCGTCAAATCAACAATGCGAGAAGTCAAAACAGCAATTTGGACTTCAGATGACCCAGTATCTTTCTCATGTCGTCGGTGCTGCTGGACAACCTCTACTTTTGCTTCTTTTGTAAATGCCATATCCCTTCCTCCCTTACACCTATTAATTGATTTACTTTTCTACTAATACATTTTCAATACACACAGGCGTCTCGCAGTTCATATCGCGGACAACTCCAAATGCCAAGAGATTTCCCTCTGGCCCCCTTACCCGTATACGAAGATTTACCAGTGACATTCTACTGTCACCTGAAGATAGTTCAACTGCCTCCCATGGAATAGGAGCCCCATTTATTACCTTGGTGACATACTCAGATTTCACGGTCACCACAGGGAACTTTTCAAGAACATTATCAATTGTCAAAAAAACCGGATTCTTTTCTAATGCCAATGTCCCTTCATTCACATCTTCTAGGTCTAATGCATCTTGAACATGAAAAGGCCCAACACGGCTTCGCTCAAGAGTTAATAAATGCCCTCCAACTTTCAATCGATTCCCTATGTCAACACAGAGGGTTCGAATATATGTCCCCTTAGAACAAACAACCCGTAAATCAACATCTCTGCCTCGAACAGCTAAAACCTCTAATCGATAAATCGTCACAGTCCTCGGACTTCTTTCGACTGTCTCTCCACGTCGAGCGGCCTTATACAGGGGTTGTCCTTTAACCTTTACGGCTGAGTACATTGGGGGAATTTGTTGGATATCCCCACGAAACTCTTTCACTATTGAACGTATTTGATCTTCAGTCACGGCATCAGTCGACGATTCCTGAACAACCCTTCCCGTGGCATCCTGGGTATCAGTTGACTGGCCAAGACGAAGAACAGCTCTGTACTCTTTTTCCCAATGTAATAGATGCTCTGCAATCTTTGTCCCTTTTCCAAGCAAAACAGGCAACACTCCCGTCGCAGCAGGGTCAAGCGTACCTGCATGACCAACCTTTCGTATACCCAGCACCCGTCGAAGACGCTGCACGACATCATGAGATGTCCAGCCAGCAGGTTTATTGATATTCAATACTCCCTGTAGCGAACTTGTCATGTTATTCGAGATCCACTGCGTTTCATGAACAGGTAGAAGTAATTCCATCTAAAAATTCGATTTAGCTCTTAGAAATGATCAGAGAGGTAAGCGATTGGGATCTTCTTGCTGTTGAGGATGAAGAGAATCAAGTAACTGATCGATTCGACTTCCCTGCTTACGACTACCATCTTGGCAAAAAATTAATTCTGGCGTATAGCGCAACTCTAACCGTCTCCCAAGCTCCCCTCGAACAAAACCAACCGCATTGATAAGTCCTTGTAATGCTAAATTTTCTGACTCACCTTCCTTAAGAGATGTCACATAGACGCGCGCCACACGAAGGTCAGGACTGAGATCCACATCAGTCACAGTGACAAACCCAATGCGAGGGTCTTTAATCTTTCGAGCCAATATATCAGCTACCTCCATACGAATCTGGTCGGCGACCCGTTCTGCTCGTTTGTAGGTTGGCTTGGCCATGACTATTCACGTTCGTTAGAACCCTCTCACAATAACTCAATGCGAGAATGTAGCAGTTCTAACGATGGATTGGCCCGAATAGTATTCTGAGCAAGATCTAGCACTTGTGTTACCCTTCGCGATTCATTGGCCACGCAGGCAATACCTAAGACTGCCTTCTGCCATAGATCCTGCTCGCCCACTTCAGCTACGGAAATATTGTATTTCCCACGTAGACGAGAGGTTAAGCTGGAAAGAACCTGGCGTTTCGCCTTTAAGGAACGGCTATCAGGAATATGCAATTCTACAGTACAGAGTCCTATTATCATTCGGGCACGAAGAAGATCGTTAAGAGAACAAGAGGTGCGACTTAGAGCTTAACGGCCTCCTCATCGTAGACAAACGCTTCGAGAATATCTCCATCCTTGAGATCGTTAAAATTCTCTACACCAATTCCACATTCATACCCTTGCTGAACTTCACGTGCATCGTCTTTAAATCGTCGTAAAGACCCAAGCTTTCCTTCGTAGATCAGAACATGATCTCGCAATACTCGAATTCCTGCGCTTGCACGAGCAATCATCCCATCTATGACGTAACAGCCAGCAATTGTCCCCATTTTTGGAACTGTAAATAACTGCCGAACCTCTGCACGACCGAGGATTCGCTCTTTCAATGTCGGAGCCAGAAGCCCCTCGGCGGCTGACTTAATCTCAGTCATGACATTATAAATGACCGTATGCAATCGAATCTCTACACCTTCTCGCTCAGCTAAGGCCATAGCTTTGGGCTCAGGACGGACATGAAAGCCAATGATTAAGGCTTGCGACGCAGCGGCTAACAGCACATCAGATTCGCTGATTCCTCCAATACCGCTATGAATCACACGAAAGCGTACAAGATCTGAAGAAAACTTTTCGACCATGTCACAAATGGCGCCAGCCGAACCTTGAACATCAGATTTGATAAGTACTGGAAGTTCTTTTACCTCGCCCTCCTTCACTTCCGCATAGAACTCATCTAGTGTTCGACGTGGCCCCGTAGTCGCGAGATCTGCCGTCCGTTGTTTTTGTTGCCGGCCCTCAGCAATATCACGAGCCATTCGTTCATCTTTCACAACAACGAGTTGATCTCCCGCTGCTGGGACGGATAAAAGACCTATGACTTCGACCGGAATTGATGGTCCAGCTTCTTTGATTTTAGCACCCGTATCTGAGTTTAAGGCTCGGACACGACCGCTTACAGACCCCATGACAAATACGGCTGAAGTTTTCAGGATCCCCTGTTGCACAAGTACCGTTGCGACTGGACCACGCCCGCGGTCTAACCTAGCCTCCAACACCACCCCTCTTGCAGTACAGGCAATATCCGCTTTCAACTCAAGGATTTCAGCTTGAAGAAGAATCATTTCTAACAACTGCTCCAGTCCCAACTTTTCCTTGGCTGAAACTTCAACAAAAATTGTATCTCCACCCCAAGCCTCAGAAATCAAACCATGCTCACTCAGACCCTGCTTCACTCTGTCAGGGTTAGCATCTGGTTTATCAATTTTATTAACCGCTACCACTATCGGGACTTTCGCTGCTTGCGCATGATGAATGGCCTCTACGGTTTGAGGCATCACCCCATCGTCGGCGGAGACCACAAGGACAACAATATCTGTCACCTGCGCACCACGAGCTCTCATTGCAGTAAAAGCTTCATGACCAGGAGTATCCAAGAATGTCACACGCTTCTCTCCGACCTTCACAGAGTAGGCTCCAATGTGCTGTGTAATACCTCCAGCTTCTCGCTCAGTCACTTGCGTTTGCCTAATAGCGTCAAGAAGTGAGGTTTTGCCGTGGTCCACATGCCCCATAATTGTGACAACTGGTGCCCTCGCAACTAATTGCTTATCTTTGCTCTCTTCAAGGACTTCTTCTAAAAGATCTTCCCCTTGCTTCTCTGCCGCTATTTCAATATTGACGCCGACACCTTCAGCAATCAAGGCAGCAGCGTCAAGGTCCATTGGTTGATTCATTGCTAAGACGATTCCCATATCCATAAGCTTTCGAATGACTTCAGCTGGACGTTGGCCCAATAACTCCGCAAATTCTTTTATCGATATTCCAGCATGAACTTTTATTCCCTTCTTCCTGGGCTTTGTGACTTCGACGACCGAGGACGATTGACTGGGCCGCGATCGCTCTTCTCGTCGCAAAGCTGGCAGTGGACGAAGATCTTGCCACCGTGCCGCATCTTCATACTTAGCAGCAAACAGATCATCGTCACGCTTTCGTCCAACTTTCTTCGGCTTTTTGATTTTATCTTCCCCTGAAACATCAACAGCTCCCTTGGCACTATCTTTTTTCTCTGATTTTTCAGGCTCAACACTCACGGATGGAGCAGCAGCACTCGCAGGCGGTTCCTCATTCGTTAAATCTGGAGTCTTAGGTGATAGGATGGAAGGCTCGGCAACTGAGGTCGGGGCTTCGCTCTCACTCTCTGACTCCACCACATTCTCGTCCTGCACTTGCTCTTCTGCAGGCAAGTCAGAAAGTGGTGGTGGATGGCCCTCAGCCACCACATCAGTTAATTCACTAATCATTGACTCGGGAGGCAGTTCCTCTTCTACCTTCTTCTTCTTAATCAGAATATGCTTCTTCTCTGGTTTCTTCGGCTCTTCAACCGTCGCAGAAGAAGACGCATGCCCTCGCTTGCTGGAAGCACCAGAAACCTTACCTCCAGACTTTCGCGCTTGCGGCTGAGCCTCACTCCCCCCATCTGCTAAGACCTTACCTTGAAGTGCTTCTGTTGCCCGCCTGACACTCTCATCATCTAACGTGTTACTATGAGACGCCACCTCAATCCCTAGACGTACCAATTCTGGAATGAGAATTCGACTCTCAACTCCAAGCTTTTTTGCTAATTCATAGACCCTCATCCAGTAATCACCCTCATCACGTTAGACGGTTTCAATTGTCGGTGACGGTTCATTTTCAGAACTTTCCACATCTCTGACTTCAGCACTGGATCCAGAAGTTTCACTTTTCCCAGAAGATTCCCCTTGATCCAATTGTGCGGTCTCTTCTTCTAGTGCAGCCTTAATATCCCGATCTCTTTCAAGTTTTTCTTGTTCATATTCAGTGGCACTAATGATATCAATTTTCCAACCTGTCAATTTAGCTGCTAAACGGACATTTTGGCCATTTTTCCCAATCGCCAAGGAAAGTTGCGAATCGGCCACCACAACCAATGCTGCCTTTTTTTCTTCATCAATCCCCACTTTTTCGATTGAGGCTGGGTTGAGCGCTTCTCCTATAAATACTCGAGGGTCATTCGTCCATGGAATAATATCGATCTTCTCACCACGTAATTCTCTCACAATCGCTTGAACTCGAGACCCTTTAATCCCTACACATGCTCCCACTGGATCGACAGCCTTGTCACGCGAAGAGACCGAGATCTTCGTTCGATCTCCTGGTTCACGCACAACTCCTTTAATTTCAACAATTTTCTCTGAGACCTCGGGAACTTCCAGGGCAAAAAGCTTGACGACGAATTGAGGGTGGGCTCTCGATAATATGACCTGTACATCTTTTGGAGTCCGTCGTACTTCTAGAAGATAGGCCCGGATTCGGTCACCTCGACGGTGGGTCTCCCTTGGAATTTGCTCTTGCAGAGGAAGCAATGCCTCTGTTTTCCCAATTTCAACGAGATAATTTCGACGCTCTTGACCAAGGATGACACCATGAACAAGATCTCCCTGGCGCTTGGAGTAGTCTCGCTCAACGGCTTCCCATTCCGCCTCTCTCACTTTTTGACAAATGACCTGTTTGGCCGCTTGTGCGGCGATTCGGCCAAATTCTTCCATATCAATTAATGAACCAATTTCATCACCCATCTCAGCATCACCATCAATTTGGCGAGCTTCCTCTAACGAGATTTCGGTGTGAACATCAGTGACATTCTCAGCAATGGTTTTCTTTGAAACAATGGAGATCTCTCCCGTTTCCTCATCTACATCAACCTGAATATTTTCGCCATGCCCATATCGCTTTTTGGCAGCCGTCAAGAGAGCAGATTCGACAGCCGCAAGGACTCGCTCCTTATCAATACCCTTCTCCCGGCCAATCTGCTCAATAACTGCCATTAATTCACGTTTCATGAGGAACTCCCACGCTAATTGAATATTGGGTACTTGTTCTATCTCTCATGTCTTTACTCTTATTCACTAGAACTCAATTTCTAATCGCCCTTTGGCAATCATATCCCAAGCTACTTGAAACATAGGCTCCTTGACCTTCTTAGACGGATTTCGAATGATCAAACTAATACCTGCATCAGACACAGCATTCAAATGTCCTACAATAGAAGATTTCCCTTGATGGGGCTTAAGAAGATGTATGCGTATCAGTTTTTGAAGCACACGTTCGTAATCTTTACGCTGCTTTAGCGGGCGATCTAACCCTGGGGAAGAGACCTCAAGCCTATAGGACTGCGGAATAGGGTCGAGAACATCAAGCGAACGGCTCAAAGAACGATGAAGTTGCTCACAATCAGCAATGGCCAGGCCACCAACCTTATCAATTGTCACACGAATACATGCGCCAGCCCCCTTACCTAAACAGGTGATCTCAACAATATCGACCTGAAGAGAGCGAGCCAACGGAAGCGCAACTTGCTCAATCCGTTGCTCTAGGCTATGTTCAGATACCATCATGCTCAAAAACGAGTAGATCCTCCCCGCAATAACACCGGTAGATTTGGTAATTTTTAAGCAGAAAAGACCAAAAAAAAGTGGGCATTCGCCCACTTCACCTGCCTGCAACCCTAGCATTTCTTCAGTTTAAACGCAAGAGTCACTTCGATGGACTACCCTAGACTGCTCCGAGAATATATCACTGAACCGTGGGACTCATGGCCACCCCCCAACAACCACATACTCACACCTTATCAACACGTTAATCAACAGATAGTAAGCGAATAGGCTTAAGCGAACCTCCATGATAGACTAAATCTAGAACGAATAATTCCAAATTATTCGCGACCAGGTTGAATTATTTAGTCGGGCCCTGATAACCGGACGATCTATTTAATCGAGAAGGATTTCTATGGCTGAAATCGTATCAATCGCATCCGGGAAAGGTGGGGTCGGAAAAAGTGTGATTAGCAGCAACCTTGCACTTCTTCTGACAAAACGAGAAAGGCGTGTGATTATCACAGACCTTGACACCGGCGGTGCGAATCAACATGTCCTTTTCGGAATTTTTCACCCAACAGCCACACTCACGGACTTCCTCAGCAATCGACTGAAATCACTCGAATCCGTTGCACAACCAGTCAACGGATACCATAACCTCCGGCTAATTCCAGGCACAGGGGATACACTACGTACCGCAAATCTTCAATATGCCAAGAAAAAGCGATTGATTCGCCACTTAAAACAGCTTGATGCCGACATTGTGATTGTCGATGTGGGAGCCGGAACTCATTATCATGCACTTGATTTTTTTCTCCTAGCTGACCACCATTTGGCTGTCGCCACGCCAGACCCAACATCGGTGCTCGATCTATACCGATTTATTAAACTTGCAGCCATCCGAAAAGTCCTGACGTCGTTTGCCGCACGAGACCCCGTCGCTAATGCGTTGCTCGACCGGGAATTTCAGAGTGTTTCAGAGGTGTTAGAAGCCGTGGGCCAAAGCACCGAACAGGAAGGCGTTCCAACTGCGCAACAAGCACTTCACGACTTTCATCCTTATCTTATTCTGAATCGAATAACCAATGGCTCTAAGATTAACACTCTGCAACTTCAAAACCTTCTCAAGCAATATGTCGGAACGAATCTTTTGTTACTCGGTAAAGTGCCTGATCATGCATCCGTTGCCCGTTCCATTCACAAATATTTGCCTGTCGTTGACCTAGACCCGACGTCTCCGGCATCAATTGCATTAGAACACATCGCCGACAATTTGCTTATGAAACTCGGACAATCGACTAAAGAAAATACAGCCGCCCTGTCAGTCTCTACAGGTTCATGAACAGCATGAACAATTGCTTACACTGCATGAAAGAGGAAAGGCTCCTAGGGGGTAGGATTTGGAAATAGGATTCAGCTCGAAAACCAGCTACGGGATAGTAGTAACACGTTATTGCATGTTTTTTGTCAAATTGCTTATCGCCTCGGAAATGCCACTAAGCTCAGCCGATTTCCCTTGAAGCTCATCATGTACTTTCTTTATTTGTTGCGCTAAACGGTCTCTCTCTTGGCGGACAGTATCAAAGTCGCGTAGCGACTCTTGATATTTTTTAATTTCTGCTTGCAATCCCCCACAAGCTCCATGAGCATCCTTCGCTTCACGACGGGCTTCTTCTAAGGCTTGGGTAAACCCCACTATCTGCTCCTGTGCAGCCTGAAGATTAACTTGAGTCTCCATGCGAACTCCTTCGCTTTCTAAAAACTGCCGATGCAAGGAATCAATCGCTTCACTCCACCCTTTCACCGCCCCGGCTGGCAATTTCGGAAGTGCGGGCAAGGCGGAATCACGGCCCAATCCCTTTACACAGGACTGCATCCAATCGACAAAAGCTGTCACATCTCGAAAATTAAAATCAGTTGATGCTGAATCATCACTCCGGCTCTCTTCTTGAACCGTCGATACAGGATGATCGGCTTCATGGACAGGGTCTGCGCTCTTTGCTCTTTCCTTATAGTGCTGAAGCAATACCGCCACACAATGCCGACAAAACGGCTTCTCATTGGAGGGACAGGAGCACTTAGTTGACAACACGCCTGAACGTAACTTGATCGTCTGCGTATACACGCCAAACGTACCACTCACTTCTGCAGAAACCAAACCATCTCCAGTTTCGAGTACTTGCACCCGGCTTTCAGAAAAGTATTGGTTTCCAAGCCCATATACCTGTCCACCCACTACGGATCGAATCATATCAGGCTGAAGTTGTGCGAGTGATTGCGCTGAACAGGAAATACGATTACGCATATAGTCCTCACTGACTTAGAGTGTAACGTGATGGGTACAGGCAAAAGAATAGAGAACAATCTTTCACCTCTATTGAATCAACTACCTCCTGCGTTCAATCAAATGAAACAGTATTTATACCGATTATACTCTGAGCCATTGCTCAAGAACATACCTAATCCCTCAATTACATCATCTTGCATCATCGATTTAACAGATTCATATAATGTATCGGCAACATCAACCGAAAATTAATAAGGCGAGATGAGCCAGGCACCTTCATTCTTCTCTTCTAACATGATCCAATGGCTAGAGATTTCAAAAACTCACACCAAAGATTCAGAAACAATAGGAACCCCAAGCCTCAACAAGATGAATCACAGCCCACCAAGTGACTAACATTCTAACGCGAGTGATATTGATAACGTTATTATGCATGATCAAGCCCTTCTGGCCAACATCATTATGCATAAAAGCGCAGACTCCTACTAACTAGCACATGGGGAATCGACCGAGTCCTTCTCTTGCTTGTGAATCCAGCTGCCG
>JBMYWX010000072.1:0-12711 GCA_049607825.1 Nitrospirales bacterium
ACTCACTATCGGTTGGAACCATCCCCCTTGGGAGAATCACTGAAATTTCAAATTTTACGAAGAGGCAAAACAATCGAGACAAGTACTTGAGCGGAATGATGTGAGGAAAGAAACGTCTAAAGGTTGGTCGGGGCGAGAGGATTTGAACCTCCGACATCCTGCTCCCAAAGCAGGCGCGCTACCGGGCTGCGCTACGCCCCGACGTTATCTGTGGAATCCACTTATTTGTGAGTAGGACCTTAGCTTTCTGTAAGGCCAAAGCCCGGTGACTGATTCTATTCTTGTATTCAGGGGTAATCTCAGCCAGGGTTTTATCTAGATCCGAGAGAAGAAAGACCGGATCGTACCCAAACCCCTTTGCACCACGGGCTTTTTCTGCAATCACTCCATTGAGAACCCCATCCACCGCATCGACTGCACCACCAGGGTCTGCAATGGCTACTACTGTAAGGAATCGTGCCTGTCGTTGTCCAGCGGGAATATTAGCCAATTCTTCCAGGAGCTTTTGGCAATTATCTTCATAAGTGGCCTCTTCCCCCGCATAGCGGGCAGCATAGACACCCGGTCGTCCGTCTAAAGCCACCACCTCTAAGCCAGTATCATCGGCCAGCGTGACATGCCCTGTGTAGGTCGCAATGCCCTGGGCCTTCTTAATCGCGTTCTCCTCACACGTCACCCCATCTTCCTCGATGATGGGTGCCTCTGGAAAATCACGTAGCGTCAGAATGGTGATGGGCAGATCATCCAAAAGGGCGAGAATTTCCTCACGCTTATGCTGATTTCCTGTGGCCAGCACCAGCACACCGTTTTGCTCAGGGTTCGCATTCAAGCCAATGGTCCCAGTAATTCTTTTTGGATGTTAATGAGACGCTCGATCCCAAGCCAGCCTATCGAAAAAAAGGCGTCCAAATCTTTTTTCTCAAATGGCGCCCCTTCAGCGGTGCCCTGAACTTCTACCATGTGTCCCTTACCCGTCATCACGAGATTCATATCCACATCGGCCACAGAATCTTCATCATATGCGAGATCAAGACGAATGTCGCCGCCAATTTTTCCAACGCTAATGGCCGCCAGATAATCGTTTAAAGGACGATGCTTGATCAGATCTCGTTCTTTCAGTTTGGTCATAGCATCAGCCAATGCTATGAACGACCCGGTGATGGCCGCCGTGCGCGTCCCACCATCTGCTTGAATAACATCACAATCAATCCACACCGTTCGCTCGCCAAGAGCCGTCATGTCAGTCACCGCACGAAGCGCACGACCAACTAGTCGTTGAATTTCTAGGGTTCGCCCACTTTGCTTTCCTCTATTGGCTTCACGGGACATCCGATCATGCGTCGAGCGAGGTAGCATACCATATTCAGCCGTCACCCACCCTTGCCCTTTGTCACGAAGAAATGGGGGAACCTTTGGCTCAACAGAGGCATTACAAATCACCTTTGTCTCACCCATTTCAATCAATACGGATCCTTCAGCATATTTTGTGAATCCACGCGTAATTTTTACAGGACGAAGGTCTTCAGCCATTCGACCATCTGATCGTTTCGACATTGTAGTCATACTTATCTATATCCTAGGTGAAAAAGAAATGCGATTATAGAGTGGCTCAACTCAAAAGACAAACCACACGAAAGCCATGCAACCACTCAGGGATTGCTATCATCAGGTCTCTCTTGTGTCATGCATCGCCTTCGCCGGGCAACCACAAACCGAACCCCCAGCAACACAAGGATCAGGACACTGATCCCCCACACAAAAATATGTTCATAGGGGAAAATATATGGCATAGTGGCCCATCACTGCGCGGCTCTCATCGACATTAAACCTGGTGTGTTCCTTTTATTGACTCACAATACACCTAGTGATAGATTCTGAAACAACGCTTTTACCCTTAAGAATGTAAACCTAATGTACGACTTTCGTGTTTTAAAAGATCAGCTTGCCACATTGCAAGAACACTTAGGCCCTCGCGGACAGGATATCCCCTGGGCACTTGTCCAACAATTATCCGATCAACGTCGAGACCTCATCACGCAAGTTGAAGAACTCCGGCGCCAACTTAAACTCGGCTCTGAAGAAGTCGCCAAATGCAAACGCGAAAAACGGCCGACCGACGAGGCGACGACCAAACTTCGCGAACTGGGGGATCGGATTCAAGCCATTGAAGTGCCATTACGCGATGTAGAAGAACAACTGCACACCCAAGCTCTGCGCATTCCTAATGTGCCCCATGCCTCCGTGCCGACAGGCGCTGACGCCGAACACAATGTCGAAACTCGTCGATGGGGAACGATTCCCACCTTTGACTTCACCCCTCGTTCACACGATGAACTTGGGGAAACACTTGGTGTATTTGATTTTGAACGGGCCAGTAAATTAACCGGGTCACGGTTTTCTCTTTCTTATGGTCTTGGAGCCAAACTCGAACGGGCCTTAGCCAATTTCATGCTTGAACTTCATATTCAAGAGCATGGTTATACGGAAGTCCTCCCGCCATTCATGGTCAATCGAGCGGCCATGACAGGAACTGGACAACTTCCAAAGTTTGAAGAGGATGCCTTTCACCTCGCCAGTGAAGACTACTTTCTCATCCCTACAGCCGAAGTACCTCTCACCAATATATATCAACAGGAAATTGTATCAGAAGCGGACTTGCCGATCCGGTATGTGGCGCACACCCCATGTTTCAGGCGAGAAGCTGGCTCCTATGGTCAGGACACCAAGGGACTGATTCGAGTCCATCAATTTAATAAAGTCGAACTCGTCAATTTCACGCATCCTGACCAATCTCATGATGCCCTCGAAGAACTCACACACGCCGCAGAAAAAGTCCTCCAAGCCCTCAAGCTTCCCTATCGAGTCATGACACTCTGCACTGGAGACATGGGATTTTCCGCGGCGAAAACCTATGACTTGGAAGTGTGGGTCCCTTCTCAGCACACGTATCGTGAAGTATCATCATGCAGTAACTTTGAAGCCTTTCAAGCTAGGCGCGCGGGCATTCGCTATCGACCGAAGCAAGGCAAGGCCAACTATGTCCACACCTTAAATGGTTCAGCATTGGCAATCGGCAGAACCGTTGTGGCCATTATGGAAAACTATCAGCAAGCCGATGGATCCGTGAGCATCCCAGAGGCTCTCCAACCCTACTTCCCTGGAACCACAGCAATCACATCCAGATCAACCAGAAAGAAAAAATAAGACCAACACCGATCATGGACGATCGCTTATCACCCTACACATGGGACTTACTGGTGAACCAATTATTTGGCACACATAAGTCCTGGATCACCCCGCCGCAAAAATTTTTCCTCTGGAACGACAAAGGTATCTACGTCGATTATCACTACGCCAATCCAATTCATGGGCATTATGTTGGCGGCGATTGCCTACTTGGAAAGCGAATTACACAAGTCTTACCTCAGCCCATGGCCAAAGGCGTGCGCATGGCCGTCTTTCAAACACTCGACCTCCAGCAACCTCTGATTGAATACTATGAACTCACCATGAATAAACAGCCCTATCAGGTTCACGTCCGGTTCCTCCCATTCCAGGGTAAGGTGCTTGGAATCGTGAATGACTATCCAGCACAATCAGACACCAAGATCCTCACCACGACTTCGACAAAAAAACGTCAATCCCACTGAGTCTCAGCCATGACTAACCCTCATCAACCACTTCTTCTTTAAAGCACTGCATAATTTTCTTCATTCGCAAGCCCATCTTCTGCCAACACATCATAAGCCGGGTAACTCGTATGAGTGAAATATTATTGATGATCAATTTCTCAAAATGCATAGACAAATCAGGCATCGTCTATTAATATACTCGAGGAGGGGTGCTAGAGTGGACGAATAGGCCGGTCTTGAAAACCGGAGTTCTTCACGGGACCGTGGGTTCGAATCCCACCCCCTCCGCCAGAAATATCAAAGAGTTCTCTCACCCATTCCTCACAGGGCTAATCAGCTCAACCGCCAGGAATACCTTTTCCCAGCCGTGACTTTCCAGAATGAGATTCTTAACAGTTTAGCTGCCTATTATCGATTAGCTACACCACTAGACAAATCCGCTAGTCCAGCTATCGAAGCGCTGCAAGAAATCAATCTCTCTATTATAAAAAACGTAACTTGCCCCTTAACCTAACATGACATGAATGAGTACTTTCTTGATACTTGGGCACAAGACTTCGCCTGATTCAATCTCAGGCATCATTCTGCCACGCTCCATCTCGTTAGTTTCAAACAAAACAAAAAGCCCCTGACCAGATGATCAGAGGCTTTGATGATTGTGTCTATTATCTCTGCGTGTTCGTTATTGGTCACATCTTCATGTTAGGTCTCTCACAAAAACCCAATTGGAGGAAACTTAATAATAAAACCATCTACCTGATTTGTCATTTAAGTCCCAGTCTTCGGATACTTCTGAGCATCACTATTTGACACCTGTAAATGATGGATACTCGCACGTACATTTTGATTGGCATGGATCTCGGACTCTCGCCGTGATTGTTGCATCATGTGTTTCCAACATTTCCGACAGAGGTCATGATCTTTCATACTGACCGCTCGACCCAGTTTACTTGAGTGAGGATTCCGTCTTGGCGAAACCAAGATTTTGACTTCGCTTCCACACACAGCACATTGAAGGAGACCCGAACTTTGTACCTTGGAGGGTTTTCCTGATCTGATGAAGACACTCCCCGACGGCCTTTGATGTTTTGAAGCCCACCATTCTTCTGTTGTCATTCCATCTTCTTGCGTGCCGACTCGTAACAGCCGTTTCATGACTCACCTCCTCACACTTCTGTGCACCACAAGTACATTTTGTGTTCTCAAGAGAGACTCAGCAAAGGATGTGCCGAGGAAGGAAGATTGGGATGCTTCACAAAAGGCTTACTGAATTCGTCTGCCTTTCAGTGGGTTACATGCAGCAAGTCAGTGGGGAACGAAAATCATTGAGAAAATTTGGCCATCTCCACTAGGCAAATTATCGTCATTTCTGACAGGACGTTGTCACGCATGACAACTGACAAGCACGAAAGAAGGAAAAACAAATAGTTACGGTATGTAGTAAGAGGAGATACGTAGGGCCATCACGCTACTCTAGCTTTGACCGATTCAGGAGATAGACGAGGCCGGCATCAAGCTCAGGTCCAGCTCCACCAAAAGGTGCACTAATCAATAGACTATCATCATACGAAAATAGCCCATGACCAAAGACATCACTGGCTCCAGTCGCCGAAAACGGATCACGAAGGATCTGCTCTAATGCTCCAGTTTTAGAAGCAAAGACATAGACCTCTCCTCCTTTAATCTTCCCATAGGCTTGCACATGATCTCCTGTGGCCGCCACGATTGACAGATCGGAAAACAGTGACACCGAGATTCCAAAACGTGCACGTTCCGTAGGATGTGGATTGGTGAATGTGTTCAACAATTTCCCTGACTGAATATCATAGAGATAGGCAATACCTTCCTCACGATAGGTGCCCTGATATCCAAAAGCTCCAATCAAGATCACGCGGTCATTGACGACAAATGACCACCCAAAGGCTAATGACGGTGTTGAAATAGGAGGTTCAAAAGTGCGCACCATCTTTCCAGTTTGCTTGTCAAACAGGTACACCATTCCAGCCTCTGATCCGGCCGTCCCTCCAAAAGGTGCACTAATGAACACCTGTCTTCCAGTTAAGGAAACCGCTTGCCCAAACTGAGTCGGGCGTGAGGTTTTTTCAGTTTGAGGACGAAAGGTCTTCTGCAAGACTCCCGTCACCTCGTCAAAGAGATAGACGGCGCCACTTCGAAACGCTGTCGCTGAGTTTGCTTGAGGGTCCCCAACGAGAACATGTTGTTCAGCCACAGCAATGGCATGACCGAAGACGCCACTGGTGGGACTCGGATTGTTCAATGTCAATCGAACGTTTCGTATTTTCCGATCAAAGAGATAGACGGCACCAGTTTGCGTGTTGAGTTCATCTCGACCATGAGGGGCCGCAATAATGACGCTTTGTGACGACAGCGCGACGGCTTGACCAAATAAGGCCCCTGGCATGATGTGGGGAATTTTAAACGTGTGGAGAAGCGTTCCTTCTCGATCAAATAGATAGGTCAATCCCGTATCGCGTCCTTGATACACAGCATTCGGGGCTCCCACCAAGGTCTGCCCGTGATCGTGGCTGATTGACATACCAAACCCATCAAGCAGTCTTGGCTTTGGATGATGCAATATGGTTGACGACTGTTGGATGAATGGGTGAGAGACGTTGCTCTCACCAAACACTGATGGTGGAACACAGAGGAACAAGAACAGGAAGAGAACACTGTAAGCCAAGTGGATCATATTCAGCATCAAAACATGAACCATCATCGACATGCAAATACACGGAAAGGACAAAACCACTGTAACGACAGAAACGGGAAATCAGACTTGAGGTAGGGACATATATTCTTCGAGGATGACTCAAACTATCTTTTGAGGGGGCTAGCAAGAAGATTTACAGACATCTCACTCTTACGATATATGAGCATGAGCTCTTCATGCATCCATTTGTGATTTGCCTTATTCAAACGTGGCTCTTTTCAACGCATTGTCCAATTCTAGATGACCTTGGGTAACTATACTTCTTTTTCACGCGGAAATTTTGGCTACACATTTTGGACCTCGGCAGCTGACTCATTCAAATTGAGCCCATACAAGCCAAACTGATACACCGTATTGCTATACTTTTTGCACTTCGGCAGCGGACTCATTCAAAATGAGCCAATATAACCCCAACTGTTGCACCGCCTTGGTAAATTCTTGAAAGTCGACAGGCTTCCGCACATAACTGTTCGCCCCTAACTGATAACTTTTCACGACATCATGTTCTTCCTTTGAAGACGTTAACACCACGACAGGAAGAAATTTCGTTCGATCATCGGCACGTAAACGTCGCAGTACTTCTAACCCATCAATCTTGGGAAGCTTTAAATCTAACAGAATGATTTGCGGCATCTGACTCAGGTCTCGCCCAGCATAGGCACCAGTGCCAAATAAGTACTCCAATGCCTGAACCCCATCACGTGCCACGACCACCTCATTCATAATATTATTCTTGGCCAACGCCCGCATCGTCAGCTCTTCGTCATCAGGGTGATCTTCAACTAATAATATAACTTGATCTTTCGAATTCATGATGTCTCTCCTTTTGCTTTATAACGTGAAGTAAAAGGTGGCTCCTCCGCCAACCATCCCTTCAGCCCAAATATGTCCTCCGTGACGTTGAATAATGCGCTGCACCGTTGCTAACCCTACACCAACTCCAGGAAATTCGCTGAAAGCATGTAAACGTTGGAAGGTACCAAAAAGTTTGTGCACATACGTCATATCGAATCCGACTCCATTGTCTCGAATATAAAAAGCCGACTGTTCTTTGTATTGTGTGACACCCACTTCAATGCAAGCTTCTGCGGCATGGCCTGTGAACTTCCATGCATTCCCTAACAAGTTTTCTAGCACAACACGAAGGAGATTCGGATCAGCAGTCGTCACGAGGCCCTCTTGCACCTGCCAACTGACCTGATGCTCCGGGTCAACCTGCCGTAGCTCCTCAATGACCTGATTCGACAAAGCCGTGAGATCAACAGATTTAGTGTGTAGTTCTGCACGAGTAAGACGAGCGAGGTGCAGCATGGCATCAATCAACTTCGACATTCGCTGACTCGCAGCTCGGACACGCTCTAAAAATCCCTTCCCCGCCGTATCGAGCTTGTCTCCATAATCCTCCAACACCGCTTGGCTAAATCCGTCAATACCGCGAAGTGGAGCTCGCAAATCATGTGAGACCGAATAACTAAAGGCCTCTAGCTCCTTATTACTTGCCTCAAGCAGTGCCGTCTGTTGAAGGAGATCTGTATTCAGCTTCCTCACTCCTTCTTCAGCCTGCTTGCGCTCTGTCACTTCGTTCACAAGTTCAGCATTCGCTTCAGCTAACTTAGCCGTTCTCTCCTGAACACGCAGTTCCAAATAATCTCGCGCTTCCCGCAAGGCTTTCTCCGCAAGTTGTCGCTCTTGAATTTCTTCCTCCAACTGCTGATTCGTAGATTGAAGGTCAAGAGTTCTCTCCTGAACACGCAGTTCTAATTCATCCGATGTTCGGCGAAGCTTTGAGACTACAAGCCCCAATCCACCAAGCCAAAGCAAGGCGAGCAAACTCATCATCCCATAGGTATTTCGTAAGTTTATTCCTGTGAAGGCTTTCAGTCCTTCAATCGGATACGTGATTTCTAGAACACCCCGTACTTGACCTTCTTCCCAATTTCGCTTTGGACTCTCTGGATGTGCATTATGGCAGTCGACACATTCCGTGCGCATGATATCGGCCGTCGCATAACGAAGCCTGGGATGGTCATGAATGTCCTCAAACTGAAAAAACACTTGCTCTGGATGTTCATTTAAAAATGTCCAAGCCTGGCGCTCAAAAGAGTCCTGTAGTCCACCTTTGTGTGTATTCCAGGGGAAAGGGTGTGGACTGAACAGACGAGTTTCCTCACCTGAATGTTGAAGCCCCATACGTTCACCAAGCTTCTGACTCAATGTCGCAGGCAAGGGAATAGCCCCAGACTGTTGTTCATAATCATGTGCAACGACCACACCATTGGACCTGACGCGCTCCACCACTTCGCTCGTATACAAACTCCGCATTTCTGTCAAGGCTCGCGTATACACATCGGCGCTCGTCAAGGCTGCCATTTGTAACATTTGCGTTTTTAAATGACTGATATGAACGACCATGATGATCAAACAAGTTCCAAAGAGAATGGACAAGATGAGAATGGTTCGCTCATGTACACACTTCAACAATGTTGAAAATTTGTGGCTCATGGGTCACATCTCAGTTGGTCGTCTGTAGCATGCACGTTCCGCAGACTTCTTGTCAGAAACGAGATACACATTCCTATTTTCTACATGTGGATTTCTTGAAACAACTCACAGAGTTGCACTGAGACGAAGCCATCTACTTAGCAGAAATGTGACAAAATCAAGAGCGCAGACGCATCAATTCGTCTCCCCTGACCAGCTCTTCCTCATCTGGAGCCATGTAATAGCGCTTACTCATCTCCGACATGTGCCAGCGACTGATTTTCCATCGCTAAGGCCAGGAGCGGATCTCCTCCAGACTCCTCTTTCGAACCCTCTGGATCGTCCTCAACAACCGTTTCTAGCTCCGCGTCTTCAGAGTAGTCTTGCGTCAGGGTCGAGACCTCAATATGAACATCCGCATCAGGTGTTAATCGCTTAAGATCCCATTCCGTGATCCATCCTCTGACATATTCCCGCATACGAGTACTCGACAATTGGTCAACGGTCGTGACTGGTGGTGGCGCCCACGCATAGGCCGAAGCATGAAGACCTCGAACTTTTTCGTATGTTTCCTCGACCATTTGTTCATGAGGAAGACCCAAGAGCATGCGATCTCGATCAATGACTTGGATGCCATATTCGGCTTCTTGAACCACACGATCAGCATCTGGTTGATTCACACTTTCAAAAACTTTTTCTCGGTCACCTTTTTCATCTAAGACGACACTTTGAAAATCATCGGTCAACGCCACAACCGACCCCAATCCAGGGAAACAAGACGTCTCAAGCCTACCCGTCCAGCGAGCCAGTTCAGCATACGACTTCGCGCGTTGCTTGAAGGAATAGCGAGCCACAATTTCCGCCTCATCAATCAGCAGAACCCACCCTGCATATCCCGCGGCCACAATCAACCGTGACACGAAGCGAAATCGTTGCAAGGCTAATTCTTGCGCAGAAATTTTTTGAAAGGTATAAGGGGTATCCGGCGAACACCCTTTGAGATATTTTTTTAATTCTCCATTACTCAGTGGATCACCAGACCAAAATCGAATCATTCGATGACTGAGCTCGGGGTCGTTGACCATCTGTTCATAGAGATACAACGTTGCCGCTAACCGAGCATCAACTTCTCCCACCTGCTGTCGTTGGGCCCATCCGTAGAATTCAGCATATTGCGGACTTTGAAAATTTAGTTCGCTCGCAATTTCTGTCAGCGCATGGCCTCGCTTGTTAGGAACAATGGCCGAATCCACTGCCGCACGAAAGAGGGTGACGACATTATAGAATGGCGTCTCTTTACTAATGACAATTTGACTACACACGACATTTTCTTGAACAGCCCTATGCTGCAAGGATTCAAGTAGATGGGACTTCCCCGCTCCAAACCCTCCAGCAATGACCAGGCCCTTAGCCATCGTATTGGTAGCAACACGAGGACCAAGCTCTTGAAGAAATCCAGTAAACTTCCCTTCGATCTCTGGTTGATTACTTCCCAAAGCCTGAACCACATCACGGTTGGGTACGCCAGAACGTAAGGCCTCAATCACCCGTTGGTGAAAAACATTTCCAGGATTTTGGACAGAACTGTTTTCCTCATATTCTTCATTCGCCCGACTTTCGAGAACTGTGGTCGACTCGGTCAAGCGGATCAACGCCCCCAAGGGGTTCTGATACGTACGATCGCGAACTTCATCCCAAATACGCAACTTCAAGGCCTCATACCGATCGAGTCCACGCCGGCCATCTGTCAAAAATTCAGACGGAGCCATAACCACCAACAGGAACCCTTCCATTTCATCAGTCCCGTCAATAAACTGCCGAAGCATTTCATAGGTATCCATAGCGGCGGCAGCACTATAATATAGACCCTCTCCTTGCTCAGGACGTTTGCCAACCAGGTATCGATCTATATCAATGGTCACAACAAGCCCTTGTTTACCTACAAGACGTAACCAACGAGTCAGTGAGGCAAACATATGACGAGCATTGTGTCGAACAATTTTTTGAAAGATTAACGCTTCTTTGAGAGCTGAGAGTTGACGAAGTTCGCCTCGCAGCCATTGATTCACGGCCTGAGTCAAAAATGGACTCGCCTCGGCAGAGTCGAGCTGAGCAAGACAGAGTCGAATCATGGCCATCTTAAACTCTTGGCATAAATCTGGATCCTTGAAAATCGCACCTTCCAACCAGCTATTCAGATCGCGACGGAGCAGTGGCTCAGCCCGATCATTGAGTTTCGCGACTTCAGCAAGAGAAAACTGAGCTCGATCATCTGGAATCTGGTAGCCATGTTCCCGAAGCAATTGAGTGACAAATTGATAGGCCAGCTGATCCCAATCAATTAATTGTGCAACTTGATGAAAGAATCGATCTGTCATATGAATTTTGGTATCACGCGATTCGACATGTGCCGTACAAAATCCATCCTGACGAGCCATGCCATCTAATTGTGTTCGTACCCATTCCGCAACTGGCTTATGTTCTGACACAACAAATTTCACGGCGGATCCACCCTGCGTGACAAATCGCTGCAGATACTCCTGACGAACCGTCTTCAACCATTCTTGTGCGTGTAATTCCATGAGCGTCTATCCTTTTTTTCTGCCCACCCTCATCGTGATTGAATAGAATTAACCTTGGACATCTGCCAGCACGGGCTGAACCTGATCTTCGGTTACCATTTCGAGCTCGATATCTTCTGAATAGTCTTGCTTCACCTCAGCAAGCTCAATCTCTACAACTTCATCAGGAGCCATCCGCTTCAGATCCCATTCCGTGATCCAACCCTTGACGTACTCTCGCATCCGCGTACTCGACAATCGTTCAATTGACGGAACATGAGGTGGATCCCACCCATAAGCTTGTCCATGGATTAAACGAATCTTGTGATAGATCTCTTCGACTAATTCGTCATATGGCCCAACAAGAGGAATTCGTTCGCACTCAATCAATTGCATGCCTTGCTCAGCCTGCCGCGCTAACACTAAATCAGCTTCGGATCCGGTTTCACGCAACTTCGCGGGAACATTTTCACGGTCACCTTTTTCATCTAGAATGGCACTTTGAAAATCGTCTGTCAGTGCGAGAACTGACGCCAGTCCTGATTTATACCCAAGATCTGCAAAACTTGATGCTTCCAATCGACCCATCCATCGAGCCAACTCCGCATATGATTGAGCCCGTTGCTTGAACGAATATCGTCCAATAATTTCCGCTTCATCAATGAAAAGAATCCACCCCGAATACCCTGCAGCAATCATCAAGCGTGAGACAAACTTCAATCGCTGTAATGCCATTTCGGCACCTGTCAGTTTGTCAAAGCGATACGTTACCGTTGAATCACAAGCCTTCAGATATCGTTTTATCTCGGCATCACTTAATGGATCTCCAGCCCAAAATCGAATCATACGATGACTCAACTCAGGATCGTTGACCATTCGTTCATACAGAAAGAGTGTCGCAGCAAATCTCGAGTCAATTTCTCCGCCTTGACGATTCACCCACTCCGAAAATGCGACATATTGTGGACTGTGGAACTGCAAGTCACGAGCGACTTCAACCAACGCTTCTCCCTGTTTCTGTGGAATCACCGCAGACTCCATAGCCGCACGAAACATGAGTGCAGGACTAAACAATGTTGTTTCTTTACTGATCACGACCCGACTCGTCACAAATCGCTGTTCCAAGGCCACTTGCTGCAGAGATTCCAGGAGGTGGGACTTCCCGGTTCCAAACCCACCTTCCACCAGCATGCCCGTTGTCGTCCATCCTTTTTCGACGCTGTCCTTTGCGTCATCTAACAGCTGTTGGAATTTTGATTTTACTATCGGCTGAGGACAGCCTAATGTTTTCACGACTTCAATATTG
>JBMYWX010000073.1:0-12695 GCA_049607825.1 Nitrospirales bacterium
AGCCATGTTCTGGGTCTTATCACCTTACCCTTCCACAAGCCCTTCATGAGGGCGTGATAAGGCCCAGGCAACCGCCTAGACTTCATTCCTCAGCTCAACTCTCCAGATACAACCTTCCTCACTGCTGCAAATGCCAACGAGACAACTTCAGACAAATCATGGAAATTTTTGAACGCTAACTACACACAGGAATTTTAGGAAAGGTAGAAAAGAATAGTTCAAACAGAAGAGTAAGGGAATACAAGAAAAAAGGTACGGCTAGCCCTCGGCATCCAGCTCCATATTCCAATAGAGATAGTCACGCCAGCTTTCAGGAGCATTTCGAATACCAATCATTAACGTAAGACGAGGCGTCCAACGAGGCTTCACCGGTTTTTTGAGTAACTTCATACTAGCCTCATGCGGTAAGCGCCCACTTTTTCGATTATTGCACCGCCAACAGGCAGTCACAATATTTTCCCACGTTTTTTTCCCACCCTTGGCAATTGGCATTACATGGTCAAAGGTCAATTCTTCCGTGCGAAAAGGCTTCTCGCAATATTGGCAGGTATAATTATCTCGTGTGAATATATTTATGCGTGAGAACTTGACGGCATGGTAGTTCCTCCGAAGCTTCACCATTTTTAGTAAACGCATGACAGAAGGAAGCTTAAAGCTTATTGAAACTCCCCTCACATCGCGTTCGTGAAACTCAAGGACCTCCACCTTACCCTGCCATAACAGGGTGATGGCTTTTTGCCAACCGACAACCCGCAACGGTTCATAGGTGGCGTTGAGAAGTAGGGTCATTTCCATTGGGATCACAAATGAGAGTGTTTGACTATCACTTACCCAAAAGGAACGTCCAGATTCTATAGCATCGTCGACCAAGTGGAATCAATATCTAGCCAATCGACTCTTGATGCAATAAAATGGTCTTGTTAGACTGAATCTTTTTTTCAGCACGGCACAGAATCATGGAAAAAAATTTTATTACTGTTGGAAAAATATCTGACCTCCAACCAGGAACATGCAAGTCCGTCGAGCTCAGAGAAATTGGCGTGGCCTTATTTAATATTGATGGGACAATATTCGCTCTAAATAATACCTGTCCTCATGCTGGAGGACCCTTGGGTGAAGGGTGCTTAGAGGGAAACCTTATTGCTTGTCCATGGCATGGATGGAAGTTCGACGTTCAAACTGGAACCTGCATGAAAAACCCAAGTGAGTCCTGGAAAGTTCCCTCTTATGAGGTACGTGAAGCTGATGGACTTATCCAAGTCTTACTTCCTGAGGCTGTAAGTGAGGAATCCGAGAAATCTCATCAGAGTGAGGTAGAGGCTCCAACTCATGGAGCGGCATCAGACTGCTCGCCGCCAGTGTAACGACCTTAATCCACTTTTCTTTCAAATTGACCCGCCAGGCAAAATCACGCTCAATCCATCCCGTCTCACCTTTTTCTCGAATGAGCCGACTCACGATATAGATTTCTTTGACTTTGTCACCAGCGACAGACACGCGCCAATCACCAACTCGAATCGGCTCTCCACTATCCTGAATCGTCTGTATTAGTCTCTCCAGCGACTCCTCAATCGTGGTCGAATCCCGTGAACGATGAGTTTTAACCTTATCTAAGGCGACCAGAGCTTTGGGATCATCTGGTAATTGTGGACCGCGAGGCGGTTGTGTGGAATAGACCCAAAGCAATCCCGACGCGATAAGAGCTATAAAAAAAAGAAGTGGCTTGGACATGCGTACCTTTTCTATATCAGGGGGCCATACTATCAGTAAAGGTCCATGACCTATTATTTCACGTCACCTTCGACTCACCCTCAACATCTCATTTCCACCACGCTGCAATTCATACGTGACCCTTAGGATTTCTACTTCATACCCTTGCTGCAGTAAATCTTGCATCACAGGATCAACATAGGCTGAGCGTACTCCCTTGAGAGTCAGTAAGGGAAATATTCTGACCTCAGTAGCCACTCTCAACATTTCAAGAATAGCGACACGGTGAAAATCTAACCAAAATTGGTTCGAGTACAAAAAGAGAAAATGCGAGCACAACGCCATGTCAAAGGCTTCATCAGCAATTTCGGACAAGTGAGGTAACTCACCTACCAAATATCGCATCTGCACTTTCCCCTGTTCATAATCAGCGAGAAATAAGTGAAGAGCCATGATACGATTCTGTCGAAGGTCTTCGGGAGATCTGTGATAGATCCATACCCAATCTGATGGTGTCGCCTTAACCTGCTCAATAATCCCGTCAACCATCTCATAAAATTTCCGTTCTATCTCCTGCCCAGTGAAGGAATAAAGGGGATCGATTGAAACCACCCGATGTCCAAGTTTTGTCATTTCTGAATTGAAACTTGCAGGACCATCACCTACTCCAAGAATCTTTCGAGAAAAGTCTCCACTAGTCAGAGAAAACATTTCTCGATATTCATCAAAGGATCGACCAAAAGGTACAACCTGCTTTAGCTTCATTGCCATGAGTAGGGTTTTACTAACAATGCCTAGGAGACAGAGAAAAAATTAGGCAATAGATTTGTGATGTTCCAGAGCATGCCTTCTGATTGTTCATCAGAAACCTTTACCGTCATTCGCGTGCCTCGAAAGTCGACATGAATCCCATCTCCAGCTTTTAATGCAAAGCTATGTTTCCCAGATTCGTTCACTCATAACCCTCACAATTGTATTTGAGTCGACCTATAGCGTGATGGTAGGAGACCACCTCCTCAAAAGAAGTTGAGATAATCCGGCAAGCAGAGACTAGCGATCCACAGCCTGCATACCAGACTCAGGATATCGATCTCCAACGGCAATACCAACACTCCACACATCATCAAGTACCTTCACTTCTTCCTGACTGAGAGTCATCAACACCGCCTCGATATTTTCCTTCAAGTAACTTCGTTTCTTGGTCCCAACAAGAGGCAGAATATTTTCACCTTGCGAAAGTACCCAAGCTAACGCCAACTGCGCAGGAGTCATCCCTCGCTCAACAGCCACATGCTTAAGTTGTTCAACAAGCGCGAGGTTTCGTGTAAAATTCTCACCTTGAAATCGTGGCAATTGATGCCGACGATCATCAAAAGCCAGATCCTCTTTTTGGGTAATCTTTCCAGCAAGCAACCCTCGCCCCAATGGACTATAGGCAACAAACGTAATACCAAGCTCTTGACACGTGGTGAAAATCTCACCTTCTGGATCTCTACTCCATAAAGAATACTCAGTTTGTAATGCTGCGATCGGATGCACTGCATTGGCTCTACGAATTGTTTCAACACTAGCCTCCGATAAACCAAGGTAGCGAACTTTACCCTGCTCCACTAATTGCGCCATTGCCCCGACAGTCTCTTCAATCGGCACTTCGACGTCGACTCGATGTTGGTAATACAGATCAATGACCGATATACCCAGGCGTTTGAGACTCTGCTCACATGCTTGCTGCACATACTCAGGACGCCCATTCTCTTCTAGAAAATTCCCGTTCGCATCTCGTACAATCCCAAATTTTGTGGCCACAAACGCTTGATCTCGTCGTCCCTTTAGTGCCTGGCCTAATAGGACTTCATTGCGTCCCATCCCATACATATCAGCCGTATCCAAAAAATTTAGTCCGGAATCCAACGCATAGTGAATGGTCGCCATCGCCTCTTGTTGATCCGCCGGGCCATAAAATTCTGACATGCCCATGCAGCCTAGTCCCAAAGCCGAAACCTGTTGTCCTGTTGTCCCTAATTGTCTCGTACGCATCATTTTCACTCCCTTATCCGCAATAACTCTTGACGATATCCGAAATGACTCAATTTACAAAATAAAGAACCTTAAAAGCTCAGCTGCGACTTCATTCGGCGCTTCAGCTGGTACCCAATGACCACAATTCTCAAAATACTTTACTTCCGTAGCAACAAAGCGATGCGCAACCCATGAAGGGATATATCGATCCTCTCCCCAAAGGACTAGGGTAGGAGCATGCGCCGTGACCTGCAACATCCGTGGTTCCCAATCACGAAAAGATTCTGGGTTTGCAGCCCGATAGAGACGTAAGACCATACGTTTCATTTCAGATGTTATTCGTGAATAGGTAGAGCGAATGTGATCTTTTGTCAGATTGCGAGAGCCCCGACGCACAGACCAATAGAAGAGCGGCCAATTATTCATGATCATGCTCAGTTCACCAACAATGGGAATTCGCCAAATCCGGCCCCAAAAGTGCCAACGAAAATCTGACACAAAACATGGTGTATTCATCACGACGATACGTCGTACTTTCTCTGGGTGTTGTGCAGCCCATACCATGGCGAATGCTCCGCCAAAATCATGGGCCACAAGATTTATTGGTTGAGTAATATTCATGGACTCTAGTAACTCGTCAACAAATTTCCCTAAGTCACCAAAAGAACAGTCAAACTCTTGAGGAGTCCTTGAACGACCAAAGCCAGGTAAGTCTGGAACGATGCAGCGATAATGCTGATGAAGCCGAGCCGTCACACTATCCCAGATGTCTGCGGTATCGGGATTGCCATGTAAAAAAAGAGTTGGGGGACCAGTGCCATGATCTTTTAAAAAAATCTTGGCACCACGAATGTTAACGAACATAAGGACACTTTCAAAAAGAATGTAGTGATAGAAACAGCTTAAGGTTTACTTGAGGCAACTAGATGCCCCTAATGTAGGAGGGGGCTTGTGCATGGCTTTCGAAGCCACCATACTTAATGGAAGATGGGTAGTACTCTGCATCAAACTGGACTTTGCCCGCTGCCTCCTCCCCGGCCACACTTGCAATGAACGCGAGCATGAGGTCCGTGCCGGCTGAGACTCCTGCTGATGACCAGACATTACCATCTTGAACGTAACGCTGCTCAACAACAGTCACATCACCTAAAGCTCGCAAGCGATTTAATGAACGCCAGTGAGTCGTGGCCATTCTACCTGATAGTAAGCCAGCAGCATGCAGCACAAATGAACCCGTGCATACAGAAAGCACGGCCTTACAGTTCTTCGACTGGTTGGCAACGAATTCAATGAGTGCGGGGTTGTTCACTTCTTGCCGTGTGCCTTCCCCTCCTGGTACGAGCAAGTAATCAAGCATGGGGCAGCTCTCAAACGACACATGTGGATTGATTGACAGTCCTTTCGCACAAATGATGGGCTCGAGCGATTGACCTACAATAAAACAGTCCTTTGGGCCATCTGCAAGTTTACGCCACATGGTCAACATTTCCCATGGCCCAACAAAATCCAGTTCCTCAACTTGCTTGAAAACCAAAATGCCAAAATTCATACAAAACCTATTAGTAATGATTGAAATAACTCATATTCATTGCCTATTGCACGTTAGCCGGAAATGCCAACCGCCCTTCATCCATATCAATAAGATCAAAAAGGCTCACAGTGGTCAGATCAACGTGAGAAGGAATCTCCGGATATTGCGTTCGAAATCGCCGAGCCAGCATCTGACTCAGACGATATGTTCGAAGCGTTTTCGCCCATTGCTCATGCTCCATCTCAGTTTTTTCCACACTTGCTGATTCAACCCATGCCAAAACTGCATCGTCGCACTCTGAGGTCAGGATGGCCTTACGAAGCTGACTCCCATCTAACCCGGTCCAAGCCAAGAACTGTCCATCAAGTGTGAAACCACCCTTCAATAAATTGTTATGATACGCAGCAGGAGGTAACCCTTGGGCATGTAAACGGACCTTATCAATGATCCGAGGGAGAAGGATGTATTTCCCTAATTTTTTATAAGGAGATCGCAACTTGCTACCGATGGATTCGGTTAACATCCACGCTCCCTCTCTGTATTGATTTCTTTAATATTATTATATTTTAGAAGAAGGTGTAGGGGCATTGTTTTTTTCTTAACTATCTATTTGTCCCTCGAATCGAAGTTCTCTCTAAACCTGAAAGATTTTATTTATCAGTTACTCTTCTGGTAATTCTCTAATTTCTACAGTTCCCCCAGCTTCAAACACAGGGTTTCCCGGTAAACACGCTTCGGCATGGCTCATGCTATCTGCTCGAATACGGATGTATCCCACAAGGTGACTGGTAATATTCTTGGTGGAACCAGATGTATTTTTGCAAATTCCTGCGCCAATAGAACTTCCACCCTGAAACACGCCTTTGGCTTGCAAGCTTGCAATATAGCGATTCCAAACATCTACGCGAGTTTCTTTTTCGTCAGTTTCCGCATCACCGTGCATAAATAAGATAAAATCCGACATTATTCTTCTCCGTTAAAAGAACCAATCTCTATAGATGCCTTTCGTCAACACGATTCTTATTGTTCGCCCACTCTTCCTTATACCGCCTTACCTCCATCCAACTCTTTTAGCCCACGCTTGTTCTTCACGTTTATACTCATGAAAATCTGATGAAGGTCCACCGCCTTCCATTTCAATTTTTTTTCGATGAAGCTCACTTTCTTCTTCGACCGTTTTTAAGCCCATTTCCTTTCTCAATTCATTGGTCAAGTCTAGATCCTCTACATTGGCCACAAGTTCACCAGATTCATCCCAGTCAAAGAGCATTCCATATTTGAGCGGTTTCCCTTCATTAAAACGTATTCGATCCCCCAGACACGCTGCTTGAGCTTTGATCGCTTCCTGATTCTTTACAGCCTCTTGAACGTGTTGCAAGAATTTTCGCTGGAAGCTTGGAGTACTTTTGGAATGACATGCGAGCATAAACGTCGCATCAGAACCTTCTGTACCCACCAAGGACTTCCCTGGCCATCCAAGTTTCTCAATAATTTCATCAAGCTTTTCAGTATTCTTTAGATGCCATGCTTCCATTTTTGGATCATACCCATCATTAAGAGTACCCTCCTTGAAAATTTCAGTTCTAAGTTCACGGTCACGATCCTTTAGAGAAATCAGAAGGCTTTTGAGTTCTTCATTTATCATTGTATTCTTCATTTTGGCCCATGCTCATTTTCTCAACCTAATTTGTTCTGATAGCTCTACCAAATTACTAAAATGATCAAGAGCATCTCGGTGTACGGCTCCCCCTACAAGAATACAGTCTATGCCTGCGTTCTTTGCGCCACCAAGATCACGTCTTGATGAATCCCCCACAACGATCGCTTCCAAATTGGTTATATTGAGTTGCCCCAGAACCAGGTCAAATGGTTTTGGAGAAGGCTTCACCATGCCATGGTCAGAAGAAAATGATATGGCGTCGAAAAGACTACCAATCCCACTGCGTTCAAAAGTATCTAGCCAAGCTGCCTTTGGTGACCAGATATCTATGACCGCACCCAAGACAAAGCGTTGACTTAAAGTACCTAGAGCCTCCACATAAGCTAGAGGAACTTCTCCAAATTCATGATACGCGAAGGTATCAACAATTCGTTGAGTTTCCTCGTCTTCATACGTTTCATCTGAGACAGAGGCTAAGGCTTGCTCAACTGAGGGGAAGTCATGGCGATACAATTCGTCAGGATACTTCTCGCTTAGATACTCGTATATGTTCCGCACGAGACGGTTAATCGTGGACCGTGTAAGTTGTCCTCCATGTGCTGAGTAATGCAGGGAAAAATCTTCAGATACACCAAATCGATCTTGGCCAAACATGAAGGTTCCATTCATGTCCAAGAGTAAAGCTTTCTTCCCAGTAAATATCGTGGAGTTAGAGCTCACTTATCTCAATACGAGAAATCTGGTATCTCCTCGTGTGGTGTCGGAAGATACGTTTTGTATTTTACAATTTATAAATTTTCCCATGCTGCATAGAGCAGAACTAAAGTACCCAGGAACGATGTCATAGCCCCTATCAACATACCTACATGAACGATTCTTGCAGTTAAAGGACCATGAGAAGAAAGCCCACGATAACCCAAGATTGGCCCCAAGGTTAATGCCCACACAAACGCATACCCCGAAAGAATAAACAAAATAGCTATGCCCCATTGAAGATTTATGGTCACATTCAGACTAGAAAATGATAGTGAGATAACAAGCATAAGAATGGCACCCATCGGTAACGCAGCATGAGCAACTCGCCATCCTTCAATCAGGCGTTCATTTGCAGTTCTCACTATAGCTTTACCATAAGGTATACCAATCAGTAGTCCAGTAAGTAACACGATGATTCCATGAAAGAATAAATGACGAGCTGGTTCTTCCATCTTGCTTACTATTTCCCCATAACGAAGAACAGGCTAAAAACCTAGAATGAGAGTATATAGTGCAGATTGAAGTAATAACAAAAACTTGTAACACTCCAGCAAAAGCTTTCACTAGTAGCTCGGTCAAACTATTTATGAGAATAGCTGTTCTACGTTCAAAACGTGAAAGGACATGGGTGTGATTGAATTGGTCTGTTTACCTTTCACACTGATGAGAGAATCTCAAACACGATAAGCTCATGTTATTGCTCGAAACTAAAGGAGGATCGGACTCGGCATTATCCTAAACAATAGACCAATCATTGTTGAAAAGCTGCTTCAAAAATTTAGTAGCCAGTTACGTAGATATTTTACTCGCTTTCTGACAAATTGAATTGTTCAATCTTAAGAAGTGACGGATCCAATTCTGACTGCTTCGAGAACGTGATATCTCCTCTGAATTACCTTCCTGAGGCAAATATATTGAGAAAACAGATGAATTTACGACTACGGTATGAACGATACAGCCTTCATATTTCTTGGTTTCTTAATACAATGTGGCATAAAGGTTTAATCTTCATCTACCTCATCTCGGGACTACCACCACATGATACATGCTACTCTGGGCCACGTGACTCCCATTGCCCGGTAACCGAATCGTGCCAGCGGGAAACGCTTGTTTGCGGACGACACGGTGTCGCTCCAGCCCTCCCAAACTACTCGGCACCGTCACCCCCTGCAACTCCCATCCCTGACTGGCATTTAACCAATCCGGCTCAAGCGTCGTCCCTTCCTGCGTATACAGTACATACACGTCGACTGCTTGATTCACCTCAAACTGTAAAAAAGCCGGATCTCCGGTGCTTGAAGTTTTATCATTATTGGCCGTGCGGATCGCTTGCTGCCCGACTAAGCTCACAGGAATCGGTGACTCAAAGGTATAGGGTCGATCCGTGTACATTAATGCCCCAGCCTCTAACGCCATCATCGTATAGACCGCCCCACTTCCCACCATTATGTTCTCGATCAATAATGTATTAATCTGACAAGATCCATGAGCCATATACCTTGCGGTAAGAGTTTGACTGTGTGCGGGGACTGTAAATCGATTAAGAGATGAGACAACACCATTGGACCAAGACGTAAAGTCATAGCCAATACCATCTTTACACTGATTGGTGGGAGCCTCAATGGGATGCTCAAAACCAATAAGCGTATCAAGTACGAGAGGAGAGGAGATAGGGAGTTGGTCAAGAATTAAATTCAACCCACTTGGCATCGTATTAAAGGTCACATCCACTTTCTCTGGAAAGATCTTTACTGATGTTGTATCACTGAGTCCGTCGGAATCAGTAACAGTTAAAGTCAAGATATAACTTGTGGCATCATGAAAATCATGTCCAACGATCGATGTAGGAACTGGGAAAATTCCAGACATGCCAAGGGACTCAGGTAACGCTGGATGAGTATGTTCATTATGTCCAAATTCCACAGTCCAACTGAAACTATTTTCCCCAAGAGTGCCATCAGAATCGGTTGCTGTTCCAAGGTACTCAATAGAATCTCCTGCTCGAAATGAAGAACCATCGATAGGAGATATGATGGTGGCACGTGGAGGGTCGCCCACAACAATTGCAATAGGAGACGATTTTGTGACATTCATTCCATCCGAGACTTCAAGGAACACGGAATATGCTCCGGTCATAGAATATGTATGCGTAGGATTTTCTCCAATAAAGACTTCTCCATCACCAAACGTCCAAGTATATACTAGAGAGTCTGATTCTTGATCTGTTGCCATACCGGTAAAATTAACCGTTAATGGCGCAGAGCCGGTAGACACATCGACTTCAGCCTGAACAATTACAGGAGCTTGGTTACTATTATCGTTAAAGATAATACGATGCAGGGAACCTGCGCCAATATCCAAATAGTATAATGATCCATCAGGGCCTTCTTCGATCGAAACCACTGCACCAGCTTCAGAGTCAAACTCAAAGTCACCGTTTACAGAATGCCCCGATTGATCAAATGTCACATAGCGAATAAACCCTCGTGCAAAATCTCCATAAAAATATGCTCCAACATACTGGCTTGGGAACTGATTACCACGATACACCAGACCACCAATCACGGAAGCATCTTTACCATTATGAGGATATCCGAAAATGGGATCATCATGGAGACTACAGCTACACTGATTAAAATCGGGGTTATTACATGGCCCTTCACAGGCTGGCCAACCAAAGTTCTTACTTGCACCGCCTAAATGAATATCCTCCCATGCTGTCTCCTGAGTATTGCCTCCTACCTCTGCAATCAAAAAACGATTCGTTTGCACATCCCAGCGAGCCCGAAAAGGATTGCGTAATCCGAATGCCCAAATTTCATCTCGAGCATCCCCCCCTGGCCCATCAACAAACGGATTGTCCGCAGGGATTGATCCATCCTTATTAATACGAATAACCTTTCCAGACAGAGAATGTAGATCTTGGGAGTCATTTGCCATACCGCCATCTCCGACGGTGAGGTATAGTTTTCCATCTGGGCCAAAATCGAGGCCTCCTCCTAGGTGGGATGTAATATCCGAGATGTCTGTCTGCCAAATCATGACTTCACTATTCACATCACCTGTCTGTCCGCCGGGATGTGTAAAGCGAGCAATACGAAACCGTGAACTCGGCGCATGTCGATAGGAGAGATAGATAAAATTGTTTGTCGTAAAGTCTGGATCTAACCGAATATCCATAAGACCTTGCTCACCCACACAGCCTGTGACATGTGTCAGATCCATATAGGTAGAGGGGTTGTTAGGAAATTCATTCGGGTCGGTAATTAATATTTCCCCACACTGTTGAAGAATCAGTAGAGACCCATTCGGTAAAAAGGCCATGGAGGTTGGCTGCTCCAAACCAGGAACGATTAAGTTTTTCTTAAAGTGGTTGGAATCTACGGCTACATTCAGTTTAGGGGGCCCGAGATACTGATCCCCTTTAGCCCGAATACGCACTGTATATGGTCCACGGCTTCCATTAGGAATCTGGAATGGAAAACGTAGCTTCTCAGTTCCTATCAACATTGCATAGGAAGATCCCCCTGAAGCTTGTGAATCAACCAATATTTGGCTAGGAATGATATTGAGATCATCATGAGCTTCAGCTTCCTCTCTTATAACCGTCCCACCTAAATCATCTATTTCGACGTAATCCACATAAATATTCCGATCATTGCCTTCGCCAGCAAATAAGTTATTAATAAACTTTAAATGAATTTGATTTCCGTTAAAGATCTCTACATTATGAAACTCATAGACACTGTAAGTTTCCGTGGGAATAGCTTTCTCCCCAACAAGTACAAGCAAGCTTGCTTCAACCATTGCAGCAAAACCACAGATCAGACACCCAATGATTAGCCCCATTTTAAAATATAAAGACATTAGATCCACCTCCCTTGAACTCACACACCCGTATAATTGAAAGAGTAAAAATATCTAGAGTAATGGCTTCTGAAGAATTCTCATATTGATGATTAATTAGCAACTTCTATTCCTATGGCCTGCTACAAGGTCCAACAAATCGTTTAAGCGCAAATTCAGGCAACATTTGAACAAGATTGGCCACGAAGAATTAGTTCATCAATGAAAATTCAGAGTCACAGCATATCCAAAAAGATACACAGTTTATCCATTAAGACTAATCCGTTCGGGACAATCTTGTTAATTGAAAAACAATAAGACATAGATTTACTCAGCAACAGATGCGCGTATAGCTACATCATTACCAAGTTATCCACCCTACGTAAGGAAGTGAAAATTGTAGAAATTTAATCGAATAGAATTGAGAGAGGGAGGAAGGAGATTAATGGAATGTGGAACACGCAGGCATCAAGCCACTAGACATAGTGTAACAGATGAAACATCGCCGGCTTTACCAAGATCTATAAGCGAGGAATAATTGTCGTTACAATTAAACCTTGTGGTTAACTGTATTGATTAAGTCAACCTTGTGGAATATCTGCAGAAAAGTCTGTCACAACCTCATACCGTACTAACTTTACGCCAGTTGAATCGAATCCTAGGGTGGAAGAATAATTTTCATCAAAATACTGCTTCAATGAGACAACTGAGTTCGAATCAAATGTTCGGCTATAAAAAACCCAAAAACGCTGGCGTCCATTTAAAGCTTGCAGAATTTCCTGCGGCAACGTTCCTGCAGCATGCATTGTTTGTATTGGAAAGGAAACGATATTCGTCGCCTTTGACGGTGGCAAGTAATAGAGAAGATCAAGCTTTGTATAGTGAGTTGCGCAAATGACTAAATCATGTTCGAGGCTATTGATAGTCAAAAATTCTGCTGCCCCCTTATTGTCCTCTCGATGATAACGGTCTTCAAAGTAATAGTTTCCCAAAGAAAAAAGACTGATGATGATTAGAAAGCCTACGCACAATATCTGCAACGATCTATTTTTTACACTTTGAATTCCAACCGACATGAACACCAAAAATGGAAGCACAGACGGAATGATATGCCTCACATTGAACGGACGAGAAGTCCCAATAGCTGCAAGACTGATAAAGATTAAGGGTAAG
>JBMYWX010000074.1:0-12660 GCA_049607825.1 Nitrospirales bacterium
GCAAAAAAGACCACTCAAGCTGCAACTGCCAAGGCTAAGGAAAAAGTGACGACGCTTAAAAAAGTAGGGAAAAAGAAGGTTGTCGCCGGAATAAAGACCGCCACCAAAACGGGGAAAAAGACAAAAAGTCAGGCCAAGAAAATCGCCAAGAAGACAGGGACTGCGGTCGGAAAAGCGGTTGGGAAAGCATTAGGTACTGCAGAGCGACTCATTAATAAAGCAATCAGAGTAGCTAAAGACCCTTAAAATGGTCTAGGCTTTTCCCGTCCCTTCTCTTGGCAAGCTTGTCTCTCACTCATAACTGCCTAGCAATGGGAGACATGTGCTTTTGATTGCACCGGGGGATTTGGTATGAAAAGTGCTGGCTTCATGTTTTGCCAATCCAAGGTCGAATTCTACTTATCCAACAGACCTATTAGCCTGCCTTTTCACACTTTCTTCTCATTTTGAATACCTCTTTTCTTCCGATGCAGGCAGCGTAAATGCGACCGCCTGAGGCCTGTACATCCTTGTACTCGTTAACGAGTAAACATTAGAAAACATACATCCCCACTCGAGACTGCTGATAATTCAAAGCCTCTCACCCCTGAGTTCATTCAGTGTCTAACGTTTTTCAGTTTACTTTGACGCGATCAACGCAAGACTCGATACAATGACAATATGACCAAACGTTACAAGCATCCAGACTGACACTAAAAAAACATCATTATTATATTCAATCCTGAGAATTAGCTGACACAAATTGCTCTACAGCTCCACCAAGACATTTGAGGATACGTTTAGGCTATGACCATCGCGAATCAAAGGAGCCATGTTCAGTTAACAGATTTACAGATTCATCTTCTGGAACGTAGCTATGAATGGCTAGCACAAGATCGCTTGTACTTCTCAAAACAATTCCACAGGCACTTACTGAGAAGCCATCCAGACTTCGTTGACGTGCTGAAACCAATATCAACTGAACAATTCCAGATCATAGCACTGACAAGCCTCACGCTTCTTATTCACAGCGTCAAACACCCTGAGCACATAAGGGTCATTTCTCAGCTACTGCATGATTATAAGTATCCCGAAGAAAAACAGCGAGAAATGTACAATGGCTATTATGAGTCACTCATGAATGTGCTGTCAGATGTAGCGGAAGATAGTTGGAGTCCAGCGTTGCAGGGAGCTTGGAAGGCATCGTTAAATCTGATGAGAGTTCAGATTTTTCATTGCACACAACAAAGCTCTCCAACACCCTTCACATCGGAATCACCGCTTGACTCTGCCAGGAGACGAATTCATAGCAGAGTTTTGGTTGTTGAGGACGATGAGCAAATTCGAAAAACTCTCTGTTCTTATTTAATCACTAAGGGCTATGACTGTTACGAAGCGGAAAACGGTGCAGTCGCTCTCCACTATTTAGAAGGCATTCTCCCAAGTGATGTTGTCGTCACTGATGACAGTATGCCTGTCTTGAGCGGCTTTCAATTCTTAGAGGCTCTTACACACTTACCGAAAACTCAGCAGCCTCCTTGTATTCTCTGCAGTGGAAATCTTGAAGAAGACATAGTCGAAAAAGCTCGTAATCTAGGAGCATGGGCAATCATGGCTAAACCATACTCGTATGAAGACCTACACAACACAATGATACAGGCTATTGAAGCAAATCCTCTTACCACAACCCTGCGTTCACATAAGGAGCATCAGTGATGAGCAAAAAAAAGATATTCGTCATTCTTGGTATGAGCGCTGCACTCAGTTGGGGATTGACGATTAACCAAGTTCCTTTGGCCGTCAGTCAACCAGTGACCATCCCTGTTGCGACAATCGCAACTGACCTTCCTATGGATGCCGCTAATCCTATATGGGAAAGCGTCCCCGGGGTCATTGTTCCGTTGAGCGGACAAACAATAACAACGCCCATGCACCCTAATATTTCAGTGAAGACCGTCATGATAAAGATGGCCACTAATGGCAAAGAGTTTGCCGTCTGGGGCAACTGGGGTGATCAAACCTTAAACGATACGACGATTGGCCCTCAAGATTTTCGAGATCAAATGGCTGTTCAATTTCCCGTGCAAGTCAAAGGTGCCCCACCATTTCAATGTATGGGACAGTCTGGCGGAAGCGTCAATATCTGGAGGTGGAATGCGGAGTGGCAAAAGGATCTCGGGACAGGAATGGCTGGTATGTGGGACGTTGATCAACAATATCCCTCTATGGCTTGGGATTTCTACTATGAGGAACCTGCGGAAGGCGTGACGTATCTTGACAGAATTGGAAGAAGCGCTGGACCATTTAATGAAGGTGTCTGGTCAGGAAACATCATGTCTGACCCAAATCTTCGAATTAGTCCAGTTGAGGACTTGAATGCAAATGGCTTTAGTACATTAACCACTCAGAAAAATCAGCATGTACTCGGAAATGGATTATGGGAACCGTATGGAGCTCTTAAAGGCGGATGCTGCAATGGGCCGACGTGGCGAGTGGTCATGAAACGAGCACTTATCACTGATGATCCACATGATGTTCAATTTACAGCAGGCGCGACAATCCCGGTAGCATTTGCCGTATGGGATGGCTCCAATGTTGAACGAAACGGCATGAAAGGCATTTCCACATGGTTCACAGCTCAATTACCAGATAGCTTATAACCTCTGCAGATCAATTGACAGCGGGATCTAAGGGACAATATCAGGCTAGCGTGCACCTAGCTGAATCATGGCACCTAAAGTCCTCTACATTCATTCAAAAAACGAACCACCAGATTGGGCTCAGAGAACATTCGATGAGTGGGGCTTAGAACTTGTTGCAGGTGCAAACGATACAGACAGACTTGAGAGAGCCAGACTATCAGACATAGTCGGATTACTGCTCGACCTTGATGACCTTCAAATGGATGGGCTCACGATCCTCACAAATTTACGTCATCAACTTCTTCAGATTCCCATAATTGTGATCGGCTCGAATGGGACAGAACATCTTCTCATTCAAGCGTTAACGAAAGGTGCGCAAGATTATCTTCTTAAGCCTATTTCAATCGACGAAATGCATGACAAATGCATGCGGCTCTTTAATTAGCATGTCTCATGGATGATAAAACAATCATCCACCGTACCATTTGCCTAACAACAAGAAAGACCATTACACTAAGAATAGCTTAGCACTTTCTCGGTCAACTCAATACGTGGAGGAGTGATCATGTCGATCCCAAGTAAAATTATCACATCCCTTGCCTTCCTTTCTTTTGTGGCTACGGTAGTCATAATTTTCAGCAACCAGAATCGTACGGCCTTTGCCGTTAACGAAGCTGTCGCAGAACAGACCACACTTATTGCGTCAAACACGGGGAAATCAAGAAACAAGGCGCAACCTGACTCTGACCACTCAAATCTTTTTTCATTCACAATGAATGATATCGACGGGAAACCGCTTCCTTTGAGCGCCTTCAAAGGGCAAGTGATTATGGTCGTGAACACGGCAAGCTTCTGTGGAAACACACCTCAATATGGCGGGCTACAAACATTGTATGAACGCTATCGTGATCAAGGATTTACCATCTTAGCTTTTCCTGCAAATGACTTTGGAAAGCAAGAACCTGGAGAAAATAAGGAAATTGCTGAATTCTGTTACACCAAGTACTCTCTGGAGTTTCCCTTGTTTAGCAAAATCACGGTTCTGGGTGAGAACAAACACCCACTTTACCGGTATCTGACCGAGCATACGCCATTTAAAGGAGAAATCAGCTGGAATTTTCAGAAGTTCTTGATTGACAGAACTGGCAACGTCATTGCGCGTTACAGGCCAGGCATGAAGCCTCTTACTCGACAAATAGTATCTGATATTGAAGGGGCCTTAAAGCAAACATAACTAATGAGGCAAATCAATTTACTTCTATAATCTCAACAGATTCAACATCGGGCCTTGAGCAATGTTGAATATCCAATTCTGTATTTTAGTTGCCCGGCCAAATATGCTGGCAGGGCAACTACGTCCCCTCTCTCTTTTCATAATTAAATTCTCACTATAGTTTCTCTGCAGAAAGAGTAAAAACTGCTGTTTTTGTTGCATTGACCACATTTCTCTCACGATAGAGATTAGGAAAGATGCATAACCCCAACATGGTAAGGGGTTCACTCCTCCCAGTCGAAGCAATAGCTTAACAGGGATATATCTATTCCTTGCATACCTGTCAGCTGTCTACCTACTCACACTCCTTAACATTTATATGTATTGAGCCGAAAAGCCATAAGATATCAGTATTTGGAAACACAAGAGGACAACTGTGCTCAACGGCTAATACACGACTGAAATGAGTGAAGAACAGTGTTGTCCCAGATTCGCCTCATACTTACCCGAACAAAAACTGTACATAACGAGGAACATCTGACCAAGGAGATCGCATCATGAAAGGGATTGTCTTTACAGAATTCTCAGAGATGGTAGAGAGTCAATTCGGTGACGATATGATGGACACCATTATTGAACAGTCTGAATTGCCATCGGGGGGAATCTATACTTCTGTCGGCACATATGATCACACCGAAATTTTACAACTGGTGACAACTCTTAGCTCAGTGACAAATATCGAAGTACCGAAGTTAGTCTTTGCATTCGGTCAACATTTATATACATATTTTTATTCTCACTATCCTGACTTTTTTTGCTCGAAGACAGCATTTGAGTTTCTCCAAAGTGTGGAAGAGCATATTCATGTCGAAGTCAGAAAACTGTATCCCGACGCCGAATTGCCTAAATTTGATTGCCGTACAATCGGTGAAAACCAATTAGAAATGATCTACCGATCGACTCGCCCCTTTGCCGATGTCGCTGAGGGATTAATCTCTTCCTGCATCCAGCATTACAAAGAACCCATTACGATTCAACGAGAAAATATCGAAGATGAACATGGGCCAGGTGTCCGCTTTCTACTAACGAAATCGTAACGAACCACATCGCATGAGTGACTTAGAAAAATTGCAGCGTCGAGTGGCACGCGAAAAAGCTGCTCGACAACAAGCTGAAGCTTTGCTCGAAGCCAAAAGCCGTGAGCTATACCATGCCAACGGCCAACTACAGAAAGCCGCTGAAGATTTAGAACACCGTGTGCAAGAACGAACTGCTGAGTTAGCCTCAGCGAATAACCAGCTCGAAGCTCACATTCAGGAACGTAATCAATCTGCGAACCGACTCTCAGCACTCTATGAAACGTCACAATTCCTTGCTGACGCTGACACGTTGTCGGATGCAGCTCCCCATATTCTCAAATCGATATGTACGTGCTTGCACATGCAGGTTGGAGAAGTCTGGATCCTTAACCAGGACACACAGATGATGCAACTCACCGAAATGTGGCATGAAGGCCATCGATCATTTGAGGCATTTGACAAAGCGAGTCAGACAACGAGTTTCTCTCTTGGCGTGGGACTTCCGGGACTAGCCTGGGCTACGAAAGAACCCATATGGATATCAGACATCAGCAGCGCGACAAACTTACCGCGCGCACAAGCTGCGACTCAAGTGGGCCTCCACACCGCGTTTGCATTCCCAATTCAACTCAATCATGACGTACTTGGAGTGATGGAATTCTTTTGTGAAGATATTCGAGAATCGAATGGATGTATTCTGAAAATGCTCGGTTCTATTGGCGATCAAATAGGACAGTTCTTAGAACGCAAAACTGCTGAAAAGAACCTTATTCTCGCTCGTGACGAAGCGCTTGCGGCTGCTCGGGCTAAGAGTGATTTTCTTGCGACGATGAGTCATGAGATACGCACACCCATGAACGGCGTGATCGGAATGACAGGCCTCCTCCTCGAAACCGAACTAACGACTTCTCAACGACAATTTGCAGAAACAGTAAAATCTTCTGGCGATGCCTTGTTGACAATCATCAATGATATACTCGATTTTTCAAAAATTGAAGCAGGTAAACTTGATATTGAAACAATCGATTTTGATCTTCGCATAGCCATGGAAGAGACTCTTGAACTATTGGCTGAAAAAGCTGGAGAAAAACAGCTTGAACTTGTTGGTCTCGTCTCTGCCACAGTCCCCACAGCTCTGAAAGGTGACCCTGGTAGAATTCGTCAAATTCTGACTAACCTCGTTGGAAACGGTATTAAGTTTACCTCTAAGGGTGAAGTCGCTGTTCACATCCATCTCATTGAGGAGAAGCCTGAGTCCGTCAAGATTAAAGTGGAAGTCTCGGACACAGGTGTAGGAATCTCAACTGACGTACAACAGTGTCTCTTTACTCCGTTTACACAAGCTGACAGTTCTACCACACGCCAATATGGAGGAACGGGGCTAGGACTGGCAATCTGCAAACAACTCGTCGAGCTCATGCACGGTGAGATTGGAATTGTGAGCGAACCCGGAAAGGGAAGCACGTTTTGGTTCACAGTTTGTCTCGATAAGCGACAAGTTGTGAATGAACCTACACATCAAGCAAAAATTGAACTCAAGGACCTACGAATTTGTTGCGTTGATGATCACAAGACAAATCTTCAGCTTCTCGAACAGTATGTAAAAGATTGGGGAATGCAAGGAACATTTGTGACAACGCCGATAGAAGCCATTCAAACATTTGAAGATGCGGCGAAAGAGAATACCCTATTTGACCTTGCCATACTAGATTTACATATGCCGGAAATGGATGGCATGGAACTCGCTCGAACGATTAAAGCCAATCCAGACTTCACATCCATTCCTCTTGTACTGCTCACGTCTCTTGGGCAACGAGGCGAAGCGACTACGGCTCATCAGGCTGGGTTTACAGCGTATCTGACAAAACCTATAAGAAAGTCGCAACTTGAAGCCTGTCTTCTGGCTGTTATGAATCAAGCACAACTTGAGGAACCTGTCAAAACCGCTGACCTCATTACCCGTCATAGCATTTACGAAACGAAACACCAACAAGGAAGAAAAATCCTGGTCGCAGACGACCACCGAGTGAATCAACAATTAGCCGTATTGATGCTTGAAAAAATCGGACATCGAGCCGACGTTGTCGCCAACGGATTAGAGGCCATAGAGGCAATGTGCCGGATATCGTACGACTTAATCCTCATGGACGGTCAAATGCCAGAGATGGACGGATACGAAGCCAGCAGAAGAATCCGTATAGCGGAATCCACCAACCATCAAAATACTGACTCAAATCGTGAGACACCTCGCATTCCGATCATTGCGCTCACGGCCAATGCGATGCAAGGTGACCGAGAAAAATGTCTCGAGGCAGGAATGGATGACTATTTAGCTAAACCGATGAAGCCCGATCAACTTGCAGAAATTCTTGAAAAATGGTTACCCAGTAGCGAGATGGAAGATCCAAAAGGATTGGAGTCTGACAAATTACACCCAGCCGATCAGTTGCCTCAAAACGAAACGTCTATTCAAACAAGTTCTCATGTAGACCTTAGTGCACTGAACGACCTTCGCGCGATGGGAGGTTCAGAATTGGTGGCAAAGATGGTTGAGCAATTTATAAAAGATGCAACCACATTTGTCCTACATGTAGAGGAAGCAGTGCTAGAGACTGACCAATCATATTTCGCCGAAGCCACACATGGGCTCAAGGGTATTTGTTCAAATATGGGTGTAACGACGTTGAAAAACCTTGTCTGCCAACTAGAAAGTCACGGAAAGGACCGTTCCTGGCAAGACGCACAAAACCTTCTTGTATTGATAAGGAACGAACTTGGCCAAGTAAGCCCATTGCTACACGACGCATACACTCAGTAAGGTCCTATCGTAAATCTGCTCTTTTTCAACACCACAATCTAAAGACTTTGGCTCGTTATCTATCGAATCTCATGAGTAGGTAATCGTTCGATACACTTTTCCGATTAAAACATAGTCTCTCTGCTTTGACGAATCTGACCACTTGAAGATGTGTTTCTCAATCCAATTGTGATGCTGATCATAGACAAATCTGAATCGTACCCATGGAACTTTGGGGTTTTGGGAAATATACAATTCCCTAATGTTTCCCTCGCCATCATAGTTATATGTCACATTCCTCGTGTGAATTGGTGATCCGTCATTAGAATACTCTGTATAGCGTACAACATGCCCATGAGTATTGAGAACAACAAGTTTTTCAATGTTCCCATCGCCCAAATGTTTTCGAACGGTATACGTCGGTCCATATTTATCTGTCCCAATAAGCAGCGTCGTAGCACGTTCAAAAGTGTGATGACCTATAGTAGATTCTATGTACCAAATTTCTTGACGTCTACCTTTTTCATCGTAACTATACAGACGCGTGGTTGTATTCGAACTAATATCAGTTGACATGTGCCGAATAAGACGGCCGAGATGGTCGTACGAATAATCATCACTCCGTTGAAAGCTATTATCTTGCTTGTATATCTCTTTTCGTTTGATTCGCTTATCTATTCCATAAGACGTTAACGCTCTTGATTCGAGTTCGTGAAATTTTTTATACGATCGATCTTCGATTTCACCAGCATTTGCATCCACTGTCCTTACAGATCGACCTCGCTGCGCCCCATTTTTTTTAAACCAAATACGTTCGACACGTTTTCCATTTAGACTATGTACAACCTTTAATCGCGGAATTCGAGATTTTTCGACACAAGAAAGCAAACATTCTAAAAATTCAACAGTTTCGAGTAACATCTCCTGAACCTGACCTCGTGATGAAGCATCAAGGCCAAGTTCTCGAAGCCCAACTTTCGCACTCGTCTCCCACAAATTAATCTCCCAATGATTGTCATGAGAAACGCGAAGAGACTGAGCGAGTGGGAGACGACTAACTTCCTCCAACGTCACCCATGGTTTAGCTTGTGTCAACTCCTGACTTTTAGTCGTCACAATTACAACAGATTGTGAGATTTTTTTATCTATTTCTTTTCCTGTCAGCGACTCATCAGAGAAAGAATGCTTGACGAACGATACACCGTCAAGACTCTCAAGCATGGACGTGAAGGCACGAGTGGGGACGGCAAAGTTCAATCCTTCGGATATAGCAAACCCACTTCGCTGTGCCATATATTTTGATGTAATAACCCCAATCACAGCTCCTTGATCATTCACTAACGGCCCACCACTATTCCCAGGGTTCACAGCAGCATCAGTTTGCAAGAATGTTTCTCCTGAACGAATTTGAATTGCAGTAATGTGTCCGCTCGTGGTTGTGAGACCATCTCCAATGTTCCCAGCGAAGGGAAAGCCCAGCACCCAAACTGGATCTTGTCTACTCACGACGGACTCGTGATCAAGTACAACTGGAGGCAATCCTGTTGCTTTAATTTTGATCAAGGCCAGATCATGCTCAGGAAGCTGAGAAATACGCTCTGCCTCAAATGACTTCCCATCCCAAACCACTTCAATGATCGTGCCTTCATCCACAACATGGGCTGCGGTTAGGATGTATCCATCTGCAGTCACAAAAAATCCAGTGCCATTGTTCATCACGCTTGCCAAGACTGACGTCGGTCCGAGAAACATAAATAAGCTAAGATAAACGTAGTACGGAATCTTCATAATCATACCCTCAGCAAGATTAGACCTCTATAACGAAATGTTTCCTTCAAAACCTTTGACGCTTCCTTATTTTTATTTGCCTCATGATTATTCTATGTTGAAGCCCAGAGCGTCGATCTACTACTCTCATGAAGAAACAAATAATACTGGACCATGAAACCTTTAGAACATTCTTACGCACCTTGATCAGGCCACATCTCCACTTGCATGTCATGACGAACACAGATCAATGAAACAATTTCTTCCATCTGGAAATGACATTCGGGTGCTCGGAATTCTATTTCTCGTTTCTGGCATCATCGACTTTTTGTGGATCGTATCCTATCCTGACTATGCCCTCAAGGTTTTCGGGACAACCTTCATAGGTTGGAAAGGAGCATTGGTCAAGTATCAACATCCACTGATCCATTGGGCCATCGGGTATGGATTCTGGCATCGTCAAAGATGGGCGTATATTTCCTATCTTGCCTACTTAGGTCTTGCCTGTGCCAGCGAAATCACGACGCAAGTCGTTGAAGGCTATCACTCCACGAGAACCACGATGATCATTGTCAGCTTAATATTTGGTCTCTATATTTTCTCTCGACGCCATATCTTTCATAAATGAGACTTACAAGTAACCACTTTTCATAGCCCTAATGACTGACTTCCGGATATACACAATCTTGCCTCGCCACGCATGACATGCTCAGCCGGACAATTGAATAGACTCTCTTTATTGCTCTTGGTTTTGGGGTTATTTCTTCTTACTAGTTGCAATTCACCTTCTCTGATCTATCGTTATGCCGATTGGTTCTTCTATTGGAAAGTTAATCAATATCTTGATCTCACCTCAGCCCAACAATCTATTCTTGAAAATCAATTCGGCAAACTCCAGGAATGGCATAGAACAATTGAATGACCTCACTATATTCAATTTTTCCGTCGCGTACAGGGAAAATGGTCGAATGGTCTCACATCTCACGAATTGGAGATCACTTTTAACGAGTATCGTTTGCTTTGGATGCGTCTTGGGGAACGACTTGTTAGTGATGGAATGCCGTTATTAGTTGCCATAAATTCTACTCAAATTCAGAACATGGAACAGATCATAGAAGAAGAACATAAAAAATAACTCAACGAAATTAGATTTGATCCACGCGAGCGTATGGAGAAAAAGATCAAAAAGACTCTTGAACTCCTAGAAGGCTGGCTTGGACCTATTACAACAGCTCAGAAGTCTCACATGGTCACCCTAATTCGGAGCTTGCCAGATACAGCTCAGCTGTGGTTTGAGAATCGAACACGTCGCCAGAAAAGCCTCATCGCCTTACTGCAATCGCAAAGGATTGAATCAATTTCCGAAAGAAAAGTGCTTGACTTGCTCGTCACACCTGAAAAGGGCGCTTCCCAATTCTTTATTGTGGCCATGAAAAAAAGAGAAGCAGCCATTCCCCCAATTATTCTTGCTATAGATCTTATGCTTACAACTCAACAACGAGAGTATTTGATGCTTAAGCTTGAAGGGCTTATTCAAGAAATCGAGGGCCTAACACAAAAGTCGTCTCATCCTGAATCTAATTCAGATTGATTTCCGCTTAGTATTTTCTTCAAAAGTCTTGGGTTTTTCGGTATTTCACTGTCAAAGGTTTGCTATTTTTTATATTGCTTCCGCTCGCCTTCATGCCGAATAATTGCATTATCTTTCAACTAAAATCCGTCCTCATAATTTTGCATGAAATAACCGCCATATTTTCATAAATCCAGACAATCTAACAGGGAGGGAAATGATGAGTAGACTCAAACCTCACAATAATCGGTTCGTGTTTGGCGTTCTTCTCTCGGCCTTCGTGGTGGGAGGGATGTTAACGTTAGGGCAAATTCCCTTAGCGGTCTCCCAACCCGTGACGATTCCGGTCGGGTCAATCAAGGGTCCTATTCCAATGGATGCTGCCAACCCCGTGTGGGAGTCTGTCCCTGGGATCGTGGTGCCATTGAGTGGACAAACCATTACGACCCCTATGCATCCCAACATTTCGGTCAAAACCGTGATGGTCAAGATGGCCAGCAACGGCAAAGAGATCGGCGTGTGGGCGAACTGGGGTGATCAAACCTTAAACAATACGACGATTGGGCCTCAAGATTTCAGAGACCAAGTCGCCGTACAATTCCCGGTGCAAACATCCGGTGCCCCGCCGTTCCAATGTATGGGACAATCAGGCGGCACGGTGAACATCTGGCGTTGGAATGCGGAATGGCAACGCGACATGGGTGCTGGTGTAGCCGGCATGTGGGATGTTGATCAACAATATCCTTCCATCGCGTGGGACTTCTACTATGAAGAACCCGCTGGTGGGGTGACCTACCCAGACCGGATTGGACGGAGCCTTGGGCCCTTCAATCCTGGGATTTGGTCAGGCAACATCATGTCAGATCCCAATCTACGGAAGAGTTCTGTGGAAGATCTGAATGCCAATGGGTTTAGTACCTTGACGACCCAAGCCTCTCAGGATGTGGTCGGCAATGGATTGTGGGAGCCGTATGGGGCCTTAAAAGGTGGGTGCTGTTCTGGACCAACCTGGAGAGTCGTCATGAAGCGGAGCCTGACGACGAATGACCCGAACGATGTGCAGTTCAAGGCCGGGGCCAGCTTACCAGTGGCCTTTGCCGTGTGGGATGGATCGAATGTCGAACGGAACGGCATGAAAGGCATCTCCACCTGGTTTACCGCAAAAATGCCATAAAGACTATTTATTGTCCTTAAGGTCTTAATTTATAAGGCCATTGGGGTTCTATACTGGTTTTATACCTCAGGTGGCTTGCACAATATGTGTAAGTTGCCTGAGGTTTTTTTTTATTCACTCTAACCTATTTCATCATCTAAAGGATTGAATCGTAAGTTCAAGGCTTCATATCCTGACATATAATTCTGTCGATAGTCGGCTTTCAATCTAATTAAAGTTTTCTTTGAAAGAATTGATTGATTTTTAATGTACTTAGTAAATTTTCATTTTCTGTAGACAGATTTCTTCCTTTGATTAGACGAATAGTTGCATTAAAGACTGTGCGACATGTATAAGAAAATTGGGTATAAGTCATTATCCTATTTATATAATTTCACTTTATAAGAAACTATATGGAGAAAGCATTGTGAAGGTTTCCCTTCTATTTCCACCAAGTTGG
>JBMYWX010000075.1:0-12249 GCA_049607825.1 Nitrospirales bacterium
TGTGAAATGTTATTAAGAAGCGTTTTTGAAAATTTGTTGAATTTTCAGAATACATTTTACGATTGAGAAGGTAGCGGATAATTTGTGAGCTTGTAAAGATGAAACTTTTGGTTTAGCTATGTCGTTTCGTTTTCCCCAGTTGTCTTATCGATGGGTGATCGTCGGTTGTTGTACGGTCGCCTATGCCGTGTCTTTTCTTGTGAGATGGAGTTATGCCGGCCTGGCTCCATTTATTAGTGAAGATTTACATCTCGACAAAGTGGCGTTGGGTTTATTAGGGGGTGCCTTTTTCTATCCCTATGCCTTAGCGCAAATTCCTTGGGGGTGGTTGGCCGATCGAATAGGAGGGCGCTACATCATTGCGGGTGGGGTTCTTCTTTCAGCCGTTGGGCTTGCATGCTTTGCCACGGCCGTGGATGTGTGGACGGCCATAGTCTGGCGGATGCTGTTGGGTCTGGTAGCGGCAACGGCATTTGTGCCTATTGCAAGCCTTCTCGCGCGGTGGTTTTCGGTAAAAGACCGAGGCGTTGCCAACGGAATCTATTATGGATTCGGTGGAGGTTTTGGGCAAGGTGTGGCTTTTTTACTGATGCCTCTGTTGTCTGTGTACGTGTTACAGAATTCTTCGTTCCCAGTGACAGGTTGGAGAGGGTCTGTGGTCGTAATTGCTCTTCTTCTTGGGTTCTTAGGTGTTCTATGTTTCGTATTTTTGAGGTCGTTTCCTTCTCCTCCGATTGAACAACCTGTTGAGGTTATGGAATCGACATCACTGCCGTCAACTAAGGAGGGAGAGCCATCAGCGTTTTCACGTGTCTATAAGGACCCGGTGTTATGGTTACTTGCAGCCTATTTTTCATTCAGTCTTATCGCGTTGCGACTTGTTCCAGCGTGGATTAGTCTCTATGCCAGTGATGTGTATCGATTGGAATGGAGTTTCGAACGTGATGTTGCCGTTATTGCTGGAGGTGGGGTGGGCGTTCTCTATACTGTTGGTCACATTGTCGGAAGTCCCCTCTTAGGAAAACTCTCTGATTGGTTGATGCGATTAGGAGTTCAACGGCTTCTTCTTCCATCTATCAGCCTTGGAGTTGGTGGTCTGAGTGTCAGTGTGTTTTTGTTCACGATTCCATCTCCTTATCTTCTGGGGGTGGTTTCTGTATTTCTCGGGATTGTGCTTCATGCATTTCCCATCATCAATGCAGTGGTTTCTGAACGGTGGGGGGTGGCGATGACCGGCCAATCCTTGGGCGGAATCAACATGGTTGGGCAACTAGTCGGTGCTCTTGCTTTGTCAGCAAGTGGCTATCTGGGCATGGTATTTTCGAGCAATTCGGCTGATCCTTTGAGTGAGTATCACGGAATTTGGTACGGCGTGATGGGATGTGGAATTTGTGGTGCGATGTGCGGAGGGATCGCGTATTGGAATATGTCGTTCGAATTAATGCGAGGCACTCAGCCAGGAAATCCTAGATGACCATGGCAATGGCGTTTTCAAGGTCTTTGAAGCTGCAAGGTTTTTCAAAAACTTTAGTAATGCCAATTTGTTTAGCACGATCCCGAAGGGAGTCTGTCAAATTGCCGGTTACCATGATGACAGGTGTTCGGCCATTATCTTGATTATGGTAATATGTTTCCAAAAAGGAGATCCCGTCTAAAGTTGGCATCTGATTATCTGTAATGATCAATGAAAAAGAGCGTTTGGCAAGTTCGTGTAGCGCAATCTTTCCATTATCTGCTTCGGTGCAATCATATCCTTGTAGTTCCAGGTACTGACGAACACAGCGACGTATTGTGACATCATCATCAACCAAAAGAATATGTGGTGTTGCCTTCTTCATTGCAGATATAGCTACTTGGTTTTCAAGTGAGTTCAAGCTGCTTTGAACAGGAAGTGCTATCCTATCTGTTGGGTTATCCTGTAAGAGTTCCATGCCATCTTATCCTCAGACCTATAGTAGAAAGTTTGGAGTTCTTTGGTTAACGTGTTTGAGGAGGCGTCTTTAAAGATTAATGTTGGCGGAGGGACTAATGAGAAGGTGGCTGAAGAGGAGGCCAGATCCTCGGTGCGGCTCGGATCCCGGTGTCCCCATGGAGAATTAGCCCCTCCACCAAGTTCAGATGCTATAGTTTAACGATTATATTCCACAGAATACGTTTCTCTATCATGCTTAGGAGTAGTTCCAGCATCTCATACGTTGAGTTTTATGCAATTTTTATTCTATGACCGTCCCATGAAGGTATTATGTCCGATAACAGAGGTTTATTGAGTAAAGATTGTAGAAGAATGTCTGTACTATTCGTAGATAAACTGTAGGGTAGAGCATACACATGTATTGGTGAAAGGGTTCTCATTGTACGTGATCTATATTGTGGCAAAGGGGCTAGGCTCGCTGAAGGTGAAAGGGTACAAAGAAAGAGGTATGGTGAAGCCCACTTTACCTTAAGATTCGATTGATTCTTTGAATGAGTTCACTTCACGTTCTGCATGTCTTCAAGCAATCACTTTCTCGTTAACTGACAGTTCTTATTCTATGTTTACAGAAGGATACTTGTAGGGCCATTTAAGTTTATGGAGTCATTCAGTCTTCATTAAGGCTGATCGGATGCAGAATTGTGGACTCATAGTTCGTGATGAGACACAAAATCTGGAGGATCGTGAAAAGATAACTAATGAGTAAGGATTATCCGTACATCCAGATTTAAATTGTGATTTGGAAATGAATAGTTCTTTTCCATAGTTATTCGGTTGGGTTAATGCTAGTGTTTCATTGTATTCGCCTATCTATTGAAGACAATTAATACAGATGAATGAAGAGAGCCCAAAGTTAAAGCAAGCTCCAATTCTGCCGCAGGCTCCTTTAATTTCGCGACGTTCACTACTTAAAATGGGGATTGGCACTGTTGCGTTGTTAGCCATGCCGGATGTGAGCGCTGCTACCCGTTGTTCCTCTATCATAACGCCTCGCCAGACACGTGGTCCTTATTTCCCCTATGACCATGTTGTCTCGCGTCCTATTCGCGAGAATCCACAAAAAGGGCTTTCCCTTATTGAAGCAAACGATCATGATTTAACACAAATTAAAGGGAAAGCAGGAAAAGCAAGAGGGCCAATTGTGTATGTGCAAGGTCAGCTCTTACGCCACTTTTCCTCTAATGATGCGACGCAGGAAAATTGTCAGCCATTAGCTGGAGCCGTGATTTTTCTTTGGCAAGCTAATTTCTCGGGGCGATACAATCATTATTTGGATGATAAGGCCCTATCTCGCTTCCATCATCCTAAGACCGGCATGATGATAGAACGAGTACATGACGATCATTTTCAATATTGGGGTCAGGCGATTACGGATACGAATGGCGAATTTCTCTTTAAGACGATTTTGCCCGGATTTTACCCTGCGACAGATGACTGGTTTCGTCCCCCACATTTACATTTTTCTATCCGGGCAACTGGCTACCCAGAGTTTGTCACACAAACCTACTTCGCCGGAGAGGCCCTGCCAGATATTGCCTTGATTCAGGAGTTGAATGCCCTGGATGGCATCTTGCGTGATTCTCGTATTCAACCAGAACAGCAGGAGCAGGTTATCGTAGAGTATCGAAAAGATTCTCAGCTCAAGGATGGACTTGTGGGCTCCTGTCAATTTGTTCTTCCTTCCTAGAAGTTACGGGCGTGTAGCTAGAAGTCTATTTTTGGTTCCCGTTGTGATATCGTTAGCGTTTCTTACACTGAACTCATTGAGCCTGGTTGTTCCGATTTGCAACACTTTTTCACCTTGCTGTTTTCATCTACTTCGCCCACAAAGTTCCCTTCATTCCTTCATGGCAACGTATTCTTCTATGCGTGTCATGTCATGTTGCTATTACTTTTTGCATTCTATCCTTCTTACGGCCTTGCGGAGCCGTCCCCAGAAGATTTTCCTCAAGAAGGCGATTTCTCGGGCACATCCCTACTTTATGTGTCTGATTATTATTCTTTTATTGGTCAAGATGACCAAGGGCATGTCGCGTTTGCAATCGACATGAATCGAGGGAAAGATGGGGGGGCGTATCAAGCCGAGCATTTTGTCGTACTCCATGACGAACGGCAGGGTTGGATCGATATCCAAGGAAATGGGTCGTACGATAATATCGAAAAGGCCCTTGCTGATATTCCCGATTCTTTCACATTTCAGTATTCGGGCAATCCTGAATTTGGCGTCACGATCACCAGCCACCAAAATGATCTGACGTTGTCAACCTCTCCGATCGTCAAAAGCCTTTATCGTACTCATAATGGGGGTGAAGTATGGATGGGGTCTGCCTCGGCTAAACTGCAGTGGGCCGAGCGGACGTTGACGGGGCGAGTCATTTACGAATATCTGATGATGCCGGAATTCAATCGATTGTCTCGTACCTATTGGGGGCTATGGAAGGAATATCAAGGATTCTATCTGTCACTCCAGGGGGGTGGAGATCTCTATATTCATCATCAACGAAGTGACTTGCTGACTCCGTTAATCGGAGAGCTTGATGGGTTTTTGTCGATTAAGGGAAAATCAGAGCGATTTCAAGTGCTACAGCTAACTCCGCTGAGTTTGAGGCAAGCATTGGGATTTTACCAATGGCCGATGAAATGGGCGCTTCGTTGGGTGACGGCACAGGGTGGAGGAGAAGTACAACTCGAGTTATCAGAGATGCATGCTGTAGCGAATTGGGTCATTGGTGGATTTGCTATGGGGATTATTCAAGGGACAGTGAACTATCAAGGGAAAGCAATTCCAGTTTATGGATTGGCGGAACTGATTATGTAGAAACTATTGCACATCAAATTTCCGACAAAATTCCGATGTGTCGAGCGAGCTCTACATAGTTCTTATACGCTGGTGTTGATGAGCTGAACAAATGAGTATTGTCTCTGTATTAACTTAAGCCCCTACCTTTTTAACTTCTGTAGCGTGGTCGTCATTGTTTACTTCAGCTATCACCTTCGCTCCTGGTTGAACATTTCCAATGATTGAGGTCCTCCCATCTACATGGATTCGATGGTCTTCGCCTGCGCTATCCATGATGATATAGACATCACCAACAATTTCCATAAGTGTTCCTTCAAGAATTGTTGTCCCTAGCGCAATCAGTGTGTTCTTGTTACTGATTGGCGCACTTTGCACGGAAAAAATGTTGGTCACACCAATAGCACAGAGAACAACTAGCGCACTGAGTATTTTTTTCATGATGAATCTCCAGGGCTGATGATTGAAGGAAAGTGTATAATCTCGCTTAGGTCAACATAGTAGAATCAACGGATAAGTGGAGAATGAAAGCAAAGATGATGCCTTGAAAAAGGAATGGAGGAATTTCTTCTATAAATCAACATGGTGGATGGCCTCTATCCTTAAAGGGCTCTCTGTACATCATGGTAGGCTGCAGGAACTGTCCTACAGATGGATTCAAAAAACTTCAATCAATGTTTGGATGAGTGAGACGATATGATGGCTAAGTCATGGAATCTACGAGATGATGGGGTCTGCTCATTTTTCTTAGCTGTCAAGGAGTGGGAGTGTATTACGGACGTGTTAAATCGGTGGAAACCTTCGGTGATTGAGAGTAGAGGTGAATTGTGAAAGAATGGGTGATTGATTGACAATAGTTTATATGTAAACTATATAAGTAAAAACTATATGGATGCTTATGACCTTAAAAATGATCCGTATTTGACCGTGCTTCGTCCCTTAGTTGAAGCGTATCAGGCTATTTTTGAGGTCGGTGATCGGCACATTCGTTCTATGGATCTCACGCCGGCGCAATTTGGTGTGATCGCAGAACTTGGGGGAACGCATGGCATGACGGCTGTAGAACTTTCTCGTTCTACATTATTAGCGAAGGCGAGTTTGACGGGTATCATTGATCGATTGGAAGATAAAGGATTAGTTGAGCGGAAGACTGTTCAAGGTGATCGACGCTGCATGAAGGTGAAACTGACCAAGGTTGGAGCCCAAGTGCATCGAAAATGCTTTCCAGCGCAATTGAAGTTCATGCGTCCATTCTTTGAGGAAGCTTTGAGTAAACAGGAGGTTGTCGTACTAAAAGAGATGCTTCTTCGTTTACGTGATAGTTGTCAAAATACACGAGCGACTTCTTCGGCAAGGTCGCGGAGAAATCAAAGATAATGTCAACATTCTAGCGTAAGACAGAAGGGGGAAATCGCGATGAAGGTTGTCGTGGTAGGTGCAAGTGGGACTATTGGTCGTGCCGTAGTGGCAGAATTAGGGTCGCGTCATGACATTGTGAAAGTAGGACATCGCAATGGGGATGAAACTGTTGATATCACATCTGCTGAGTCCATTCAGAAGTTGTTTCAATCAATAGGGAAAGTTGATGCTGTTGTATCCACGACGGGAAGCGGGCATTTTGGTCCTCTCGAAACCTTGACAGAAAAAGAGTTTGCCATTGGTATCGAGAGTAAGCTCATGGGCCAAATTAATCTTGTCCTCATTGGATGTGAATTTATGAATGATGGTGGTTCTTTTACTGTGACAAGTGGGGTGTTGAGCCATGATCCTATCTACTGTGGTGCTGCCGTCACGACGGTCAATGCTGGGCTTGAAGGCTTTGTGCTAGGTGCATCAATTGAAATGCCGAGGGGAATTCGAATTAATGCAGTGAGCCCAGAAGTTGTGACAGAGTCGATGGAGAAAATCGGTTCATTCTTTCGAGGTCATGTCCCGGTGCCGGCCTCTAGAGTGGCATTAGCGTACAGTAAAAGTGTTGAAGGGCGATTGAATGGCCAAGTATTTCTTGCTCACTAAACTCTGAGATCTGAAGGGAATCCTATGAGCCAACAAACAGATCCCAATGTGCCATCTCCGCAACGTATCTTTGAGACGATTAATGGCCATCAAAAGAGTGCGATTCTCAAGGCTGGAATAGACTTGCATGTTTTTACCGCCATCGCAGAAGGGAACTATTCTGTCGAGGCACTGTCCAATCGTTGCTCTGCGTCACAGCGCGGAATGAGAATGTTGTTAGATGGTCTGACGATTCTAGGGTTTCTCGAAAAATTCGATAGTCAATATAGCCTTACTCCAGATTCGGAGGCCTTCCTCGTTGAAACATCACCAGCTTATATGGGCGGCCCTGTTGAATTTCTCTTATCGGCACCACTCTATGATGGGTTTCGGTATCTGACTCAGGCCGTACAGAATGGTGGTACGGCTTTAGATGAGAAAGGGACTACGGCTGAAGAACATCCTGAATGGGTGACGTTTGCTCGGGCGATGGTACCGATGATGATGGGGCCAGCCAAGTGGATTGCACATTATCTTCAGACTAAGGGGGAATCCATTGGGAAAGTGCTTGATATTGCAGCGGGGCATGGAATGTTTGGGATCGAGATCGGAAAAGTCTTTCCTGATGCAAGGATTATTGGTCTTGATTCAGCTCCAGTGCTTGTCGTGGCAAAGGACAATGCGGCAATCGCAGCATTGGAAGATCGATATCAGACGATTGTTGGAAGTGCTTTTGATGTAGAATTTGGGTCTGATTATGATGTGATTCTTCTCCCAAATTTTCTCCATCATTTTGATACCGATACATGCACCTCTCTTCTGCAAAAAGTTCATACTGCCCTCAAGCCAGATGGACGAGTGCTGACCGTCGAATTTGTCCCCAATGACGACCGGGTCAGTCCAGCATCAGCAGATTTTGCCCTGATTATGTTGGTGACCACGCCAGCAGGCGATGCATACACGTTTTCTGAATTTGATACAATGTTTTGTGCTGCAGGGTTTCCAAGAAGTGAAATTTTTTCGGTACCTGAATCAAATGAGCATGTGTTGGTATCTTATAAAAGCTAGGTCAATATGTCAGATCAATCAATACGAAGCTTAGTGTATGTCACAGACCCCATGTGTTCCTGGTGCTGGGGCTTTTCTCCTGTTATCGAAGCGGTGCGTGAACGATATCAGGGTCGATGCGCTGTGAAGCTTCTTGTTGGAGGGTTACGGCCAGGAAACACTGAACGTTTTGATGCGCATAGACGGAATACCATTCTTGGCCATTGGAGGTCTGTGCATGATCGAACCGGACAGCCCTTTAATTTTGAATTTCAGATGGGATCAGACTTTACCTATGATACCGAACCTGCCGCACGGGCGATATTCGTGATGAGGCAGTTAGAACCATCTCAAGCGTTTTCCTATTTAAAGGCTGTGCATGAAGCATTCTATGTGGAAAACAAGGATGTGACACAACTGGCTGTGTTAACAGATCTCGCAATAAGGCATGGTGTTGACCAGGAGCAATTTGTGAGGTTGTTTCATGATTCAGAAACTAAAAAAGAGATTTGGAAGGAATTTGATCAAGTCCGAGAATTAGGGGTGAGTGGATTCCCGACGCTGCTTGCTCTGAACGGTGAGGAATTCATCACGCTCACCCATGGATACCAATCAATAAATGTCCTTGTTCCTTTAATCGAAACATGGTTGAATTCAACAGGATCTAATTGAGCATGTTGGTGATGTCTTGCAGCTCCTTGATCATCGTGTTCTTATAAGTAGCTTCGTGTCATGAGGTCTTATTTCCTTTTACCCAGGAGGTTGGTGTGATGAAATGTGCATTACAAATCAAATTATTGGTCGTGACTTTGGCTTTGAGTCTTTTTGTATTTTCGAGTGCGGCTTCTGCAGAAATGTCGCGATGGAATCTTGATCACGATCACACAACCTTAGGCTTTCAGGTGAAGCATATGGTTGTGTCTAAAACCAATGGGAAATTTTTAGAGTACTCTGGTGTCGTGGAAATGGATCCTGAAGCAAAGGAATTTAAAACTATTGAGGCTGTGATTCAAACGAAGTCAGTGTTTACTGATCACAAAAAACGAGACGAACATTTGCGGAGTCCAGACTTCTTTGACGCCAAAACGTTTCCAACTATGACGTACAAAATGAAAAGTTATAAGAAAACAGGAGATAGCTATACGGCACTAGGTGATCTGACGATACGCGGTGTGACCAAAGAACTGGCATTAGTGGGCACGTTTAATGGTGTGGCTAAAGATCCTTGGGGGAATACTCGAGCGGGATTTACAGCGGAAGGGACATTGAATCGCAAGGATTTCGGCATGCAATTTAGCAAGATGTTAGACAATGGTGGCCTTATGGTGGGCGACGAAGTGAAACTTCTGTTGGAAATTGAAGTGATCCAAGAAAAGAAAATGCCGGCAGCTAAACCGACAAAGGGCTAAACACGGAAGAGGTAATGACAAATAAGCACAACTCGGAGGAAATCGGAATTATTAGATATATTCTTTTCCTTCCAAGACGTGGTACTCAAGTCATATCGCTTTTTCTTTACTCAATAACCAGCTGTAACATGGGCCGTTTGTTTTTCAATGAAAGGGTAATGATAACTGAGTATTTTTAATGCGTATATTTGGCCGAGGACTTATGGGGGATTGAGGTCGTTGTAGGAATAACGAGGAAAATTTTGTCAGCCAGTTTTGTAGGCATGGAGTAGGTGAGCTGATGTTGGTCATCGTATAGCCTCTTGTGTTTGATGGTTACTCACAGTGACGGATTACGCCAATAAGAATACCTTCTAGTCTGAATTCATCTTGAGGTGTGACAAAAATAGAATTCATTGTTGAATTAGCTGGACGAAGTTCTATGAGATTGTCTTTTCGATAATATTTCTTAATGGTTGCTTCCTGGTTGAGTAGCGCGACGATGGTTTGCCCATTCTTTGCTGCATCTTGTTTCCGAATGATCACTAAGTCATTTGGGAGAATGCCATCTTCTTTCATTGATTCTCCTTTGACGCGGAGCGCAAAGGTCTTTTCGCTTGTGAGCATCGAGTGAGGGACTTCGACTAATTCCGTTTGTGGAATTGGTTCAATCGGACTTCCTGCAGCCACGATCCCAGCCATAGGTATGTGGAGAGGAGTATTGAGTTGCGAAAGTGCGACTTCGATCATTCCAGGAATTCGACGATCACCGCATTCATATCGAGCAATGCTGGTTCGGGTGGTTTGAAGGTGTTCCGCCAGTTCTTGTTGCGTATACCCTAAGCGTTTCCGTATTTTCTTGAGTATTTCCGGTTCCATGTAACCAATGGTTGCATTTTGTGAGTATGCTTGTCAAGAGAATGTTTTTTCATTTTTTGCCAATGACTATTTTCTATTGAAACAGATCAAAGAAGGTCCTGTATCCCATGTCATATGGCCATAGAGTCTTTCTCTATTCTTTTCCCGTCTTATCTAGGAATGGTAGACTGTCGTAATTTTGTCTCTGTCTTTATCCTATTGATCTGATGGTTGTGTGACTCTTGTTAAGGAGGAGAAGTAATGAAAAAGGTTGGTCTGTTGTTGGTGGTCCTTGGCGTTTGTCAATGGGTCGTTGGTGGGCAATCAAGTTGGGCTTATCAGTATAAAGAGGGTTCCATTGAAGATGGTGGAACGCTGAGTGGAACGGTTACGTTGCTTGGAGATGTGCCTAAACCCAAAGGATATAATTTGGTCACATTTCCTGATCCAGTTTTTTGTGGCAGAATTTCTACGGGAAAAGGCTGGCGTTTATTGCAGCCATTCAATGTTGATTCAAGTGGGGGGTTTCGTGATGTAGTGGTGTTGCTTGAAGGAATCAAGGAGGGAAAACCGTTTACGAATACCACTAAATTGATTGAATCTGTGGACTGTAAGTTTGCACCGTATGTCACGGTCGTTCGTAATAAACAAGACATTGAAGTCGTGAATTTGGATCCTGTGATGCATGATATTCAGGGGTATGAAACCTCAAAGTATGGTTCTCGAGTCCTTTTTAATGTGCCACTTCCGTTTAGCAAGCGGCTCAATAAAAATGATTTCTTCAAAGGAAAAACAGTCAAAAAGCGTCGTGGTAAAGTGATGACGCAGAAAATTAAAATGACGAAGGGTCGGAATGTGTTTGTCATGCAATGTGGATTTCATGCTTATATGGAGAGCTGGGGGCTTGCGGTTAAGAATCCCTATTTTGCTATTTCTGGCAAGGCTGGGCAATTTACTATTTCCGATATTCCTCCAGGGACCTATCACGGGATGGTCTGGCATCCCATGTTGACGAAGGAATTTGATGTCACCATTGAGCCGAATGGGAAGGCTACCTTAGACATTCAATTTGATGCGCCCAAAGGACGTCTTTATGCCAATGAGATAGAAGAAACTCCACGATTTGGCATGGAATTGCTGGGGAATTCGACAATTGAGCCAATTGTCGAACTTCAGACATATTAATGTGAATCAGGTAAATCGTGGGATCGTATAAATCTTGAGACTTTAGATTTATGCGGTAGGTCTCAGTAGAATATAGAAGTGTATGAGACCTGATTTGGTTAGGTTTAGAGTGTTTTTGTGCTCTGAATTATGTTGTCTCCTGATCTTACGAGTAGTAATTTCAGGTTGATGCATGACTCTATGTTTTGAGTTTTCCTGCCTCCCCCTCAAACGGGGAATAGTTTTTATCCTTCACAATATCTTAAATATTTTATTCGTTCGCATCGTCAATTCTTATCTGTGTGGCGGTGGTCATTTGTCGGGATTAGTGAGTCATCGCATGCAATATATTCGGGTCACCTTACTTCTCTGTTGTGTGGGATTTATCCCTTCAGTTGGGCATACTGAAATTTGGAGTTATGCCTGTGCTGAAGCGATGACTTTGCTTGCGGAAGCCCAACAAGATGTTGCAGAAAACCATCAACGTGTCTATCAATCAAAACTTGCGCTCAGGCTTTTTCCTGACGGACTTGAGACATGCCGTACGAATCGTCGTGGATTTGCTGGCGGGACCATTCACTGTGTGAATCACCGTTCTCATGGCGGAGTGGCGATTAAAGAAGTGATAAAAGCCGAACGTGAACTTGTCCTTGCCACTCAAAAATTTGAAGGTCGCCTTACAGATCTGCAGCAAGCCTGTTCTGCCCTCAAATAATTCTTCCTTAGTGAAATTCTTCACCGTATCTGCCATATTTTCTGATCACATTAAAGACTGTGACGCGGTTTTGCCTTTCATCAAGTTTGTTTCCCTCTAGTCAGAAGTTCGCAAGTTGTCTATTCTAGGGTTATGATTCACCTGCAGTGTCCTAAGTCGTACCTTGGATGAAGGTCTCACTATCTTTCTGTCTTATCTACGTAATCATTTTTCGATCAATTTATGTGTTTATAGTGCTTCATGCTTGATGTCTTGACCTGTCCTTCCGAATACGTTAACCCTGGCAAGTACAGATTGATCATCTTGTCCTGTC
>JBMYWX010000076.1:0-211 GCA_049607825.1 Nitrospirales bacterium
CCCTTCGCAGCTGTGAACGTACTATATATTAGTCATCAGAGGATAAAGAACCCCTCTAATAGGGCATGGAGACAGATTCATTACAAAAAATGTTTACCTTCTTGAGTAGGAACTACGAAGCAAAGGATGAAGAGAAGATCGAGAAATGAAGAAGGGTAATTATCAGGACTGTTCAAGGGCGAGTGAGACAATGGAAATGAATTCACTAAAA
>JBMYWX010000076.1:221-12198 GCA_049607825.1 Nitrospirales bacterium
AATTACATGGCTTATTAAGAATTGCATAGGCTCCAGCTTGGCGTGCTCTGGCCTTGGCTGATTCATCAAGATTCCCACTGAGGAAAATAATTGGGGGGAGAGGATTCGTAGTTTGGGAAGAGTAGCGTTCAATGAATTCGAGGCCGGTCAGCACAGGCATTTGGTTATCTGTCACAATGAGGTCTGCTTGCTCAGCATCTAGCCATTCTAATGCTACCGATCCATTGATTGACTCTATGCATTCTAAGCCTTGGGACTCCAAAACCAAGCGAAGTGCCCGTCTGGCATCATTGTTGTCATCGACTAATAGTACTCGTTTCATCGTGATAGTCTCGCATTTTGGTTTGCGTGTCTGAGGGCTGCTATCAACATAATCATCTACATTCGGGTGGCGAGAGTCTATTCCCTATTTGGGGTATTGATTGATAGATGAGTTCACTCGAAACCCTCAGTTACATACTCAGCGAGCATATTGCTTTTTCTACAACCTCTCCCATTTGGGGGCGGCATAGTTCAGGAAGAGGAGTCTAGGATCTTCCACCCCCTTTGCTCCATGCATCCTTGAAAAGAGTACGTACTTGCCGAAAGTCCAGTTGTCCCAGTTGCTAAGAGTTCATCTTCGCATGACAGCCTATCACGTTCAAAATCGGCGTCATTTGCACCTAGCCGGTACCACTTGCTTGGCTCAATTGAACAGCCTGCCATCAGCACCAAAAAAAACAATGTCCCATGGAACGGTAAAAACTTCAATTTCATTTTTGGGGATTTCATTATTGCTTATCAAGAACTCACGAATAATTCTACGGAAATCTATCTTGTGGATCAACTCTGGCGTCCCCCCTCCTTTATGTGGATCGAAGTTTTCTTGTAAGAAGGAAAAGGCTTTTGATTTATATTCTTAATAATAGTTATGAAAATTAATATCATAATTTGCATTATTGCGACTTCTTTATGTTTAGAGAATCAAGAATTGGCCGATATAAATGACAATAGCGATACGAAATGCATGGAGCCGACTAGCATCGCGATCTCAGGCACTGCAAACGTTTGGAAGTGTAACAGCACAGCCATAAGTAGCTAAATTCTAAGAGAAACGACATTATGAAAGACTTTTTCATATGACCAACGTGGTGGTGGCCGACGACGATCCTGTCTCACAGGCCCTCTTGGTTCGTTCCCTGGCTCAGGCCGGCTATCCCATTCTGCAATGTAGTGATGGGGTAAAAGCTTTAGAACAACTTAAGGGCGCTGATGGGCCAACGATTGGTATTCTAGACTGGATGATGCCAGGATTAGATGGCCCTCAGGTGTGTCAAGTTCTCAAGAAAAGTGGCGGATCAAATCTCTTGTACTTAATATTGCTTACGTCTAAGGGGGAGCGGGGGGATATTGTTGAAGGGCTAGAAGCTGGCGCTGATGACTATATGACTAAACCCTTTGATTTACAGGAACTTCGGGCTCGTGTACAGGTTGGAGAGCGGGTTCTGATCCTACAACAAAAGCTTGAAGACAGGGTCCAACAACTCGAACTCGCACTATCGGAAGTGAAGCAGCTTCAAGGCCTATTACCAATTTGTAGTTATTGCAAGATGATTAGGGATGATCAAAACTATTGGCAAAAGGTTGAAGAGTATTTATCAGACCATACTGGCTTTCAATTTAGTCATGGCGTATGCCCGCAATGTTATGAAAAAGAAATAGCCCCGCAGTTACAAGCCATCAAGGAAAATAAACGTTCTTCCTGTAGCATCACCCCCTAATCTCTTGGAACAACCTACCTTATTCTGCCTGACAGTTCGCACACGTAACTCTACAAGAGAACCGTATCAATCTTTTAGATCACTGCTGTATTCATGACCTTCTAGGCAGTGTCGTGCTAGACAAGGTCAGCCATCTTGATTCGACATGAGTTCTTGTAGAGCCCATGATGCCCAGAGGTGAACATTTGGTGTAGGGTCGGCTTCCACTGCTCGTTTCAATACAGGTATGTCATTTCGACTACCAAGTTTCCCAAGGCGAAAGGCTGCTTCTGTCCGAACCCCTTCATCAGAGTCGTTAAGCAGATATTTTCTAAAGAGGGTAAGAGCTCGTGGGTCAGCCAATTCCCCAAGACCAGAAATAGCAGTCTGACGCACTCGAGGGTCATGGTCTTTCAGGGCTTTGAGAAATAGTGGATAGGAAGAAGGAATTTCAAGTTCTGAGAGGGCTTGGACGACGGAACGCCTGGTCGAAACTTCAGAGACTGCTAAAACTTGCTCCAAAAGATTGACCAACTCAGTTTGAGGCGAGACATTTTGAAGTGCGGTAGCTGCTGCTTGTTTGACGCCTACTGAAGAATCGCCGAGAGCCGTTATGAGTACTAGAGCCGCATTGTTAGGGAGTTCAGTCTCCATTTGACCAAGTGCCCATGCACTATATTCTCGCACTAAATCATCTTTGTCCTTTATAGAAACCGTTAATCCAGGAATGCCTTTGGGATCGGCAACTTTGCCTAAAGAGAGTGCGGCAGTGCGTCGTACATCAGCTTCTGGGTCATGAGTCAGCAATTCTACAAGAATAGGGACAAGAGAATTGGCATCATGAGAGCGAGGCTCGATGGAGCAGCCTATCATCACAGTGAATAATATACTGCCTGATAGCAGAAAATATGTTGGCCAGGAAGTGAACAGACGGATCACAATTTAGGTTGAAGTAGGAGGCTCTTTGGTGGGTACGGGTTGCTTTGCGACTTCAATCGTTTCTTGCATCTCTTTTTCAGCTGCTTCTAATTCAGCTTGAATAGTCCTCATGCCAGGGTCAACAGAGTTTTTAATATCTGAAGCGGCATCTCGGAAGGTTCGAAGAGCACTTCCCAAGCCTTCCCCTATACTTTGGAGGTCTTGCGGGGCTGGTGCCACAGCGGGACTTGCCTTAGCTTTCTTCATTTCTGCTTGTTGAGCTTGGACTCTTGCCACTGCCTGTTTATTCACAATAGCTGAGGGACGTTTGCTCACTGGCTTGAGTTGTGCTGATGCAGGTAATGGCGGATATTGTGGTGCAGCCATAGAAGGTGCAGCCATTCCTCGTTGTTCCATAGTCATTGGTGGTGGAACATGGCTTACAGCCGATACCCCTTCCGCTGTTGATTGCCCCTTAGGCTGCACAACTTCTGGGCCAGCACCGTTGTACAAAAGTGCCGCTGCCGTTCCTGGTGTCTGCTCAGGCCCAGGTTTATAGGGTTGGTTTGATACCGGAGCCGATTGAGCCGAAGGCTGAGAGACAGAGGCTGCTTGATTCGTGGCTTGCGGTGTTTGAATGCTTGGGTCAACGTGGGATGTGGCTTCAGCGTCCTGTGCATTTGGGTCAATGGGAGGTGGTATGTCATTAACCTCTTTTTTGAAACCTTTAAGAGCTTTTCCGACTCCTTCTCCAATCTGAGGTAATCGACCTGCCCCAAAAATAATCAGAACAATTACCAGAATGATAATAAGCTCTGAAAATCCCATTGTTCCAAACATGACAACCTATTCCCTTTCAGTGAGAATGCTAATCAAATACAGACTTACCTCACGAACTCTATCTTTCGAGGAGAGGAGGTGTCAACCCGATATACCCAATAGCCAGCCCTGCCATTGCTCTTTGAGACGTTCTCTACCTCTGTCAGATAAGTCATAGGGGACAGTCCAGTTTTACGTATTGAGTGAATAGAGGGGTTTTTTATCTTCATGGAAAGAGAGAGATAGTAATTGTATTTCTCCTCCGGCATGATAAAATTCAATACCGATGTCTACTCATTCTTCCTCACGTGTCCCAGCCTACCGCATTACACTTTTTTATGGGCCAGAATATATTCAAGGACCGCCTTCCATTATCCAATGTGTCTTTAACGTCAAAAAACGGAGTTGGAAAGGTGGTGTTCAGATTGTTGTAGATGTGGAAACTGCGCAGTTTGTGCGTATAGGGAAGTCCCTTCAGTTTGATGAATGGGTAGAGGGTATTTTAAATCAGTTACCCGAGGAATATCGGTCAGAAAGTGCCGAACGAGTAAAAGATTTATTTGCTCAACAGGTGTGTTTGATGAAGCTGCAACAGGCGATTCTTCAGAAAATCCGACAAGAAAACATGACATTAGAGAGTGGAACCCTGACTCATGAGCTAGATGAATCTGCCTTGCGGGAGGGTGAATATATTAAAAGTCAGGTCTTAGAAGAACTCGATGTTCAAGAAATTGGGGCCCAGAAAGATGTATTAAGTTGATTTAGCATCAAGTAATGAGGGTCTCATGTCCCGAGACTCAGCACGTCAAGTTACGGACTTGAGATTGAAATTTATACGGAATAATGTGCCAAGGAAAAATTTTGATTACTCTTATCTATTCTTATCATGATTAGCGAGGGAGGGGCCATTCTATGAGTACTCATTATGATGCAGTGAGTCGACAAGTGCGTTGTAACAGAGGAATGACCGGGCTACTAGCTTTGTTCTTTGCCGTTGTTTTAATTCTCCATCCAGGTGTTGTGCTAGCGGAAGAGGATACAAGCGCATCAGGAGAGGCTGGCTTAGGCATAGGAAGTGGGTTGCTAACACTTGTGTATTTTCCTGTGAAAGTGGTGTATGCGGTTTTGGGAAGCGTGGTTGGAGGGTTTACCTATGCGTTGACCGGAGGAGATCTGGATACAGCTAAAACTGTCTGGGAGCCAAGTGTGTATGGGACCTATGTGATTACGCCCGATCATTTAAAGGGGAATGAAGCGGTTCGGTTCTATGGCGTGTCACCCTATGAAGAAGAACAGTAAGCGAGTCGATAGTATGGAGAGAGTTCCGTTTAGACGCGTGTATTCATTAAAAAGGTAGATGATGAAGCCTATTATTGGGATTACTCCCGATTACAATGCGGGGGATCGTGAAGATATGGGAGGGAAGGAGCCTACGTATTTTATTCGGGCTCGGTATGTTCAAGCCATTGAAGATGCAGGTGGTTTGCCCATTGTTTTTCCTCTTGTCACGAGTATCAGGCAGCAAAAACAACTCTTAGCGCAAGTAGATGGTCTCCTAGTAACGGGCAGTGGATCAGATCTAGATCCTGCACTCTATGGTGAACGCCAAGATGTACCATTTCGACAAATGAGCCCCCTACGCAGCAATTTAGAATTGGGCATTAGTAAGTTGGCTTATAAGTCTCATCTCCCAACATTGGGAATTTGTGGTGGGATGCAGTCGTTGAATGTGGCGTTAGGGGGAACATTGATACAAGATATTGCCGTTCAACATTCAACAGATATTGAGCATCTGCCTTCTTGGTCGGCCACAAAGAATGCCCATGGTATTGCCATTGCGCCGAAGACGCTCTTACATCGAATTGTGGGAAAGCCCAAAATTCGTGTTAACAGTTCACACCATCAGTCGGTTAAGAAAGTCCCTGGTCGATTAGTCACAAGTGCGGTGGCCCCAGATGGGGTAATTGAAGCCATTGAGGCACCAGATCACCCGTTTCTACTTGGAGTTCAATGGCACCCAGAATTTCTCTACAAACGCGACCCCATCCAAAAAAAGCTATTTCAAGCCCTTATTAAATCTGCTAGGTCACGTGCTAAAACCATCAGAACTTTTTCTGTATAGATTCAACAAAATACTACGGGACTGATTCGAAATTAGGTTGATTCCGAAATAGGGGAATTTTGTGCTGATTCATCAGTCTTTGACGGAGCTGATGCTGCAGGGGGTGTGCTTGTCTGTGCTGGAAATTCTCTAGTCCCTCCTAAGGACGGAGATTCAGGAGCTGATGGTGGGACTTCTTTGGTAGGTTGAGCAACTGATGGTGGAGCTGTGGTTTTTGTAGGAATGGCCGCAGAGGAAGCACTGGGCTTTGCCGCGTCTGTTGTGGCCGGTTTAGCTACTGGCTTGGGTGCATCAGTTGTGGCTGTTGCCGCTGGCTTGGGCGCGGCTGGTTTTGGTGGGGGTTTGGGCTTTTCCGGCTTGATTCCCCCTTCCCAATGGGGACCAGAATACATCTCTGTAGTGAGGTCACCCTCTTTCCATTTCGCTTCAAAGGCGGCTGCAGCCTTATTGGGTGTTTCTCCACTGCCTATCGTGCGATTCCAGGGGTACACCCGAGGCGCAATGTGACAGGTCGTCTCATCTCGTTCGAGATAGAGGGCGATCGGATTTCCACGGTATGGGCCGAGAAAGATATGAACGGTCCCAACAAATTCTGGAAGTGAAGCCATGCTATAGCCGTTTTAGTTATACCGAATCGGTTTCATGCTTTCGCTGAATACCGAATTTCCCTGCGTCATTAAACTTGTCAATCTCACACCGCTTATCTAAGCGGGTATAACCTTCCGACGTCCTACCTATGACTGCGCTTGTTTATCCGCATGTGTCAAACAACGGGCCTTAGGATTTGCTCTATAGCCGATTCAATGTACTTCCCTACCTTTGAAGCCTTTGATATCGCGTTGAGAGTGCACATGGTTCGATTGGTGCTTATTTAGATTCGCTCTATTTCCCAAAAAGAAAAATCATAGTGCCACAAGGGATTGCGAGACAGCAAGATCTAAGGAAAAAACTTACAGCGTGACAGTCGAAGGAGGGGTAGCTTCACTTTTCTTGACTAGGTACAGAGCAATCATCAGGACGAGAATCACCACGACATGTAGTCCCATATCCATCATATAATGATCAAATGTCTCTTTAGGAATATCTTTGAGGTGAGAAAGTTCTGCACCTGTTGTGAGAATTTTTCGAACAGAAGCAATCACGCCGACATGAAGAAAAGGCTCGAGACGTACACGTTCCGACTGTAAAAATCCCAATACTGTTCGAAAGAGCTCAAGCAGAATAATGACGAGCAATAAATCTTTGATGAGCGTAATAGAGGCTCTTAGAAAGTCGGCTTGAGCCTGATGAAAAAATTCGAACCAACTATATCCAAATATCAACATGCCAAGGACCAGAAAGCTTAAACAGGCAGTGATATAGCCCCACCGGTCGAGCCACTGCATCCATTTGACCCATTGCTTTGTCGATTCTGGTGTCCAGCCGTGCATTTTTCAGCGTTCCGTAGTCTAGTGGAGGTTTAACGTATCAGCACCGTTTCACTGCTCCGTTCGTAAATGATGATTTAGTTAGGTGTGAAAAGTGAAACGTAAGGAGAAAGCTCGATTCTGTTTGTCGCTCACCTATCACCTGTCCCCTCAAGGATTTACGCGTTTCCCGTTTGCGAAGTGTTCGGGGAAGGACTTTGCGGCGCCGAACGCACGCCACTTCCAAATTGAAGATCCTGCATGGCTTTATCAGTCACGGAATGGCCACAGCAGATAATCTCCTGAAATCCAGCTCCTCCTTCCATGACCATCATGCGAAGTCCGCAGGAATCTGGGAATAGTTTTTTTTCGTCAAGGGTCATCCCCATTACAAGCGGACCCTTTTTTCGCCCCTTACCAGGTTCCGGTGATGCAACCACGTCTTCTTCGGTTAGCTCATGGCCACAACAGATGACTTTCTCAAATCCTTCACCGCCACTCAAGACTTTAAGCATGAGTCCACAAGAGTCCGGAAAGCGTTTCCGTTCATCAATGATGTCGCCTTTTTTCAGTGCCATGACCCTTCCCTTTCGTGTTGGTCGCCTAATGAGACGATGAATCTCTTTATTTCTAGTAAAATCAAAGAATAAGAAATCTTAGCTAAGCAGATTTTAGGAAGGAAAGTCCAGAATCTTCAATAACTTACATTTGAGCAGATGAGACTGTTTCAATCTTTGCAAGAAGGTTCTTGTGGTGTGAAGACCCGACAATCTGGGATATGTGGTTATGATCAACCGGAGTGTAAGGAAGCAGAAAGCGCTGCTTGAGTGCAGCAATACGGGATAGACTTGCCTCTAATCGATCCATGGAGATGTCTCCCTCGCGGATAGCCTCTTCAATGGCCTCAATGGCTTCGGCCTGACGAGGCTGTTGATGACAGATAAGAATCAGATCGACTCCTGCCTGTATCGATCGCACGGCAGCTTCTCCCATTGACGAATGTTCCGCAATGGCGTTCATTTCAAGATCATCACTCAGGATTACCCCAGAAAATCCAAGCTCATCACGAAGAAGCGTCGTCATAATAGGATGTGAAAGCGTAGCGGGAACGGTGTCATCTAATGCAGGATAGTGAATGTGTGCACTCATCATGGTCATAAGGCCATGTGCGATGGCTGAGCGAAATGGATGAAGTTCGATTTTCTCTAAGCGTTCTTTAGACAGGGTGACGACCGGTAATTCTTTGTGTGAGTCCTTGGTGGTTTCGCCATGCCCAGGAAAATGCTTTCCGCATGCGATGACGCCATGGTCATGAAGGCCAGAGATCGTCGCATTTCCTAACGTGCAGACATGTTCAGGGTCTCCACTAAATGCCCGATCGCCAATAATAGGATTCGATGGGTTGGTATTGACGTCTAAGACCGGAGCCATGTTCATATTGAACCCGACTGCACGTAACTCTTTGGCCGTCACCGCTGCAGCCTGATAGGCAACGTCAGGTGATCCACAAGCAGCCACCGTGGCAGCAGGTGGGAAAATCGTAAAGCCTGAAGGAAGACGAGAAACCTTGCCCCCTTCTTGGTCAATGGCCATTAGAAGTGGCGCGGAAGATGAGAGTTCTTGTAACGAGTTTGTCAGGTGAGCAATCTGTTGAGCGTCGATCAAATTACGGGTAAATAGGATAATGCCTCCAGGTTGGTACTCTTGTATCCAAGAGATCAACGCTGGAGACAGCTCTGTGCCGTCAAAGCCGATCATGAACAATTGACCGACTTGTTCGCGAAGAGTCATTGGTACCCTATTAGTGAGGTTTGTTGACAGTATTCAGTAAATATTGAATGAGTAGGCGAGTGCCATGTGCCGTCGGTCCTTTACTGATACAGGGACGGTCTGATGCACTCCAGTCGGTGCTGGCAATGTCGAGATGAGCCCATGGAAATTTTCCAACGAATTGTTTCAAGAACATAGCGGCGGTGATCATTCCGCCTCCACGGCCTCCGATATTCCGCATATCTGCGACATCGCTTTTCAATTGTTCAAAGTACTCATCCCAGAGCGGCATTTCCCACACGCGTTCTCCAGATCGTTCACCAGCTTGTTTGAGCTGACCCTTGAGCTTCTCATCGTTGCCTAACATCCCAATAGCAAACTGTCCAAGAGCTACGATGCAGGCACCAGTGAGGGTGGCAATATCGATCACGCAAGCAGGTTTTAAACGTTCGGCATAAGCCAAGCCGTCAGCAAGAATTAACCGACCTTCAGCATCAGTATTTTGTACCTCCACTGTTTTTCCCGACAGCATGGTCAAAATATCACCTGGTTTCGTGGCTCGACCACCTGGCATATTTTCAGCCACAGGTAAGAGCCCAAAGATGTTCAAGGGTAACCGAAGGCGAGCCGCGGCACGAACCGTGGCTAACACTTCAGCACCACCAGTCATATCCGCCTTCATATGCTCCATATTTTCTGAGGGTTTAAGTGAAATACCTCCCGTATCAAAAGTTACGGTTTTACCGACAAACACAATAGGTTTGTCGTTCTTTTTGCCGCCGCGATACTCCAAAATAATAAACTGGGAAGGATGTTGACTGGCCTGCCCAACCCCTAATACACCGCCCATTCCCAGTTGTTTCATTTTGCTGGGATTCAGGACTGTCAGTCGAACATTTTTCTCTTTCGCAATTTTCTTGGCTTCTTCCACGACACGCGGAGGCGTCATGACATTGGCGGGGTGGTTGCAGAGATCTCGAGCAAAACATGTAGCTTCTCCCGTAGCCTCGCCACGTTGAATGCCGCGTTTTACGGTACTGAGAAGCGAGGTCTTATCGATGAGAATCGTCATGCTATTTAAAGCTTTACTATTCTTCTTTGAAGAATCAGTGCGATAGGCCGTAAAACGATAGTCTCCTAAAATCACACCATCGACCATGGCCTGGGCTAAGTCATCAGGCCACATACCTGATCGATTGACCCCAGGAATGGCCGCAGCAAAGGATCGAGCTTCGGTTTGGCGGACCCGTTTAGCGGCGGTGCCCATCGCTTGTCGCACTCGATCTAAGGTGAGGTCTTCATGTTTCCCGAGCCCAACCAGGAGAATACGTTTGGCCGGAACGGCTCCACGAGTATGAACCAAGACAGTTTGATTCGGTTTTCCTTGAAATTCCCCACTTTTTCGTAATTCCGTCAATTGTCCGCCGAGATTTCGGTCAAGTGGTTGAATGGCTTTGCCAAACCCTGTCTCACCTTCATATCCAGGTATGACGAGCACCTCTGTAGGTGTACCCGTGAGCGTTCCTTGCTTTACCGTAGTTTTCATGCCGTCCTCTTCAGATAGTTAAAAGTGAAAAGTAAATGGTGAAAGGTTCAGGGGTCTCAGACACCTCGCATGTCTGGGGTCCAAATGTATTTGTGAAGCTGAATTTGCAAGCGAATCGGGAGACGATCCTCAAGTACCCATTCAGCCAATGGCTGAAGATCTAGACTCCCATGAACGGGGCTGAATAAGACTGAGCATCGATCCGTTAATCTGTATTGCGAGAGTATATCTTTTGCCCATTCGTAATCATGGCGATCTTTCAGCACAAACTTCGCTTCATCTTTTTGTGAAAGTCGGTCAAGATTACCCCAATCTATGTGATCTGTCATGCCACTGCCGGGGCATTTGACGTCCAAAATGATGTGAGTGCGGGCATCTACCGAGGTTGTATCAATGGCTCCACTCGTTTCAAGTAAAACGGTAAATCCGTGATCACATAGTAGAGAGATGAGGTCTATAGTGTTTGCTTGGCTTAATGGTTCTCCGCCTGTTACTTCGACAACACGACAGTCGTAGGCATTGACCTGCTCGAGAATGGCATCAATGCTGAGCGATTGACCTCCATGAAAGGCATAGTCTGTATCGCACCAGGTGCAACGTAGAGGACATCCTGTTAGGCGTACAAACACGCAAGGTTGTCCAGAAAAAGACGATTCACCTTGAATGCTGTGAAATATTTCTGTGACTTGCAGGGAGGGGGTCGTCAAATCCATAAGTCTGTATTTGGAATCAGTGACAGAACAATATGTCAGGAACGAAGCATTTCTTTAATCTTATCACATTTTTCCTAATGAGTATCTCGTCTCTCATATCTCGCATTTCGTGAGAAGAATTTTCAATCTTTTTGTTACGAGATACGTTTCACTAGTGACGAGCAACGAATTAGGCCCATTCAGTGACCGTCCAGCCTTGCTCGCGGGCTCTGCGGGTCATGCCACGAATAGGATTCACGACAACAGGATGTCCGACAGTTTTCAATGCTTGATAGTCGCCAGGGCTATCTCCGTAGGCGTAGCTTCGTTTGAGATCTAAATGGTACGTAGCCGCAAGATTCTCAATGATTTGGCGCTTTCCTTCACCATAGGGAAGAGGCGCAAAGATACGACCCGTGTAGCCACCTTCGGTGGCTTGAAGTCGTGCGGCATGCACAATTGGAACATTCAAGACATCGGCAAGTGGTTTGACTAAAAATTCTGGTGAGCCACTGATCAAGGCGACATGATGGCCAGACCGTTGGTGACGGGAGAGGATGCCTTCTCCGCGAATCGACAGTTTTGAGCAAATTTCATTGCGGACAAATTCATCACCCAACGGTTCAATAAATCCTGGTTGTTGCCCTACAAGATACAGTTTATTCCGACGGAGTGGCGCCAGCGAAACCGGAGGCATCCGTTGTGTCAAGAACCAGAGACTTTCCCGCATTTGGGAGAATCCAATGACGCCTAATTTCCATAAATGCCGGAAGAAGAGCACCTCAATCGAAAGACCCGGGATCAGGGTATTATCAACATCAAAAAACGCTCCAACCCAATGTTCTTGGTACGCTGGAGAGGGCAGGGAAGACGGTGGGTTTGGCATAGAAATGACTTGGGGGATTCACTGAAACTGGCACAAAGACAATCCCAAATTTTACTTGTGCTTGCATTCGTTGACAAGG
>JBMYWX010000077.1:0-12162 GCA_049607825.1 Nitrospirales bacterium
ACAATCCCAGAATATCACCCCATCGACCGTCACAACGTCGACGCTTTCAAAACAACCGGAATGCGCCATAGGATCATGGTGTGAATCATCACCTTCTTCTCAGACTTCACCATCCTCAACCTCCACGAAAAATACTTGCCGCCCAGGGCAATGGTGCTAGGAAAACAGCTCATACGTATCTCGTATTCGTCACTCGATATTCAAAAAATACTCTAAAGCTCACTGCCTTAGGCTTCTGGCCAGCAGTACACACACAGCGTTACCCCACTTTCTCAGAATGAGGAAGTTCACGGGTTCCGCTCTACATCACCTTTCTGTTTTTTTTCGGTCCAAGGATTAGCACGAAGAATTCGAGAGGCGAGACTATTGCCCGAGGTACCAGCCAATACCGTTTCGTTCCAGAAAGCTCGTGATCATGGTCACTGAATTCGCATACAGCATGACTCCAATTGCGACCATCAATACACCACTCACAATTGAAACCCCACCAAGGTAATGTCGCAATTTCTTAAAGTGCGTCAAGAACCGATCGACGCCAAAAGCTGCAAGGAAAAATGGAATACCCAATCCCAGGGAATAGGAAGTAAGGAGCACAATACCATCTTGCATCGACTCTCTAGTGCTGGCATAGGCAAGAATTCCGCCTAAAACTGGACCAACACAAGGCGTCCACCCGGCGGCAAATGCCGTCCCCACCAGAAATGACCCGATATACCCTAATGGACGTTTTTCAAAATGCACAAGTTTTCGCTCTGTCATCAAGAACGACAACTTGAGTACACCCATAAGGTACAGTCCAAACACGGCAATCAGGACTCCCCCAACTTTTCGGATAAGATCTTGATATTCATACAACAATTGTCCAATGAAACTTGCTGATGCCCCAAACGCAATAAAGACACTGGAGAACCCTGCAATAAACAGCAAGGCATTGATCATGATAGATTTTCGAAACCGCTCTCGCTCCTGAACGTTTGCTAACTCTTCAACAGTTAACCCGGTGATGTAAGAAAGATAAGAAGGCACAAGCGGGAGTACACACGGCGAGACAAATGAGAGAAATCCGGCGCTAAACGCAGCCAATAGGGAAACTTGATTAAAGGAGTCCATCGTAATCCGATTTGGGAGGGTCAAGAAGTTCTTGTATTAATTCTTTGGCCTTTGCGCCATTCCAATCTCGTGCACCAAAGACTCGGTGGCGAATAATTCCCTGTCGATCAATTATATAGGTAATTGGAAGAGTTCGAGCACCATAAGAAAGACCTACTTCATAATCTGAGTCATGTAAAATAGGGAAGGTTAATCCCATGGCTTCTTGGAACGGTCTCGTGACCACCGTTCCTTGAGCATCCACCGAAACAGCCACGATTGCCAAACCTTTTCCTTTCATTTCTTGATACAAAGCCTCCATAGCGGGCATCTCAACACGACATGGTCCGCACCATGTGGCCCAAAAGTTTAGCAACACCACTTTCCCTGAAAAGTCTGACAGACTGACTTGACGACCTTCCAAATCCCCAAGTGTGAATGGAGGTGAAGGAGCACCAATATTGGGCCACCCACGCTTCACATTCATCGGTCGATTATCAGAAGAAACTTCAGAAAGCCCAGAATACCCAGAGTCACAGCTCGCAGTAATCAGAGCAATCCACAGGATGGCGCTCAAAAGAGAGACTCTTCGGATCATGAGAAAAAATTTATGCATTGGGTGTAACACCTGGCCTAGACATTAAATCAGTCATCGGTAATTTTACATTTCCAGTCTACCATACTTTCGTAGCCCTGAGCTTGCCCTCAGTTGCATTGTTTTAGCATGACGCGATAGACAAGGCATAAGCTTGTTCCGTAGACTATAGTACATAGCCAGTAGGTATAAAGAAGAATTGTCTAGAGTACGATAGTATTCAAAAACGCACCTACGTTACATGCATCCCACATTGATGACTCAACAATCCATTTAATTTACTATTCCTATTATATGTGTCTAGGTCTAACTGAATGCATCGTCTTGTCTTATTGCCTCACCTGACTGTTAACGACGGCATTGGATGAAAACGGCCCTTCAGTCACACACATTTCCCTATACGAGCTAATGGCCATACAGGCATTCCAACTGACGAAATCATTCGGAAATTATCTGATTTTTCAGGACTTGTCCTTTGAAATTCTGTCTGGGGAGTGCTTTGTGCTATTCGGCTCTAATGGTGCTGGCAAAACCACGCTGTTACGAATCTTAGCGACACTCGTCAGGCCAACTAGTGGTCGGTTCACAATCCTTGACCATGATGGGCTCAAGGAGAAAGAACCAGTTCGCCAAGCCATGATGTTCCTTGCCCACGGTTCTCATCTCTACGACGACCTTAATGCTCAAGAAAACTTGCGCTTTGCGCTGGCCATGCGAGGACAACATCCTACAAGCAGGGATATGAAGCTGAGCCTCGATCAGGTTAACCTTGGAGCATTTGCTGATATGAAAACACGAAACTTTTCGGCTGGCATGAAACGACGACTTGCCTTAGCCAAGGTGATCTTGGCTCACCCTCAAGTTCTCCTTTTAGACGAACCCTACAATGCCCTCGACGAAGGTGGTGTGAAGGTGACAAACCAAATCATTCGCGAAATGACGTCACGCGGTGGAGTCGTCGTTATGACAACCCATGACCGTGAGAAAGCCAGTCAGGTTGCTCACCGAGTTGGACTCCTTGATCATGGGCTTCTCACCTTTCCTCAAATGGATGGATAGCCAAAACATGACGTTTCTTAAAGTCATTCAATGGGTGGTGTGGAAAGACCTCATCAGTGAGATGAGAAGCCGGGAGACGTTATCTTCCATGCTGTTCTTTGCCCTCATTGTTATTCTGGTCTTCAGCTTTAGTTTTGCGATGGATCAAGATGCTGCACAACAACTCATCGCTGGTATTATTTGGGTGTCCTTTGCCTTTACTGGAATCATTGGATTAGGCAAGTCCTTCTCCGCTGAATTACAAAACGATGCGCTTGAATATCTTCAGATGAGCCCAGCTCCTAAGGGGGCCATCTACTTAGGAAAAATGTTCGGCAATTTGCTGTTTATGCTCATCGTTGAAGTAATGTTGTTCCCCTTATTCGTTCTCTTCTTTAATCTTGATATTGTTGAAGAAATTGGCCTGCTTCTGTTAATATTTTTACTAGCAACGCTGGGGCTTTCAGCTGTCGGAACGCTGTTTTCAGCACTGACTGTTCAGATTCGTGCCAGGGAAGTCATGCTTCCTGTCCTGCTGCTGCCACTGGCCATTCCAGTGTTGATTGCCGCAGTAGAAGCTACGAGGGGAGCACTCGATGCTCAGCCTTTAGCCTTGTATTCGCACTGGATTGAATTACTCACTATTTTTGACATTATCTTTACAGTCGCGTCGTTTTGGCTATTTGAGCTCATTCTGGATACATAGCTTCCTGTATAATCCCACCAAGAGCTGTTAACATTTAACAATATTAGTTATATCAAACCGTTCGAGTCTCGCATTCGAATAGGTTATCTCTCACTATCAATATGAATCGATTTATCAGACGCATTCAACGGTTTAAGGGATGGTTTGGTGCGGCTGCAGCTCTCTGTATCTTCTATGGACTCTATTTAGGCTTACTCGACTCCCCTCCCGATTATTATCAAGGGGAAGTTGTGCGTATCATGTATGTGCATGTCCCACTTGCCCATACAGCACTCTTAGCTTATGCCACTCTGTTTGGAGGCAGTCTCTGGTATCTGTGGAAGCGAGATGTCCTGGTCGATAATATGTGTCATGCGGCGGCAGGAATCACCGTGGCGTTTACCACCCTCGCGCTTATCACTGGGGCAATCTGGGCCAAACCTACCTGGAATACCTGGTGGACCTGGGACCCGAAGCTCGTCTCATTCGCCATCCTTCTTCTCATTGCTTGCGGGTACTTGATGTTACGAACATTCGTGGAAGACCCTGATAAGGAAGGGCGATACGCTGCTGTCATGGCTATCGTTGGCGGGATTGATCTTCCAATCATCTATTTCTCTGCAGAATGGTGGCGAACGCTCCATCAACCCCTGTCTATCTCGACTCGCGGGGTGAGCATGTCCGGAGATATCCTTTTGCCCCTATCGATCATGAGCCTTGGACTGAATCTCTTATTTATTTACATGCTCATGACACGAACTCAAATGCTATACTTAACTAACCTGCTACAGGCCAAAAAGGGGCGCCTTCTGAGCCAAGCGCATCTCACCCAAACCAGCTCATGACAGGATTTTATCTGAGATGGGCCGCGGTCATTGTGCTTGCAAGTATTCTGGGAATCGTCACCTCCCAGCGATATGAACAGAACTTAGCCAGTATGAGCCCAGATTTGGTGATTGCAGGAAATAATACGGCCCAATCGACGATTCGGGTACAGGGCATGGTAAAAAGCGGTAGCTTGACCGGGAACCCTGAAGAAGGGCATGCTGCATTTGAGTTCTTGGGAACAGAGAAAAGTCTGAATGTTCAGTATCAAGGTCCGCCACCTGACAACCTGCGAGAATTAAAGACGCTGATTCTTATTGGACGTTGGGATGCAAAAGCCAATATTTTCCAAGCACATGAGACCGCACTCGTCACCAACTATGGATTTGTTGCTAGTGCTTATGTCATCGCATTCATCGTTCTCGTTGTGTTTGTCTTTGCCATGAGCCGCAAGGTCACGTTTTTGTATCAGGAGATTAAAGATTCAAAACTCTATGAACCCGAATTAGAAACACATGTGGACCAAAGGTAGAAAAACAAGTCTTATTCTCAGCCTTGCTCTCGTTGCAGGTGCCCTAGGCTATTTAGCCTTAGGAAACTTTGGCGAGAACTTGGTGTATTTTGTGACGCCATCTGAAGTCCGTGCTTTTTCGTCTGAACAATCTCGGAAAAAAATCCGTGTCGCCGGCATGGTCGTCAAAAAAAGCATTAAGACTCAAGAAGACCCCGTGGGTCTCACGTTTGAATTGACCGATGGAGAGGCCACTATCCCCGTCGTCTTTCAAGGCATTCCGCCCGACCTTTTCAAGGAAGGTCAAGGGGCTGTGGCCGAAGGACATTGGAGGACCGATAAGGTCTTTCACTCCAACATGATCATGGCAAAACATTCTGAAGATTACATGCCAGTTGAGATGAAGCGAGCTGGCATTGAGTTGCCCAAAAAAGATTTCATGAAAACCCTTTCGCCCTGATGAAAGTGAAAAGTAAAGGGAAAATGTGAGGAATAAAAAAATTTCAACAAGTTGAATCAAATTTAGGTAATTGCCTAAGCCTTATACTTCCTCCCAATTTTTCACGAACATGTGGGGCTCCTCCCAGGAAGTACAACAATCCTTACACTCGTCGAATTCCGACTTTGAAAGATTCTCTTAGATAATGATTATTGAGATTGGACATTTTTCAGTTGTCGTGGCCTGGGTCCTTTCCTTGTTAGGAATAGGTTCCTCTGTTCTCGCACTCCGTTCACGAAATGCAGAATGGGTTCGTGTTGGCCGCATTGCTGTCACCCTAACATTTGCCTTGCTCTTTGTGGGTATGGCGTCTCTCGTCTATTCATTTCTCATGAGAGATTTTTCCGTCCTGTATGTGGCAAATAATTCGAATTCGAAGTTGCCGTTTTTCTACACAGTCGCGGCGGTTTGGGGAGGCCATGAAGGCTCTCTGCTTCTTTGGGCCTTTATCCTATCGTCATTTAGCACCCTTGCTGTCTGGCTCCATTGGCGAACCCAACCCACGATTATGCCCTATCTCATTGCCGTAGAATCCGCGGTCATGCTTGGGTTTCTCTCCCTTATCGTATTTCTATCAAGCCCCTTTGCACGCTTGATCCCAACACCACTCGACGGCAAAGACTTGAACCCTCTGCTTCAAGATCCGGCCATGGTGATGCATCCGCCCATGTTGTACATGGGCTATGTCGGGTTTTCGATTCCATTTTCTTTTGCCATGGCCGCGCTTTTTTCTGGTCGGCTTGGTGAAGAATGGATCAAAGTCACACAACGTTGGACCATTTTCGCTTGGCTCTGCCTAACCACGGGTATTCTCCTTGGTGGATACTGGGCTTATTACGAATTAGGGTGGGGTGGCTATTGGGGCTGGGACCCCGTCGAAAATGCGTCATTTATGCCATGGCTTGTTGGGACAGCCTACCTACATTCGGTCCTGGTTCAAGAAAAACGGAAAATGTTTAAGGTCTGGAACTTACTCCTGATCATCGTAACCTTTTCTCTCTCTCTCATTGGCACTTTCCTCGTAAGAAGTGGCGTATTAACTTCTGTCCACACCTTTGCCACAGACCCTGAACGAGGTCTCTATATTCTGATTTTTATCACCACGATTATTGGCACGGCCTTTGGGGCATTGATTATTCAGTCCAAGAAACTCAAGAGTCAGATAGAGATGGATTCGTTTATTTCTCGAGAATCTGTCTTTCTCTTTAATAACTTGTTTTTCTTGGTCGCGGCCGCCACGGTGTTCCTTGGAACGCTGTATCCTCTGATGGTTGAAACTTTTCAAGGAGGAAAAGTCACGGTTGGTCCTCCTTACTACAACGCGGTCTTTATGCCCATTGCGCTTGGACTGCTCTTTCTCATGGGAGTTGGCCCCTACATCTCATGGAGAAAAGCATCTGTCAGCAATTTAAAGAAAAACTTTCTTGTTCCGGTCATTGTAGGATTCGTCACTGTTATCCTCTTGCTCATTACAGGGATTCATAGCCTCTATGCGCTAGCGGGTGGGTTTGTCGTTGGGTTTTCAGGCTCTGCTATATTCATGGACTTTGGGAAAATTTCCCAACTCTACGCTAATCGCGAGCACGTCAATCTGTTCAAAGGATTTCTGAAAGCCTTTTCAGCCAATCAACGTCGATACTCAAGCCTTATCACCCACATTGGTGTATTAGTTCTCGTCGTTGGGATTATAGCCTCAACGATCTATCAAACAGAAAAAGTCGTCTCCATGAAAGTGGGAGATACCTTTTCCATCGCAGATTATGAGATGAAGCTTCTCAACATCCATGAAGTTAAATGGACAAATTGGAAAGCCCAAGAAGGGGTCTTTGAAGTCACACAAGACAATGAAATTATCACCAAACTTCGACCACAAAAACGTGTCTACGACGCGTCGCAAAGCCCCACGACAGAGTCTGCGATTCATGCCATTAATATGGGCCATATTTTTCTAACGATGCCTGATGTGTCAGCAGAAGGAGTCGCGGTTGCACGTGGTGTCATTAACCCGCTCATCCTCTGGGTTTGGGGTGGGGGTGGTATTATGGGATTAGGAGTTTTGCTTAATATTTTTCGACCACGAAGACGAGAAGAATGAATCGCGGCACCCAAATTACATTAGTCATTGTATTACTGGCCCTATTCGCACTTTTCTATCAAGGACTCTGGGGTGATCCTCGAAGTATTCCCACTGTTCTGATTGGAACGACGGCACCAACATTTACTGGACCAGATGTCGAATCAGGAAAAACGATTTCACTTGATCAATATAAAGGAAAAGTGGTCTTACTCAACTTCTGGGCTTCATGGTGCTATGAATGTAAAGTGGAGCACAAGGATATTCTCCGTCTTCATCAACAATTCAAAGATCACCCTGACTTTGTCATGCTTGGAATCAATTACCAAGATGAGCTTCCTGATGCCCAACAATACCTAAAAAAATATGGTTCAACATTTCAACATGTTCGCGATCTCAAAGGCGCCTTAGCCATTGATTATGGCGTCTACGGCGTCCCAGAAACATTTGTCATCGATCAGCAGGGAATCATCCGGCACAAATGGGTTGGTCCAATTGTGGGACAAGTCTACACCAACCTCACAGAACAGGTGATTGCCCCACTCCTGACTGATACACCATCGTCGACATGACCAGACACGTTCTTCTACTTTTCCTCACTCTCGCTCTGACTTTTCCGTGCCTAGCACAGGCTAAGGTGGTGGACGAAACCGAACTCGATGTGCAAGTCAGGGAAATTGCAAAGACGCTACGGTGCACGGTCTGTCAAACTGAAAATATCTGGGAATCTGGAGCCCCCTTAGCCGTACAGATGCGGGGTGCGATTCGGGATCGATTGAAATTGGGCCATTCGCCGGAAGAAATTCACGCATATTTCCTTAGCCGTTACGGCGACTATATTTTAATGCAACCGCCTAAGCACGGGTTAAACTGGCTTATTTGGATCGCCCCGTTTCTCTTGCTGCTTGTTGGTGGATTTTTCCTCTACAAAGAAGTGCACTTGTGGGTCAAACCTCCCTCCCCGGAGCCACAAGATCAACCACCGCCTCTCGACATGGAAGCTCGAAAGAGAATTGAGCGAGAACTACAACCCTAGAGCCACGTTACCCGCCACACAATATGTTACTCATCCCAGTTACGATCATCCTTATCCTCGTCCTTGCGGCTATTACATCACCATTTTGGAGAAAAGACCCCAATCCATTTTCCCCCTTTCACAACAATGACCAAACCCAAGAACTCGCTGATTTATCAGTGGAACGGGAAACCTTGGTCCGTTCACTCCAAGAGCTTGATGTCGAGCTTGCACAAACACGCATGGAACCAGAGGATCACGCTCGACTCAAGGCCACAGATGAACATCGGTTACTTCAAGTCCTTGACCGGCTCGAGTCACTAGAGAAAGACTCCGCCGATCAAGCGACATCAGCTCAACCCAATTCAACCGGAAAAAGGTTGTGGATTCCAGCCACGTTATGTGCGGTCGTCGTTATACTTTCATCCTTGGGAACGTATTTATGGGTCCAAGTCCAAGCGTTGGAAAAACTCACAGCAGCTCAAGCGCAAACACCAGGAGGCGGCAATGGACCAAACCCATTGGAGATGGTGGCCAAGCTGGAGAAACGTTTGAGCAAAAACCCCGACGACCTAGAAGGTCAAATTATGGCAGGACGATCCTATCAAGTTCTTAATCGCTTTGAAGAAGCACAAAAAGCGTGGACCAAGGTTTTGGAGCTACAACCTCGTAATAATGAGGCAGCCTATAACCTGGGAGTCATATTAATAGAATCAAGAAAATTTGATGATCCGGAAATGTTCAATACGGCTCTCAAGTATTTTGATAAAGTACTGATCGACCGCCCCAATGAACCCGGGGTCAATTGGTACCGTGGCTTAGCCTTATGGTATCTCAAACGAACAAGAGAAACCGAAGAGGCCTGGGCCCTGGCCTTTAAAAACCTTGATCCCGCTAGCCCAGATGCCCAGTTTGTGAAGGATGCACTCGAAAAGCTTCGAGCAGGTAAGACACCGTTTTAAAAAAATTTAGTTTACCGAGACTGATTCAATGATTCTAAATGAAAGCCTTCCATTAACTCATCATCTATTCGTTTCGCCAACGCTTTATAGCTGGAAGCTAAAGCATCTTTTAGTAGTTTCCCATTATCACGTGCCCACTCTTCATATGTGTAAGGTCCACGAACGACCGTAATTTCTTGGATCGCTAAAAGATTTCCTTGTAAGTCCGTTAAGGTTGGACGAACTTTCATAAGCAATAAGAGATCAGAAGAATCAGAGAAAATGGGATATAATAGAATCTGGAGAATTTGTATTCTTCTGCCTAACTACAGATGACAAATTTTGATTTACTAACTGATCACGTATCCCTTCATAGATGCGTTCAGCTACAAAGGCCGTTTTTAACGTTACCTCTTGTGCGGATCTGGATTCAAAGTCTTCGGAAGAAAAAGCCCCTATTACTCCTCCAATCGTTGCGCCTCCAATAAAAGAAGCGCCGCAGAGAACTGATGCTGCGACATAACATTTCCCGCATCTTGGATCCATACCAGAAAATAATGGATAGCAAGCTGGAACGATAATTTCCGTTCCTTTCTCCACTCCTTTTAGAATCTTAAATATAATAGGAGTTGACTCTTGGCCTATAACTTGGTCAGGTTGAATAACCCACAGTTTTGGGTCACTCTCCCTTAACATCACTCCAATATTTTGAAAAGAAATTGTACGCTGAGCTTGTTGTGTATAAACGATTGTTGAGTCGACTCGGTCAACAGGCTCTATTTTTACAGTACACCCTAAGAACAGAAATCCCGGCAAGAGCCAAAAGGTGATTGCTGAAATATATTTTCTCATATTCGTACCAAATCAATCTGCTGATATAGCTTGCAGAGAAAATCGCCTGCAATGACACATAGCAGACTCTTTACATGGCCGTGAGGTAGGTAGCGACTAGTAGAATAATAAGTGAAAGAACAAGAATTGATTGCTGAACAAGAGAAGCTCGTCGAAGCGTATGTGAAGCATTGGGAGTTTTGGAAGAAAGTTGTGAGGACGGAGCATACGGGTCTATCACAAAATCATGGATAAGCACCAAGGCAAAGGCAATCGCAAACAAAAACAACTTTAGCATCAGCACCACGCCCCACATTGTTTCAATTCTGGCCGACCCTCCCTCACTCAACATATTGAATGCCCCCGTCAATATAAGAGCAATCAGACTCATCCACGTCACTGTCCTAAATCGTTGCCCAGCTATTCTGAAAATTTCGGATACTTCGGCATTGGCTCCATGAGACTGAAGGACTGGCTTCAACACAAGTTGAAGATAGATCAATCCACCAATAAAGGTGATTGCGGCGACAAGATGAATCCAAATAACAAGATACAATGGCATGGTTCTATAACTCTAGAAGATGTTTGAAGGGGGATAAACGATTCGACGAAATGCTCTTTTTGGGGAAAACTATACTGCAGACTTTTCTCTGCAGTCAAAGTTCTTGTTGACGAGTGAGAAGGGAAAGGTGGGGATTCGAACATTCCACAAGAACCGGCTTATGTCAGAAATAGGTGAATCATGCCAACCTACAGGTGAGAAAAGAATTCACAGCACTGAAGTGTCATCCTATTACGAATCCACGAAAGGTACACTTCATGAAGTGTACCTCAACATACTCTGCATTAACAGAAAGACTTGAACACATGTAATCGACATGACTCAACGGTTTAAGACTTCAATATATGCGTCTTATTTGCGGCAGAGAGTCATACAACAATTAGGTCCGACGTAAATACATTAACGCATTGAGTGTCGTCAGAGGCCAAAAGATTAAGCACTAGAATGACCAACGCACTTCACGCTATGACAACTTAGAACTCTCGGCGATTGAAGAATGGCCTGCATTGTCACCAACGCGACTCAGCAGGGTCCTTTCGTAAGTCAGTAGAAACTGTAAGGATCAGCCTATTACGTTCACCCCATCTAATTGGTCAGTAAGATTTCTTCGCCCCGTTTGGCTTCATTTCGATAATCCCATTTAATATGACCCCATTTTCCATAGACAGCTGAGGCGTATTGAGCGAGCCTTCCATGACTGCTGTAGCCAAAAGCTGAATTTTTTCCTTGGCGACAATATCCCCTTTAATCTCTCCACGGCTAATGACTGAACCAGCACTAATTTTTGCCGTAATCACAGCTTGCTCTCCAACTAAGAGCGTTCCTTCGGTATGCAATTCACCATCAAGCTTTCCGTCAATCTGGACACTTCCCTGGTAACTAATCACGCCTTTAAACTCAACGCCAGGGCCAATAAACGCCACGACATCGCCTTTTACCCCTGCCGCAGTTGATCCGTTTTTATAACTGGAACTTCCTCCGTTGGTCATAGATCCGGCCGATTGACCATTCGTTGTTTCCCGTTCATCCAATTCAATTGCCATGATTCATTCTCCTCCTTGTTATTGAACCTTTGGATTAGTTAGATACGCACTATGCTGTTCTGCAACTGTTGTCGGAGTTTAGTGGCGATTTCTTTAGCAAGGTTTGGTAAAAGAAAGTCAGGAACATGCACACAGCAACCAATCATCCGCGGATAATCGGCTTAGCAACCTCAGAAGGCCACCAAGAGGGATGACAAATGCTTCCACGTTGAAAATGTTCCTGCCACATATTCCCAGGAATTCGGCCTCCATTAATCCAAAGTGACCAATCGGTTTCTAAGACTGCACCTTCCTCCATGGAAAGGTAAGGCGTCTTGACTGATCCCTTCACCACAGCTGATGAAGAAAGGTGAATGGTTTTTTGCGCAGTCACATTGCCCGTAATCTGTCCATTGCTCACAATCGACTCTGCCTGAATGTTTGCATCCACCATGCCTTGTGAGCCCACGATGAC
>JBMYWX010000078.1:0-12119 GCA_049607825.1 Nitrospirales bacterium
GTCTGCGTCACAGGGCATAAACTGGAAGGGATGGAATGCTAGCCAGGTTTGTCACAAAGTGACAGGCCCCTTCAAGAATAAAGATGGCGTGACCGAACCACCATTCAATCATGATAGGTTTGATCATCACTTTCATGAAGATCCACGAATTCTCTGGGCTGTCAGCGATGGACTAACGCCATTTGGCAACGATCTCCCCGTCCCTCTTCCAGATAACCTGAATGCCTGGTTTAGCAAAGTCGATCCTTGGGTCGACGCTGGAACACCATGTCCAACAAAATCGAAGTTTTTCCTCCGTAGCCGAAGAAGGTAATCTGGAAAATTTGTCTTGAGACAAGGAGACTCCGTGCGCGCCCTGTTCCTTTTGAATAAGGGCGCGCAATAGGTAGCTATTTTTTTACAAGCTATTTCATTTTCCATCAAATTTCCGGCACAATTTTACCGTCTCCATCTCGAAACAATAAGGCTCTCGACCGTCTATGATTTCGAAGACAATATTGCCTCGTTAAAAATTTCCAGGTCCCCCGCCTCAACAATTAAGCCCCATCGACTCTCTACTTCTAAACTGCGATCAGATGTGACCAAATTTTGCCCTAGCAAGACCCTATCTGAACCTTTTGAACACGGCATCCGACCTACAGACATACACACAAATTCCTTTTCCTTAAAAAACGTAACAAGCAATAGCTGGGCGACAATATTCTCTCTCCTCTGAGTAGAAAAACACGAACAAGCCAAGGGAACGTTCATACTTCCTACACAGAATGTGAAATACTTATTGCAACATTGAACATCTCCGAAAGTCACATGACAGAAAGTCATCGAGGATACACGAATAAATCATCAATAACCCCAGAATATAAAGTTATCATCTATCATTCACTAAGGAGTCGTCACCATGAAACTGTTGAAAACGTTAGGGACAGTTTTAACCATAGCTGCATTAAGTACATCCCCGGGGTATGCGGCCAATGAATGCAAAGCGAAATATGGGTATGGGCAAAATAAAACATCCACCGTCCATATGAATGCTGGCCAAACAAAGACAGTGAATAAAAATAACGTCGCTTGGGTTCAAAATAAGAAAGCCAGAGAGATTAAGATCAAAGTGACAAAAATGGTTCCGAAATTTCCTTTTGGATTTAAGGCATCGGGAACGAAATGGGTTGCCCTCTCGAACAATGGCAACATCGACCCACCCACAGCACCTCATGCCCCGTACCCATCAGGAGTGAAGCTCTACAAAATCAGCTGCAAACCCAATAGTTCTTCTAGTGGTGGTACGTCGCCAACTCAGTCAGGACGTATCATCGTTGGCTCTGAGGGAGCCATCACCACACTCCCAAGCATTCCCAAAATTCGACCGTTGCAGCCGGCAGAGATTGCCATTGCCAAGTCAGTTTATGGGAATTCTATCAATCTGAATATGGTCAAAGTCACGAACACCATCGGCTTCGGAAGTCGGGCTTGGACAACCAATACACCTCCTTTTTATACCGTCAATGTAGGAGTCGCTGCCTTTGAGAATTTTACTGGCACCTGGGCGGGCTTGTTAGTACATGAGCTCGGACATGTATGGCAGGGGCAGCATGGAATTCCATTCATGTCCAATTCAGCTGTTCATCAAACACTCTCCGTGATCCAGAATGGCGGGAGTCCCGGTGGCGCCTATAAATATGTATCTGGAAAACAATGGAACACGTATAATAGTGAACAACAGGCCAGTATCATCACCGACTGGTTTAGAAAAGGGAAATTACAATCCGATAAACGGTATCCGTACATTCGTGATAATGTTCGCCCAGGCCTTCCAAATGCTACAACACATTTCCCAAAATTCAATACACGACAGCACAGACAATCGAAGAAGTCATCGACACAGCAAAAAAGGTCTCGTTCAAGAAGATAATCCGGTCATGCTATCAGTACTGACAAGTGCCCCTCCTAGCGTTGTGAGGAGGGGCACTTGAGCCAACCCCCATCCAGTGATGGCCTCATCTTACTCAATGAAACCTTAGCAACGCAGTCGACCTAATATGGACAGAATGAATGGCCAAAATAGGCATGAACATGATATTTCTAATACATAGCTGTGGAATATTCACATTCCATAGCAATTACCGTGTTCTCAACGCCTAAGCAACAACACCATGCAATCTGTCTAAGGGAGGAGGCCTAATGTCAAAGCCACAGTCGTTCATGCTGTTCATGAGTTCGCTGGGATTGTTGCTGCTGCTGTATGCCTGTACCACACCGCAGCCCACCAATCTCGTGAAACAGGAACCCACGATTGTGGAAATAGACAAAGCCGCACACTTTCTCACACCAGCAGAGGAAGACGTGGTTGTCTTACCAGGGGCCTATGAGATCTATGCCGAAAAGGGGGGGATCCGCTTGATTGCCGAGGAAGGGACCGCTGATGAATCCCTACTCATCGATGCGAACCCAACGGATCACAAAGAGTCAGTCACAAAACCAATCGCGCTGTCGCTTTCGGATCAAGAAGATGATTACATCATCACTTTGCTCTTGCCGAACGGCAAGCGTTGGGAAGCTCGAGGGTCTCAAAGCAGAGTCCAGTCTCGAGCAGCTCAACGATCACAGGTACCTCACACCAAAATCACACGCCATCTCGCCATGAGAAAACAGGTCATCTCTCTTCTCCCAAAACTGACATTATCCTCCGCATCGGTCAAATACAGCGGAGCTAAAAAATCGTACCAAGGGAGGAAAGTCAAGACCACCTGGCGACTTCCAGTAAACGATACCCACGATACTGGCACATTTACCTTTACGTGGGCTGGATACTGGGAAAAATCTGCGCTGCAACCATCGTTCATTCCTAGTAAAGTTGTCGACCTTCAGAATCTCGTCAAGAAAAAACAATGTTGTATCAAACTGACAGTCAATGGAAAAGAAGCACAAATCTCTCGATTAACATTTGGCAAAGGTGGAACCCTTTTGACAAGGGTCACCCTTTCCAACGTCCGATCCAAAACATGGCCAAAAAGCGTAAAGGTCATCGTGACGAAGGGCAAGAAAACATGGGAATCTGCCGCAACAAAAATCTATGCCAAACCAATCAGTTATTACGCGTCAGTCCTACATCCCATTTTTTCGCATGAACGATGTACGACCTGCCACTCCCTTGGTGATCACGAGGCAATTGTTGAGATGCATCAATATCGTCTTGGCATAGAAAATTACCCTTATGATGAAGATCCAGAGGCCAGACCACATAATCCCTCATTTTGTGGAACCTGTCACAGCGCACCAAACGTACAAAACGAATGGTTTTCTCCATTCGCTGCACAAAACATTAATTGGAAGGACTGGAATGCCAGCCAAGTCTGTCATAAGGTCACAGGACCATTTAAAAATAAAGATGGCGTGACGGAACCACCATTTGATCATGACCAATTCGATCATCACTTTCATGAAGATCCACGAATCCTCTGGGCCGTGAGTGATGGAATGACCCCATTTGGCAACGATCTCGAAGTTCCAGTTCCCGATAATCTGAATGCATGGTTCAGCAAAGTCGATCCTTGGGTTGATGCAGGTACGCCTTGCCCAAGTAAGTCTAAGTTTTTTCAACGTTCCCGAACACGTACACAAAAGAAGTTTTTCCCGCGACGATAGGAAGAGCTCCCCCTAGAGTAGAGACGTTGATTGCTTATAGAACAGGAAGCATCACTATTTGACATGTTCGAACTGAGATAATGACGAAACTCTTACAATAGACTCTCAGAAATACGTCCGTCGTACCTCCTGTCCTAACTTCATAGGCCACTAGCCCTAACCACACTTCTCACTCCTCTCCCCAATCGTAGAAAAGTCTCGTAGTTTATAAACATCTATATCACCCTCGTTCTGTTTCCAATCACCTAGACCAAGAAGAAAAATGTGGAAGACTCCGTCTTAAACTCGTGAACCTTTTGCAGACTGTTTTCGACGAACTGAATATCAAACAAAAACAGAAAAACTTCCCATTTGTTTAGGCCCAAAAGTTTCTTGAATCTGGTTGAAAAAACAACAACCATCTCTGGGAAGAATTACTCATAAGGTAAGATTTCAATTATTGAGTATAATTACTTAATTTCATGGAAATAAAATCATGGTGCGAATGAGCCACGAGCTAGCCGCATCGCAGACTGGGATAGCAAAGGAAAATCTAAATCCGATACACTTTATCTCTACAATCGAGACAATGGCCGCTTAGGACTGCAATATGCCAGGACCCATTTTTCGAAGTCATCGAAAAAAAGGAAAGGTTTGTGAAAGAAATCCTCAACGAAGCGGAGAAGTCACGATCTCGCAGATAATCTGAAAGGAACCAATGATGAACTCCTTGCGAATTATTACCCCCATCATGATGTCACTCTGTCTCTGGCTCGGGACTCCCGTCCAAACGCAAGCGACAATCGCTAACCCACTCACCAGCATTGACGTCGAAACTCCCGTGCATTTTCTGGCACCTGATGGCAGCCCACTGGTCACAGAATCACATATCTTTTCTGTCGAAGCAGCTGAAGACTGGATTCGATTGGTCCCAGAAGAGCGACAAGATGCTCTACTCATCGAAGCCAAGAAGGGCACACACGAGTTAGAACTCGCTGATGCCTTAGCCCTGTCTGTACCAGATACAGAAGATGGTCATAGCGACCTCCATCATATTCTCCTTCTGCTTCCTGATGGGAAGACGCTGGAAGCCACTGGAACCTATAGCGGCATTCGACCGAGAGGGTTATTTGGTAAAGTTGCAAAGAATATCAAAAAACGAGCCCAACAGGCCTACAAAAAAGCCAGGTCTTCTACAAAGAAAGCGACATCTAAAACTAAAGCTGCAGCCAGTAAGGCCAAGAGACAGGTGGAATTGGGAGCAAGGATATCAGCTCACAAAATTATGCTGGAAACGATGAAGCAATCAATTAAAGAAGCGAATCGAGATAAAAAACACTTTCACGATAAGCTCAAGAAGGCCAACAAGAAAAAACAACAACTCCTTCAGAAACTTAAAAATAAGAATCTACCCAAACAGGCCAAAGAACGCCTGAAACAAGAATTGAAAAACCTAGATGATGCCAACAAGAAACTGAACTATGAGTTGCAGAAGGTAGCAACTCGGTTCAATCAAGCACAGCAGGCATTGTCGAAAACGATGAAGACGATGAATGAAATGCAAAAGGCCATTATTAAAAATATGTAAGGAAAGACCATAATGAAAAAGATACAGACGCTCTTGGTATTTTTGATTGTATACGGACTATTCATTACTCATTCTCTCGCGGCTATATCAGACCATCTGACCACGATCGAACTTGAAACACCGGTCCACTTTCTGGCTCCAGACGGGAGTGATCTTCGAGTAGAAGTCGGCACGTATACAATCGAGCCAGCGGAAGAATGGATTCGCCTCATGTCTGGCGAACGACATGACGCCGTCCTTATTGAAGCTATGAACGGGACCCATAAGCTGGAGCTCGAACATTCGATGGGTCTATCTGTGCCCGGAGAAACCGAAGAAGAATCCGATCTCCACCATGTCACACTCCTCCTACCTGGCGGACAAAGCCTAGACGCAACCGGGACCTATAGCGGAATCCGCCATCGTGGGTTCTTAAAAAACACCTTTCACAACGTCAAGAAGAAGGCCAAGCAGGCGTACAAGAAAGCCAAGTCCAGTGCAGGCAAAAAATCAAGAAAGATTGTCAAGAAATTTCAAAAGGCATTAAAGCCAGACAGGAAAAAACTACAGAACGCGGCACTGAAGACCAAACGTTACGTTGAGAAAACAGCCAGAAAAGCTGCATCAAATATAAGGAGTAGAATTCAGAAAGCCCAGCGAACGGTAACCGGTGGGGCGGGACAATGGACCAGGCTGAGTCGTGCCGCCAGTGCGGCCGCGGTTCAAGAAGTTCGCGAATGGTTACGCAAGGCCTATATCGATGCCAAAAGATGCAAAATCACTGGGCCTTCTGCCATTGGAACACCAGGCGTACTCTTAAGTCGGTACCGATTCCAAAAAAAGATTCAAATGGCATTAGAAAAAGCAGGTGCGTCAAAGGACATTGCTATCGCCTGGGACAAAGCATTCAATGAGTCGTGGAAGCAATGGTCTCAGAGAACGACCATTCCCGGCTTACCTTTCTACCCAGCATTCGCCATGTGGCCGGGACCCAAAGCACCGCCCACGCCAAATATCCCAGTTCCACTTGGTTCACTTGTCTCATCTGGATCTGGTGCTATGACACCACCAGTATTGGCACAGAAGGTTTTATCCCGATTAGGCAAGGTTGCAAAACATCAAAAGGTAAAGAATGCTGTGAATGGGTTCGCCACGGACCTGAGTAAGAGATTCGCCACCTGCATGGCCGGCTGTATGGTAAGTAACGTCATGGGATCTGGTCCAGTGCCAGGATTTGCACCGCCTCTTGGTCCTCCCGCTAATCCTGTCATCAATGGGACGTGCGTTGGCGGGGGTATTCCTAAGCCGGTAGGGTTCTAATAAACGCTTCGAGAAATCAAGTCCTTTCGCGCACGATAAGAACGAAGAAAGTAGGAAAAGACTAGAGGCCGAAATTCAACGGGCGGAAACTACATACCAAAATGCACTATAGAAACAAACTCAAATAATACACGCCCAGTCGAAATTAATGGAAGCAATGCATAACACTCAAAAGTCTATTATTGACAATCTAAGATAAACAAGAACGGTACACTTTTCTTATGTCTATTGGAGGTCCCTTCATGAAAAGACAGAGACTCTCAAAAATGTTCATACAAACATCGGCAGCTCTATCATTATTTATGTTTTCAATGAGCACCACCTTCGGCGCTACACCTGTCACAGTCGATAGAGCCGTGCATGTCACCACGGCGGAAGGGAGTGATCTCGTGCTTGATGTGGGCGACTATGTCCTAGAACCGGCACAAGAGTGGTTGCGGATTACTCCAAGCAGTGGGAACGCCGTAGATGCGCATTTGCTTGACGCACAGGTGGAGAAACACAACGAAAAGCTGACTAATCCGTTGGCCCTGTCAGTGCCCGGAGTCGAAGCCGACTCCCATCACCTCGTGCTCTTATTGCCCGATGGCCAAAGCCTCGCGGTACACGGCTCCTACAGTGGTATCCGATCAAGAGCCGGGTCTAGAAAACTCACTCGAGCCAAGATGCAACAGATTATCGCGCTGTCAAAGAAAAAAAAGAAAGCTCAGAAGACCGAATATAAAACTCCTCGCATGGGTGGCACGGGCGGTAATCGTTCATATAATCTGGACTGTGGTAACGAGGCGGTCTTGGTGGGTGGCATTTCTAAAGCCGGATCATGGTTAGATGCACTGGGCATTATCTGCCAACGAGTCAACCCACAATCGGGACAATTGGGAGACGAATTCACAAAAGGGCCAGTTGGAGGGAGTGGCGGGAGTGCTCGGCATGCACGATGTAGAAATGGGCATGTGGTCGAAGGGGTTAAAGTGTTTTCCGGACAGTTTGTGAATGGAATCCAGTTGTATTGCGGTCGCTGGAATCCATCACGCAGAGCCACTCCCATTTCACGCACAAGCTGTAGAGGTACGGATCGTATATGTCCCATGATTGCTGGACTGACGTCGTCGTCAATGCGTGGGGGGACAGCGAGAAATAGTGTGTTTTCCTGCCCAACTGGAAAGGTTGGAAAAGCATTTCGAGGAAGGTATGGCATTTATATCGACAGCACACAATTTGTCTGCGATTTCTGGGATAAATAGGCTTATAGATCACGACTAAGCCTGATTGTAGAAATTAATGAAATAGAAAAATGATAGATTTATTGAGATCTTCTTATAGAGATAGTAAAGGAGGGATAGCAATGCGAAACCAATTTCTTTTTTCATTCATAGTTGCGACGTTATTATCGTTTTTATGGTTGGCTCCTGGGACGGCTCATGCCGATACGACTATTACCTTAGACAAGGCCGTACACGTGATCACGACAGAGGGCAGTGATATCGTGCTCAAGGAGGGAATGTATGATCTGGAACCGACTGAAGAGTGGTTAAGGATTACTCCCAGCGGAGGCACGGCAGTTGATGCCTTGCTGGTAGAAGCCCAAGTTGGGAACCACGAGGAATCTGTGAAAGCACCCATGGCGTTGTCCGACACGGGAGAAACCCCTGACTCGCACCATATCGTGCTCATCCTTCCTAATGGTCAGAAGTACGAGACGGTAGGAACCTATAGCGGCCTACGATCCCGAGGTCGATCGTTTCCTCTGAGTCGGAAGCGATTGAAAACACTCATGGCTGCTCAAAGAGAGGCTCGACGCACCGAGTTTGTTTCTCCTATGTATGGCGGATCAGGAGGAAAACGATCCTTCAACCTGGACTGCGGCTCTCGCGGCGTGATTGTGGGAATTTTAGGGAAAGCCGGCACCTGGGTCGATGCTCTAGGTGTAATTTGTCAACGTATCAATTCTAATGGGCAGCTGGGTACGGAATTTACCTCCAAGACTGTAGGTGGGAAAGGCGGCAAAGTGAAATTTCGCCGCTGCCCCGAAGGGCAGGTCATGGGATCGGGATCTGCCCGAGCAGGTTCTTTTATTGAAATGATATCTATGGGTTGCTTTAATTGGGATCCGGCTAACAAGCAGCGCAGAGGAAGAGCGGCAGACGCCGTGTTCCTCGGACCTCGAAAGGGTCTTTTTGATGATTCGACTTTTATTTCCTCTAATCCTGATGCCCGAGATAGTCGAACCATTTGCCCACGAGCTAAAGTCGGAAAAGCATTACGAGGGAAATATGGCACGTATATCGATAGTCTTCGCATCGTCTGCGACGAGTGGAACCGGTAGACCGTCACAACCCTAACAACAACATTTGATTAACAATAGGGGGGATCATGACTGTTCAACAAAATTTCATATTTACGCTCATGACCCTCCTATTGCTCGTTGTTGCTCCCCCGGTCGGAGCAAGTGACACGAATACCTCAAATCTAAGTGTCACGATCGCGAATCCCGCTCATTTCACGATTGCAGATGGCAGCGATGTTGTAATTCAACCAGGCACCTATCAGGTCGAGGCCGCGGAACCGTGGCTTCGACTGATTCCTGGCGAGCGACGAGATGCTTTGTTACTCGATGCAACCGGCATCCACCATGAGGAAATCATCAGCGAGCCTGCTATTCGCCTCACAACCGAAGGAGCTGAGTCTGTCGTTCAATTATTGTTGCCAGATGGGAAAGGGCTTGAAGCGGTCAGTACCGAAAGTGGGGTAAGATCCCGTGCCGTGAAACGAGCAAGACCGGCAAAATCCATCACAAAACGAAAAACAGTGATACGTCGCCCATTGAAAAAAAGCACGAAGACCCATTCGCCTGGAAAGTCCGTGCAGCAATTAGATAAACAGGTACAGGATCTTCAAAGACTCGTGCATACTCTCCAGAATCGACTCACTAAACTAGAGTCAGCCGTCCATGTTGGCAATGCGGGTATCACGATCAATAGCTCAGCCAAGATCAAGCTCAATGCCAGTTCAGTAGAAGTTTCTAGTAGCCTAGTGACGGTTAATTCTGGGCAATCGAAATTCAATGGAGTCATACAGGCAGACACGGTGATCACCAATAGTGTGGTGTCCTCATCCTATACCCCTGGAGCAGGAAATATCTGGTAACACGTTACCTTCGCTCGAGTGAGTCACGCAACATCAGGATGAAAAGAAGTCTCTCTCCAGTAAACTTACAAATTTATACGTTGTGAGGGGTACGCTGGAATGTAAACCTCACCTCACAACAGCCATCATTGCGTTTGTAACGCAATGATGGCTGTATGACTCAATGCTAAGACAATAAGCCGAGATTCCTACTTCAAGCACACAGTAAAACACACGCAACTAAGCACTCCCTCTCTACCTTAGAGAGAGAATGCCAGTGCCAATTCTTTTTTAGCAACGAAGACCGGGTGGACAATCACCGTCGTCTTTAAATCCTTTTCCCTCTTTTTTAGCCTTTTTCTTCTCGGCCTTATTGATAGCCTTTGCTTGTTTCTTTGCCGTTTTTTCGTTAGCCGCTCGAAACTGCTGATTTCCATCAGTCACGACCCAAGAATTAATGAATTTGTCGTGTTTGGCTTCCCACTCAGCATGTGCCAAGCCAATCATACCGGTGAGCATAACAGCTGCCATACACACTATAAGTGAAATATGTTTCATGCTTTAATTCTCCTATTCAAAAAAGAACTCATATGAATTGCCTCTAGAAATGATGATAATCCAGAAACCTTGTAACCGCTATCGATGACTCAGTCACTAGCACCGCAAACCAGGAGGACAATCGCCATCATCTTTGAACCCTTTCCCCTCTTTTTTTCCTGCCTTTTTCGCCGCCTTATTCAGTTTCTTGGCTAATTTCTTGGCACCTCTTTCATTTGCCGTGTCTATTTTTACCGTGCTCGGAGTATCAAGTCTTCCATTGCGGACATACCAATTGCCTTGTGCATCTGAACTGGCAGTCCAACTTCCACCAAATACCGGAAATGCAAACATAAAACACATGATGACTGTTATGAATACTACGGCCGTCTGCTTCATCGTTTCTTCTCCCTCTAAAATTAAATAGGTCTGACTTGTTAGTTATACACCGCTTGCCACCACTAAGACATCTCCCAGCTATATTGTGATGAAGGCTTTTCCACATTCCTGCTTCGCACAACTCGACCATCGCTCTTCTTCATGTTCATATGACAAATTTGGCCCTCATGGGACTGTACTCAATATCGCGCTGCACCGTATAAGTTGTTCTGGGAAATTGATACTAGCGAGCTCGCCTTTTCCTGAACTTCTTGTGATGTTTTTTAGATTTTGAGTTCGTGTTCACAGCGCCATGCCTTTTCCCTCGTGCCTTTTGCTTATTAAGGTCTAAAAAACCTCTTGATTTGATGCTGTATTTAAACGTATTCGCTACAGAGCGATTACGCAGTTTGATCGAGATTGACTTTCCATGAACATTATTTATGACAAATTTTTTCTTACTGAGCTTCTTTCCGTTAGGAAACATATACTCGGTATAATTGTTCTTTGCCCCCGATTCCATATCCCACGTACAGATAATGACTTCGGTTTTCGCCTTTCCATCAAGCTTTTCAATCTCTATCACGACCTTATCCCAAAACAGCCCTGCGGTGGTATACACTCGGGCTCCTCCAACACCGGCTTTTACCAGCCGGCCAAACTGCCTGATTTGCTCATCGAGCACCGGAAGCTCTCTGGCTCCTACAGTCGCCCATGATTGACGATTGCCATTAAACACAAAATTGTGAAACTTGGACGACGCTTGGGAAATGGCCTCCACCGCCGCCTTGTTTTGACCCACGATCGGTATAAGCGTTAGCGCCTGTTTTCCAATAGGATGCGCGACTTTATAGACCTGTTCCCACGTACCTTTGAGCACCCCTCCAAATCCTGTACAACTTGCTGCATGCACTGAGGTAGAACTTGTGATAACCATCATGACGCACAACACGACTGTTTTCATGCTCACGACTCTCGGCTTCACAACCCTACTAACAGCGAGACGACATCCCGTGCTTCGTGAATGATATGAAAGATCCATGGCGACCTCCTTATGTTTTTAGAAAAACAAACGAATGAATAGAGTATCAATTCAGGTAGATGCTGTTACGCACACGACTAGAGTTTGTTATGACTTAGACTCCTAATCGTTCTGCATTTGCCCCTATCACATCGTTAGGTGAGACAAGGTCCGTGATACCCCTACGACAAAAATTTGATGCCTATTTGCGTCACTCGCACCTACGAACAAATATTCAGGATCTGGCGCTTAAACAAGTATTCTGACCATGTTGCATTTGCAAGTCTAAACATGTCGTCCGGAAAATCATTAGCTTCCCGGCCACAGATCACTGAAAGATCATGTCCACTTTATACGGGTGCGTCGTGCCGCACGATTAAAAGGTTCAACGGATGATTGCAATGGTATACTTGTGTGTCGCACTGTGTGCTCAGAAAGTTCAAAGCCAAAAGAGTATAAGTAGATATTATTCTAGTTAAACGATACCTATTCTCGACTTAATTAATAACCATTACCCAGCGTTCACCGCTATCCAGCCCATAAACCATG
>JBMYWX010000079.1:0-12120 GCA_049607825.1 Nitrospirales bacterium
ATTATTACATCGAAATCCCCAGATCTGATTTGAAGCTCATTACACCTTAGATTTTTCCAACGTAATCCTCATACAACGATTATTCATGTCATACTTGCATCTTCTTTTCGATCATCAAAAAGGTCTCAACTCTATTTTGGTACTGCCACTTACATGTAAACTTTTGACTCATTATTGGTTTTTTATTTCCTTCTCATATCAGACTGCAAAAGACAAACCTACTGCTCCACCAGCTTTGTCGTAACCAAGTAAGTCAGTGCTAAGTGACTAGAATAAATAGTATTTTAAGGAGAAAGGTTCGGAAAGGTTAGACTAAAGGACTTGTGTTGTCAGACCTGAGAGAGGTATCTAAAGAGATACAGCAACGTATCCATTTCGATAACAATAGTTTTATACGACATTAGCCTTATTTTATGTCGGCTAATAGAACATTTTGGCTGTTCCACTTTTGGCAGAATTTATCGCTAAGTTCCTACCGTAATGCTCAGAAATAGTACTAGAATCTATAAACTGACAAGAGGGAGAAAAGAGGGAAGTATTCTACACTCCAACAGACTTGATCAATACACCATCTTTCCTTCCGCCACCATCACCACTTGCCCTCCGACTCTGACCGACTGAATCATGTCGTCGTCTGAATACACATGAATCAGGATTCGTGAAGGTCGTTCGATCTCATAGCCTTGTTCTGCAACAATTTCTGTTGTGGGTCTAACCTCCACCACACCATTTTTGACTAAATATGCCCCAAGCGCACCACTTGCACTGCCGGTTGCAGGATCTTCGTCGATACCAATCGGTCGCGCAAACATTCGAGTATGCACTGAAGATGCATCTTCAACTGTCATCGTACTAAAGACCATCATGCCGTTGGCTCCAACACGATGACAAATGTCGAGAATGGCGCCATGTTCAGGCACAATAGACTTCACAGCCGTTAATGTCCGTATGGGAACAATCATGACCGGCAAACCTGTTGATACGACTTCAACTGGAAACTGTTGAGAGCAAATCGATGTATTTTTAATACCTAATGCCTGCGCAATATCAAAATGATCTTCGACTCGTTCAACGACTTCAATAAACTGCGGTTGAGGTTGAGACATTTCGACTCGATCAATCTCCCCACCGAGAACATAGAGCTCCGCCGAAAACACACCTATATTGCATTCGTATCGTACTCGAGTAATCGGCGCTTCCATTGTCAGGTGTTTTAGCATCCCCAACACGTAGCAGGTCCCGATCACCGGATGACCAGCAAATGGAATTTCATGAGTTGGTGTAAAAATGCGAAGTTTGAAATGTGCATCTGATTGAGTGGGAGGTCGAACAAATACAGTTTCAGATAGATTCATCTCACGTGCGATTTGTTGAAATTCTGCGTTCGAGAGGTCAGGGGCTTGAGGGAAGACAGCGACCGGGTTTCCACCAAAGGCCACATCTGTAAACACATCGGCTTGATAGAAAGGAAGCGATCGGTTAATTAAGTCCATCTTGGACAGAGAAGAGAAGGGAAAAGTAACCGCATAGGTTACATGTCAGTGATGGAGAAACATTCAATTCACGTCCATCATACCGAATTAAGCAGAAAGCGGCAAAGTTTCGTAGGACTGCGCTAAAGGATTTTTAACGTAATCTTCAACATAGTTTTTCAGAGAACCGCTACGGTAGAGACGCGTATTGGCAAACTTTGTATTTATCTTGTGCAAGACCTTCACTTTAACTTGCGTCTTTTTGACAAACTCCTCAAGAGTCACACCTGTGATATCCATATTTCCCCCACGGCCTGATTCCATGACTGACTTGGGAATATGAATGGTCTTTTCATGGGTTAATCGTTTGGCAATATCTTCAAATGTCAGCAGAACCGTACAATCGGAGTCACCTCCAAGCATGGCATTGGGTACATACAAATACTTGGCGCGCTTCTTTCGAAAAATATTCAGAATTTTATAGACACTCCCTGCCATCACCACCGAATCTTTCTTTTCAAGTTCAAGCGAATCAAAAAGACTCACAATGCGCTTTCGATTAAGAAAAGCCGTTACATACGCCTCGGTATGTATCGTCGTCAGGTTTGGAAGTCCCGCATCATAGATACGTTCAGCTTCTACTCCGAGAAATTGCCGCCCTTGTCTCATAAGATTAGCCGTCGAGTCTTTCAACCCTCGAACAGGTGTCAGACATCCCATCCATAAGACACATTTCTGATTAATTTTCGAAATCGTCTCAGCATCCTTGGACATGGTGTGTTCATCAAAAGAATAAAAATTTGCCGAAGAAACAGCGGGGCCATCCAAGACCTTCATAAGATGTTTAAAAGATGGCGCATGAGGCATGAGTTGTTGGCGATATTCTCCGAGGGTAATCACAGAAAGTTCAAAGTTGATCCGTCCAGGATATTGTTCAGCTAACTGATGAATTTTCGGCACATGAACAAATCCTACAGTAAAAAACTGAATACTCTTATCAGTATATTTCAAGAAATCTTCTACCCATTCCATTGCCTTAGGATGCAGGAAAAGATCAGTCCATTCCATGTATTCGTTCCCACCAAGACACCAATACTGCATTGGATCAGTCGGCTTACTATTAAGGTAATTCATAATGAATTCCCAATCGTCTTGGGTTGTCTTCGGAGGGTCTAACGTTTCGCGGTACGAATGATCAATTTCATAACAAAACTCACATTTCACAGGACAATTTTTACCAAGACTGATGGGAATTTTTCCCGCATCCATTTCACGACGCAGGACTTCACGGTAATCCTTTCCCTCAAGCACCTTGGTCTGTTCCAGCATTGGAATGCTACGACTCATCTCACTCCCCTTGTTCTCACAATCTCTACGTCATACAATCATTTGTACATGACACAAGAGAACGTCATTATAAAGACTCTTCTTAGGTATTAACGTAACATTCGCCAAAATTTCTATGGATGAATCAGCATGGCAAGAAGCCACGTTGTTGTTTGAACTCTCAGATGACTACGACATCCAATCCCTGCGTGCTCGATATCAAAAGCTCTTATATACTTGGCATCCAGCTCGCTATGCTAGCCTCACGAATAACCCTCGAAAGTATATGGAAATGTACAAAAAAGGTGAGGCTAAAACGAAGGAGATTCATGCCAGCTATAAAGTCCTCTTTGAAAGGCTAGAGCAATGAAGCAGCCTTACTAGCGAACGAATACTCTATATTCCGAACTTACCTCTTTCCATTTTTCAATTTTGATTTTTCACTATCACTCACGGTGTGGCATGACTCACCACTCTGCTCATGCCGGCATCTCCATCTTTGTCAGATGACTCGGCATTCGCCACGGGCCAAGTAATGAGACCCTGAACTCCATCAGTCCGTTCAAGTTCTTGCCCAGCCTTCGTCGCATAAATTTGGGGAAGGGAATTAGATCCAAATTTTGAAATATAGAGAAACACATGCTCTCGAGCATTCACCCGCACAGCCCAAGGCTCAAAGTCGTTTTTATAGAACTCTTCGCAGAGTTGCATGGCATCGATACATGTCACACCAGTCGGTTCATTGAGGGTATAGTAATAATCCAAGGGAATATCGTATTCCTCTTGTTTGTGGATCGTAATGCCGAATTTTTCAGGATTACGAACCATGGGGGTATGACGATACGCAACAAAATAAAAGAGTTCTGTCGAATGGATAAAACGCTTATTGTCTAGAAGAAACTGTCTTGTATCCTCAGCTTCGTCACGAGTTTCACCTGGGAAACCATAAAACGCCATGACATGATTCCAGATGCCAGCCTTGGCCGCTTCTTTCAAATTATTCTCAATAACACTTTTCTTGGCATGTTTATCCATAAGCTCAAGCACCCGCTCATTCGCTGACTCCATACCGTAATAGAGGGTGCAACAACCAGCCTTCACCGCTAGCTCCCAGACTTCTGGACCTTGAAGCGTTTCTTCAAACCGAATAAGCGTGGTCCATTTAATGCCGACCTCCTGCTCCACAAGCAACTGAGAAACTTTTTTGAACAGTGCAGGAGGATACGATTCGTCGGCAAATAAAAAGTGCTCAGCCTGATACTTCTCTTTGAGCGCCGCCACTTCTCGCACCACATCAGAAGCTGGCTTTCCACGATATTGGTCAAAATACCCTTGGCCATGATCACAAAACGTACATTTCCCCCAATAACATCCGCGCGTCGCGAGATAAGGAAGGATGCGAACTGGGACAAAGTAGGAATCTAAAGGTAATCCCTCAAAGTCGGGAAGTGGCAGTGCGGTAGTTTTTTCAGTGTAGACTTCTTCATTCACCTGAACCATCCCATCAACCCGATGCATGAGATTAGGAACGGCACTCCATTTCCGCTCACCAGCCAAAGCCTCCAACAACCAGAGCAAGGCATGTTCCCCTTCATACATAATGGCGGAATCAAAAAGGGTCGTGAAAAACTCGTCTTTTTTCGGAATTTCTTCTTGTAAACGAGTAATGACGTTCCCGCCAACCGTGACATGGATATGAGGGAACGCGGCCTTAATCATTTTGCAAAACGTCAGACCAGCCATGAGCTGCATTTGAGTGCCAATTGACACACCAACCACATCAGGCTGTTCTTTGCTCACAGCGGGTAACACCAATTGCTGGCAGACATCTCGATAAACATTGACTTGCTCATCATCAAGACAGGCAAATACTTCGCTGGACACACCAGATCGGTACCCTAAATTACTTTCCATTGGGTAAAAGACTAGAGATGCAGGATAGTAGGCTGCCGAGATAAAATGCATCACTTCTCGAAAGACATTAAGAGCCAACTCCAGCTTCTCAGCATCATAAAAGTCTTCACTGCGCGTCACAATTTTGGCATGTTCGGCACGATCCGCTAAATCCATGACATCAACATCAGCTTTGGCCATCAGATATGCAAGTTGCCCTTGCTCTTGTTCTGTCAGTTGGCTTCCTGATTGCTCTTTTCCTTCGAGAGCTTTCCGTTGCTGATCCATTCGAATCTTGACCCAGATAAGAAACGTATCACTAAAAAACCAATCATACATTTCGATATTGATATCTTTTTGAATCACCTCATGCCCATGTTCACGAAGCACCGCCGTTAAACTTGGCAGAGCCAGATAGGGTGCGGTTGGCACCCATTCCGGAGGAAAAAGCAACATCGTCTTAAACTTTTTCTTAGATAGAGGGGAAAGGGAAGGTGTATCGACTTGTATTAAACCAGATGACATAGTGACATTCCTGTAGGTGATTTATAGCCGACTGAATAACGTTCTCATTTATTATCCTAATAGATCAATTGATACGTATTCAGATTCGCTATAATTTAGGATGCTGAGGCCAATACTGACGGATCGTCTTGTGGAGTAATTTTAAATTGCAAAGCCGGAATTTTATTGGTCCCAAAATGGGCCACGTAAAGAAACACATATTCTCGGATAAAGATTTTCAAATCCCATCCTTCATAATGATCTCGCTCAAATTCTTCAAATACACGTTCTGCATCTTCAACGCCTAGACCATCTTTGACCGTGAAATAATAATCCAAGGCTAAGTCCCAGTCAGGGTTTTTATAGAATGTCACACCAAATTTTTCAGGATTTTTGGCAACAGGTGTATGCTTACTCAAATCAAATGTTCCAAACCCTATAGAATGAACATGCTCTTTATTGTCTTCAAGCAATTGGGTGGATACTTTAGCATCCTCATAGCGTTCGCCGGGAAAGCCAAAAAATCCCATAATATGATTCCACACACCATGTTTGGATGAAAGCTCTAGACTCCGTTGTATGACATCTCGAGTCGTCGCTTTGTCCATCAACTGAAGCACACGTTCGCTCCCAGACTCATAGCCCATGTGAAGATATTTACATCCCGCATCTTGAGCCATCTTCCAGACCTCATCATCCAATAAGCTCTTTTCAAAACGAATATGCGTCGTCCAAGCAATATCCATTTTATGCTCAACCAGCTTATTGGTGAGCTTTCTAAACAAGGCAGGTGGATAGGACTCATCAGTAAAGTGAAAGTGGCGAGTTTGATATTTTTCCTTCAAAAAGGAAACTTCCTCAATAATTTCTTGAACCTTTTTCGTCCGGTATCCCGCCGTATACCCTTCCCCATGATCACAAAACTCACACCGTCCCCAGTAACACCCCCGAGTGGCTAAGTATGGCAATACTCGGTCCGGCACAAAATATTTTTCTAACGGCAATCCATCAAAATCAGGAGGTGGAAGTGCCGCCATATTTTCGGAAGACGTGGCTGTATTCACATGAATGCCATGAGAATCTCGATAGAGAAGATTCGGGACCACCCCAAGGTCACTACCCGTCCCAACGGCTTCAATTAGTTTAAGAAATGCTGTTTCTCCCTCATACACCACCGCACTATCAAAAAGAGAAAACAGATTTGTCGCCTGTGGCAAGACATCTCGAAGTCTCGTCACCGTATTACCGCCAATAGTGACATGAATATTGGGGAACTGTTGTTTAATTAAGGCGCAGAAAGTCATCGAGGAAAAAAGTTGTTGTTGCAGCACAATGGAAATACCAATAATCTCTGGCTGAGCCGCTTCTATCGCAGGCTTTAATATATGGTCGAATACGTCACGATAGACGTTAACTTGCGAGTCTTCGACAGCTTCCAGGATTTCCGACGACATAAAGACCTTATACGAGAGATCCGTTTCCATAGGTGGCATACAGATTCGCGCTGGTGAGTACACAAGAGAGATTGTCGACGTCACTTCACGAAACACGTTGATCGCCCATTCCAACTTTTCAATGTCATAAAGGTCAGGACTGCGAACGATACGTTTGGCTTCTTCGGCTTTTTCTGTTAATTCACTCATCCGACTGCGTGTGCATTCGCACAGCGCCAATTGCAGCTCAATTTCCGCTTCAGTGAGATCACGAGACCTGGACAGTTTTTTAAGTCGATCTAATTGTTGGGGAACACGTTTTAAAACTCGGCGTAAAAAGTCACCGCTAAAATACCAGTCATACATTTCAAGATTGACATCTTTTTGTACCACCTCGTGACCAGCTGCCCGAATAAACGCCGTAAGCGTAGGAAGACTTAAATATGGTTCAGAAGGAAACCAATCAGGGGGAAACACCAACATCACTTTGCTTTTATGCTCCGGAGTCGCCTTTTCCCCATTACGTTTGGGCTGAATCAATTCAGGAGTGAGTAACCCCCCTTTATTGTAATCAATCCTCATAGATAATCCTTATAAAACAATAAGATAAGTTAAGAACATTCATAGTCACTCCCCGTTACGACAGGGAAGATTTTCGTATGTGTTTCCTAATTAGAAATTCTACTGACGGCCCATTCTATTCCCTATGAAAAACCATGGTCAAGGCCTTCGTCTAAGCCCTCAGGCATAGATCACATCTCATTGACAGGGTTATGAGTAATCTATAAAATTGAAGTTTGTGAATAATTGAATATCAGGATATTTCTCCTCAGTCTTCAGACCACTCGAAGCATTCTCTCAATTCCAAAAACATTCCCTGATGTACGGGACAAGCTGTAAGGACTAGATCATGACGAATTGTGTTGTAACAGAACCCAAGAACTGGCTTTCGTATCTCCTCGACTCTTTGGTCAATTCAGGATCTCTCCCTAGTTGGGAAGCGCTTGAGTACCTCACCAACAATCTTCTGGGGGATTCACCAAATCAAGAGCTACACAATTCCAAGTCACCCTATGAAGCCATCCAAGAGTTCTTGAATCGTGTCTATGGACCCATTGTTGAGGCTGCCTCTCGAACAGTTGATTTACCAGAAGAAGCGATGATCCATATGTTTACAGATATTAGCCTTATCGGTAAATCAGCGGTCTTAGTGGTCTACTTCCCTGGAAAAAATCAGCCGCATCAACTCCTCCTCCTCGATTCTGCTCAAGCCTGGGAACTCGTCTTTGAATCAGACTCCTCATTCAATCAGTGGGCGGAGGAACGCTATCAATGGATTACGCAAGCTCTGCAGAGTTTGACCAAGGAAGCAACCCAATCAACGGAAACGCATGAGCAACCTGCCCTTGCGGAAATCTCATAATCCTCTCGTTTCATTTTTTCTCTTTTCTTGCTATTGCCATTTGAGTCAGTCAGAGAAACTGAAGATGACCTTCATCCTTATATCCACATCCACAGGGCATACCCAAAAAAAATCACATAAGATAGTCCAATACCACCAACCACCCACTTTGTGACAAGATATTTGGTAGAGCAAAAAAGAAGGCCAGCACAGACAAGAACCGCCAAAACCTCGAGCCCTGTGACAATGTTTCCATAGTGGGAGGGATCCCAATATGAAATGGGACTTTCAAAACGCCAATCAGAGAGCGGGAAAAAATGGCGATGCGCATCATCATGATGGAGGGGAAGATCACCAAAGACATGAAGAACCATACTAAGAAACAATAATTGACCAGCCCTGGAACGCATTTTCCAGGTAAACAACAAACCTAAACCAATCAAAGGAAGAGAATTAAACGAATCAATAAAGTTTTGCCAAGGCGCAAGATAATAGTCATGACTCCAGATAAGAGACTCTGGAACCTCTCGAACCACCTTTTCGATAAAATAAAACAGGAACATTGGGGCATCTGGAAGTATAGCCCCTCCAAGAATCGCCATTTGTTCAGGAGGTCGTTCCTTTCGTCCAAGAGCTAAAAGATTAATCAGTAAATGGGCTGGAGTATTCATAAAAACATCTACGACAGCATTGATGGCATGAATGCGATACCAATGAAGCAAACCACGTGTGACTCAGCCATCATTTCTATCGTATGTTCTGAAATAAAAGAATCTTGACAGAGACAAGCGGAAGGCGATAAGGCTATCATGAATACGATACAAACGAAAATCCTGCTATTCTCTATGGAGTACGATTATGCCAATCAATGCATTGAAGAAAGATACAGCCAGAGGAAATGGTCCACCCCCAACTGTCGCAAGTTGTCGGTCAGGAGAGAAAGCCCTAACCACTGAAGAAAAAGAAGCTGAGGCCGAACTTGCAACAAAGGAACAAGAAGCAATGTGGGAATCTGAAGAAGAGGGGCTTACTCGCTGGTCAGAAAGCGATGGAAAAAGGTATGGCGACTAGCAAAAGAAGTCAATAAAATACTTCGCGCCTTATGTGGCTAGAGGAAATGACGGTTAGCACTTAGTAACGATAGAGTGGAAAGGAATCAAACTTATAACTCAACTCAAACAAATTCACATCAACACCTCGATTATCAGACCCCCATATACCCGCATCAGAAATATGATGAAAACGCCAACCAAGCCCAATTCGCTCAGTAACGTCAAGCGTAATACCAAAATGCGCGGCAATTTGTATTGGTCCACCTAGATCTTGACTCCCATATTTCTCAGTACTCACATAGGAAGGACCGACGCCAGCATCGACCGTAAATCGCCACGATGGCTGGCGTAAAAAGAATCCAGGTGTAAGGGTAGAAATAAATCCAGTATCTCCGGCCCCATGCATCACTCCGGCAGATCCAGTCAAGCGATATCCAAACTGCCATCCCGATTCACTCGTAAATCCCCCAGGAAGTCCTAATTGCGCAAAAATGTCGTAGTGCTCAAAGTCTTCTTTTTCGGATGGCGGGATTCTCACAATATCGGAATTGAAGCCACCTCGAACACCAATGGCATCCAATGTAATCTCCTGACTGTGACTCATTACAGGTAAAAGAGTTAATAATCCGACACAAAAACAAAGACACGTAATGTATTTTAAAATTGTCCTATCTCCTTAGTCGTTAGAATGAACCCATTACCGCAATTCAATAACATAACCTATGTTAAGAATCATCAAGTTCTGTGCCACGTGGAAGTCATCTTCGACAACCAACGTTGAGAACCACAACAGCCAATAAGTACACATCCACCGTAAATGAAAGCCCGGCTATCTCTAAATAGTTCTAAAAAATCGGTAATATTGGTAAAGAAGTTAGGCGGGAAAGAAACCTTGCTTAACCGATCAAGGACCACCGAGTTTATGAAATAGATAGATTCACGAATGTTTCACATTGTTCAATGAAACACTTTTGCGACAAAAATACAGGGATCATATGAACAGGTAAGAGGAGCCATTCCTGCTAGGCAATATGTTCCTTGCTCGAAGACCATAATCAAACAAACGACTGTATGTCTAGCACAGGAGCTAAGACCATTCAAGAAACTACGATTAGATCATGTGCTGATCCTGGAACCAGGATATCTCCTCAACCAAAGCTTCGCGAATGGGACCAGGCTGATAACCAAGCTCATGCTTGGCCTTCTCAATATTCACAAAATGCGGGTACTTCCCCATTCGAACAGACGCCAGACAGGCTAAGGGGTCACTGTTGGTAAGTCGACCGGTTATTTCACCCATGACCCCACCAATTAAGGTGAGTGAATACGGCACTCGTATGGTTGGGGACGGAACACCCGACAACTCACTTAGCAAATCAAGAAATTTTTTCAAGGAAATATTTTCACCACCAACGATGTAGCGTTCTCCAAGCCTTCCTTTTTCCGCAACCAAGCAATGACCCACCACGGCATCACGAACATCAACCACGTTCAAACCCGAATCAGTATAAGCGGGGAACTTCCCTTTGAGGAATTGCAGAATGGTTTGCCCAATAGGAGATGGCTTAGCATCACCAGGACCAACTGGAGCAACCAGATTGACAATTACAACTGGTAAGCCTTCTTTGGCGGCGCTTGCGGCAGCTCGATCAGCTTCAAGTTTCGAAAGTTCATAGGTTCCAATTGCTTCACTGTCTGACTTCAACATCGTTTCGTCTGCAAGCCATCCATGTGGTCCTCGTCGAAAAACGGCCGCGGTACTTGTATGGATAAATCGACGCACGCCAGCGGTCCTCGCCGCAGACAAGACATTAACGGTCCCCTGCATATTGGCGGCCCGCATCGCCTCAGGATGGCGCGTAAAAAATTTAACATTTGCCGCCAAATGATACACCTGCTCACAATCCTCCATGACTCGCGCTAAACTTTCAGGATCAAGAATATCGCCCTTCACGATCTCAAGTGATTGATGGTTCAGCTGACTGACATCATTCGGGTTTCGCACCATCGCTCGCACGGTCGCACCCTGCTCAACCAGATATTGGCAAAGGTGCACGCCCACAAAACCATTGCCACCCGTCACGAGTACATTCATAAATCCCGGAGGAAGTGAGGACTTGATAAATAAAGAAAGAAATGACGACTAAAAGATAGAGGTGGACTAAAAGAGAAAGATTCAAACATTTAGGAATCGCAGGTTAATTCTTATCACTCTAAGAGAGAAGCCGTAATTATATAGGGGCAACGACAAGATTGCCATGGACGTTACCAACTCATAATCACGAATAAAGCAATCAGAATCCACATCGAAAGTACCCACACTTGAACCAAGAAATCCACTTCATTCCAAATTCCTGTTTTATATCCTGAAAAACTCCCGACCGCTCGTCTTCTTGCCTTTTAAGCTTCAATCGCTATACTGATTCCCACTTACGTGAATAGAGCAGAGGAACGACAGGGATGGGTGAGGCTCAAAGACTAAAACCAGCATACAAGCTGAGATGTATTCTCAGTCTTGTCCTGTGCTTTCTGGCTTTGAGCATCAGTCCCTCTTCATCTCATGCATCAACGACCCCTATCCCCGAAAACGCCGATGGGCCACTTCTAATTTGGAAAGAAAAAGCCAAATACTACTTGGTCATTGCCGTGGATCAGACAGGAGTACCCGGAACCGAACTGCCGTTTACCGTGACGGATGGAAAACGTGTGGCAAAAGCCTTCGAGGACTTAGGCTACCTGCCGCTCGTTGAGGAACAGTTGATTGGCTCAATTGCCAACAGAGGCAACGTCAATGCCGCACTCAAACGCATTCGAGATTTACCTGAATGGGCTTCGGTCATTGTTTATTACAGTGGCCATGGCGTGGCCAACCCAAAGGACAATGACATTTCTCTCCAGTTAACAGGACAAGAGGACATTGATTTTGGAGAAGGATTTCGAGTTGCAAATTTAATTGACTCTGCAAGAAGCACGACTTACTTAGGAGAGCTTCATTTAGTTATAGATGCCTGTTTTAGTGGGGTTGCAGCTTACTCAGG
>JBMYWX010000080.1:0-12061 GCA_049607825.1 Nitrospirales bacterium
AATTTGATTCATTTACTTTTTAAATGTATAGTTTGAGGGATGATGGACTGGCTCAATTACCACCACTTGTATTATTTTTGGGTTATCGCACGGGAAGGTTCGATTAAACAAGCCTGTGAGCGACTTAGTCTCTCTCAGCCAGCACTGAGCGTTCAACTTCGTGTACTCGAAGAGGCAGTGGGAGAACAATTATTTGAAAGAGTGGGACGTCGCTTAGTTTTGACCGAAGTCGGTAAAACGACCTACCGCTATGCTGATGAGATTTTTACCCTTGGCCATGAATTGACAAATACGCTGAAGGGGCGTGCAGCCGATCATCCAGTTCGTCTGATCGTTGGTATTGCGGAAGTCGTACCCAAAATGGTGGCTTATAAATTACTGAAAGTTGCGTTCCAGCAGTTTGAACATATCAAAGTTGTCTGTTGGGAAGGTCGAGTCGAGCGGCTCTTAGGCGAACTCGCTCTTCATACGCTTGATATTGTGATCACGGACGCTCCTGTCCCACCAACGGTGAGCATCGAAGCACATAATCATTTACTCGGAGAAACAGGTGTGACGATATTTGGCACAGAGCCTTTGGCGCGTCAATATCGCCGCAAATTTCCGCAGTCATTGAACGGGGCGAGGTTTCTTTTGCCGACGAATAATTCGGTGTTGAGGCGAGGGATGGAAGAATGGTTTCGTAAGCACGATATTCATCCCTCAATTGTCGGGGAATTTGAAGATGGGGCGACGATGAAAGCGTTTGGGCAAGAAGGCCATGGTCTATTTCCTGGATCATCAGTTGTAGCAAAGGAAATCACCCGCCAGTACCAAGTTCGAACCGTTGGTCATATCACAGGAGTCACGGAGCGGTTTTACGGAATTACCGTCGATAGACGTATTAAACATCCAGCTGTTTTGGCGATTTCAACATCTGCGAAGGAGACCGTTTTTCGATAATATTTGAGCATACATGTGACGGAGGTAAAGCCTATCCTTAAGATGGTGTACTCTTTCCTTCTTGTGAACTACAATCAGTTCCTCACAAACATACCCTCATGTTTTTACCAGTGTTATGCTCGCGGATTCATATACTAAGAGCAATTTCTCTGGGCCAGCTTGTCTGCCTAAGCTTGTGGTTTTCCACATGTCTCTAGGCACATCCACCCTTGTGATGGCCTTCCTATCTATCCTGTGGGCCTGAATCCATTAGCTTCAATCGCATTGACTGACTCTTCAATGATGGTAAGGCAAACAGAAGAAAGGGTTTGTGAGGTGAGTGTGTGTTGGAATATTAAGCAGAAATCTCTAAAATAAAAACAGCACTTTGATTTTTTCAGGCAGGGTCGCGATATCTTCTCGCTTAACGATGCCAAACGCTCCAGAGTTTTTTTCTATGAGCTTTAGTAGAATTCTGGTCGATTTAATTTTTCGTGGAGGTGTGTCTCCCCGAAGTTGTTTCATTTTCGCCCAATGTTCGGAGAGTCTTCCCTCCTCCATTTTTAGAACACTTTTCATGAAATACTGATGCTCAGGGCTATTGGTCATGCGGTCAAACGGGCGACAAGTCACATCTGAGTCGGGCCACATCTTCCCTTTTTTTAGATAGAGTCGTGCGATAAGGCTTATCATGTCTTCACGGCTAGCTGTATGAGAATTCTGTTTGTTCACGACTAGCGCGAATGAGTCTTGGGCAATCACTGGAGACGAAACTCCGCCCAGTAGCATAAGACATAAGCAAAGGTTTATCGTGCGTATAATGTTTTTCGATAAACTCGCCAGAAAGGTCCGCATTGTACTTAAAAACTAAATGTTCCAGATAATTGAAAAATTTGTGCTTTGGCGTTTGACGCCCCTAGGCGACCACTTGAAAATTCTTTGAGAGTGAACGAGGTTCGTAATCGTACGTTGTGAACAGGAAGGAAATTCAGACCGAACACATGCTCAGTTGAATTTCCTGGAGTTTGCAGCCTTGGCCCTCCGCCAGCTGGGGCAATCTGTAATGACCCATCATTCAAATAATCATATCGATAAAATGCAATCCACTGGTCGTTAAGTCGGAATGCGGGCTGTGTATAGTATGCCACTCGGTCACTTCCAGAACCTGCGTCTTCGTCAGTGAAAAATATCTCGTTCTTCCAAAGGATTGGTCCCTTATCAATTAAAAGGTCGATGCCGTACATGTAGAAGGTCGAATTATTAGAAGGCCTGATTGTTTCGGGGGCTGTAGTGGTAATGGAACGTTTTCCCGTTCCTAGATTAATACCGATAGTACTTCCGAGTTCCCCAATGGTGTAGGCTCCTCGAATTCCGGTATAGAATTGTTCGGGTGTGCTCCCAGTGAATAGCCCTGTATAGACATGGTATTGCAAGCTGTCATCATTAAAGAAGAGTTGACCATGCAACTGGGCCCCAGTCATGAAATTTGGAAAAATGGTATCTCCGGAAAAAGGGCGAAGGAATTGCGGTTGCTCAGGATCTAACAAAATGGCAGGGAAGTGCTCAATGTTGATGATGCCAAAGGGTGTAATATAGCGACCGATTTGTATATTGAATGCGTCAGAATTTCGGTAGTTGGCCCATGCAATAACTAAGGGGGTCTTCATCCCGCCAGAGCCAGAAAATACGAATCCCGGTGAAGTTCGTTGAAAGGTATCTGTGAAACGAGTGTTTGACTCTCGAATGAACGCTTGTGCAAAAAAAGCAGAGAATCGTTCACTGAATTGGACTTTAAACAGGAGTTCGAATGTGAGTCGATCAAAACTTGTGGCAGAACCATTCTCACCATTGATGTGCGTAAACGTCGAATGTAAAAACCCGCCAAAGTCTAATTGTGTAGCATCAAATGCTCGCACGAGTGCCCGACTTCCAACTTTTTGATCAAGTTCCTGAAGTAAGTCTTCTTGGGCATCAATTCGAGTGGATAGTTCTTCGATCGTTAGTTCATAGGGATCAGCTAAATCTTGAAGAGGTAGGTGTTGTCCATCTAATTCTAACCTTTTGACTCGTAACAATGTTTCATCAATTTGGTCTTGTATGCGTTGTAAATGCTGGGTGATTTCTTTGAATTCGATAGTCGTCTCTTCGGCGTGACCCAGTTGATCTATACACAGTAATTGGATGAGTACGAGGCTAAGAGTCCATACGATATGGAACGTGAACCCCCTTCGGGTGAGCTGGACAGCGCTTTTATCAAAGGACTGTGGATCAGCTGAATTATAAAGTGTGATGGATTGCATAAGTCAGTGTCTTAGGGGGTGAACCGTCAGGTGACTTAGGTTCATTCATGTAAGCCCAGTCTTGGCCGGGTCTCGCTTATTAGTAGATTTTTTGCCACTTATGTGACTTCGGAGTTTAGTTGGTAAAACTTAAGCTTCAATGCTGATTCTTGATGAGTGATGTGTAAGTGTATGAGCTTGAGTGACGACAGGGTCACGAGGATGATGTCTCTGGAAGGAAGAGCCAGTCAGTTGGGCCGAAAGCTATCGCAGGAATTTAAATATTTCAAAAAGTTAGATTTAATTTTTCATGCTATTTATTCGATACATACTATTGAATGTCTCCTTTATTACATAGGAGCAGTTACAGAAGTATGCTTTCTTGATTGGGGGAGATTCTCATGAACCGGTTGTGTCTTTTCCATACATCTATTTCTTTTATGGGCCTATTGACCTGGCGATAAATATTTCCTCTCTCTGGAGTGCACAAGACGGATTACCATGAATTTGTTTAAGGATGAATATCGGATTCAGTTGATGGTGTGGGTGCTCGTGAGTCTTGCTTTAACCTTAGGTATCTACACGGTTAGCCTTATTCACTTTGCGCTTGGTCAGGTAAAAGAGTCTCGAATGCAATTGAAATCCGAGGAGCATGCGTTGAATGTTTCGAGAGAGAACATTCAAAAGCATTTGACTGAGGTACGGATGCATATGATCTCACTATTTGATATTCGTGAGGTGCGGAGAGATAACGTTGATGCCATTGATAAGCTTCAGGGTTTTCTTCGAGTGCAATCTCAGTCCAGTCAGCATTTTACATTTCAGAAGACATTGCTTGGTCTACAAACTGTTACCACTGATCTAAAAGATTTTGTCGAACTCGGAGCTGAATGGAGAGCCGACTATCAAGCTGCCGTAAAAAAAGACAATCATGAAATGATGCTAAGCCTGCTCAAAGAAAAATCTATGCTTAAGGGAGAAATTGAAGTCGTCTTTGAGGACATTTATCAACTTCAAGCGGAAATTCATATAATTATTCAAGCCGAAGTGGAACGCCTCTTCAATAATCTTGAGTTGAAAATAAACAAAAGTTGGACGGAAGTACTGTTTCTTGGAGGAATAGGAATTTTTCTCTTTCTGTGTGGAGCGTTGGTCTTATCAAGGAATGTGTATGTCCAAATGCGTGAATTGAGAAACGTGAGAGAGGAAGCACAACAGGCTGTCAAGGCAAAGTTGAAAGGAGAAGCTCAGCTTCGTCGTCTTGCTTCGTTTCCTGAAGGTAATCCCAATCCCGTGATCGAAATCGATACTGACGGTCACATTCAGTATACGAATCCAGCTTCTAAATCTATGGACACCGCACAGAGCGATCCTGAAGGATGTCATCCGCTTCTTTCTGATGTCCATGCCATTATTCGAAATTTGATCTCAGGTGGTTCAAAGTCGTTTGATCGAGAGATTACGGTCCAGAATCGAATGTATGAGCAAAAAGTCACATACTTTTCAGATTTTGAAACTATACGTATTTATTCCACCGATATCACTGAACGCAAGCGTAGCGAGCAGGAACTCCTTAAAGCAAAAGAGCGGGCAGAAGCCGCCGCGAGAGCGAAAAGTGAATTTTTAGCTACCATGAGTCATGAAATTCGAACGCCGATGAATGGGGTCATTGGGATGACGGGATTGTTACTTGAAACGACGCTTACTTCTCAGCAACATCATCTAGCTGATACTGTTCGAAGTTCTGGTGAAGCCCTCTTAACGATCATCAATGATATCCTGGATTTCTCTAAAATTGAAGCCGGAAAGTTAGAACTTGAAACGATTGATTTTGATCTTCGTGGCGCTCTTGAAGAAACTCTCGAGCTCATCGCGAGTAAAGCCTCAGAAAAAAACCTAGAACTGATCGGTCTTATATCTGCACAAGTTCCCACGGCACTCAGAGGAGATCCGGGACGTCTACGTCAAATTCTACTGAACCTTATTGGCAATGCGATCAAATTCACGGAGCAAGGTGAAGTCGCCGTGCAGATTCAACTCCTCAGTGAAGACCGTGATCTTGTGGTATTACGTATAGAAGTGGTGGATACTGGAATAGGCATTTCAGAAGATGCAAAAGAAAAACTCTTCTCCTCTTTTAGTCAGGCTGATAGTTCGACAACGCGAAAATATGGTGGAACTGGTTTAGGTTTGGCGATCTGTAAACAACTGGTCAAGCAAATGTATGGGGAAATTGGGGTGGACAGCGCTCCTGGCAAGGGAAGTACCTTTTGGTTGACAGTTCAACTAGAGAAGCAACCCGTACAACCCTCTTTGGTCGTACAGGCCAAACTGCAAGGACTTCGCATATGTATAGTCGATGCTCATGCTCCCAATCGGCATCTCTTGGCAACATACGCAGAGGATTGGGGAATGGATTGGGTCGAGGCTGCAACACCATCAGAGGCATTAGAATGTATGGAAGAAGCTGAACGTGAAGATATTCCGTTTGACTTAGCAATTGTTGATATGAATATGCAGGAAATGAATGGATTGACGCTTTCTCGTGCTATCAAGGCTAAGGCAGCATTGCGAGATGTGCGATTAGTCTTGACGACGTACATCGGGACGAAGGGCGATGGTGCGGCGTCACGTGAAGCTGGTTTCGATGGCTACCTCACCAAACCTATCCGGAAGCAATCTCTCCATGATTGTCTGGCTGTTGTGATGGGATATCAGCAAAATACGGATAAATCGGTTGCGACTCCTCTGGTGACGAGTCATAGCCTTAAGGAATCGAAGATTCAAAATGCAGTCAGAATTTTGGTTGCAGATGATCATCGTGTGAATCAACAGCTCGCAGTGATGATGCTGGAACGATTAGGGTACCGAGCTGATGTTGTCGCAAATGGTAGTGAGGCCGTAGAAGCCATTTGTCGTGTGCCTTACACGATGATCTTAATGGATTGCCAAATGCCAGAAATGGATGGATATGAAGCAACCAGAAAGATTCGTGAGAGGGAAAATGAAATACGAACAATGTCTGACGAAGTAGGAGTCGTGAATAACCTGCAACGTGGCACGCATCGTGTTCCCATTATTGCGATGACGGCCAATGCTATGCAAGGTGATCGAGACAAATGTCTTGCTGCCGGCATGGATGATTATGTAACCAAGCCCATTGACCCTCAAGGATTAGCCAGGATGCTCGAAAAGTGGCTATCGAATGTAGGCACTCATGATGGGAAAGATGAAAAGCGTGTCAGTGTCGATGGTGTGCCGTTATCCTCGAGTGATGTGAATAACGACCAGCAGGGTGAAGTCAATACGACTTTCTCCACACCTCCGTTATCAGGATTTGAGTCTGTTGAAAGAGATGTGTTGAATGAACTTCGTGCTATTGGAGGAATGAAATTCTTAAGTCGGATGATCAACCAGTTTGTTCAGGATGCGATGACATGTATCGAACAAGTGGAACTTGCTGTAGAAAGTGGTGATCAACATCAGATTCTTGAAGCTGCACATGGGTTAAAAGGGATCTGTCGAAATATTGGCGCTCGCCGTCTTGCTATGCTCTGTGAAGAAATTGAACGGCAGGCTAAAACAGGAATGCTTGAAACTAACCATGACACCTCTCAAGCGATCAAAGATGAATTTTCACTCGTGAGTGCTATTCTTCAAGATACATTACACTCATAACGACCTGTGCATCTATCTCTTTCATGATTTGGTTGAACCCTTCTCTTTGCTTAGGTTTTTCTTAGTTTTTCTTTTTCTCTTTTTCTGGTTTTCCCATTCATCCATTTCTTCTATGAGCTGTTCCAAATTTGGCTCCACTTTGTTCTGTTGAATTGTGAATGCATAATCTTTTTTGGCGATCCTAATGACTTCTATTTCTGCCTCTAAGAATTCGTGAATTTCTTCCAGTCGTGGTTTCTCTTCTTGGCTACAAAATGAAATAGCAGTGCCTTTTTTCACGCCTCGCCCTGTTCTTCCGACGCGATGTACGTAGTTTTCTGCCTCTTCTGGCAAGTCATAGTTGATGACATAGTTGATGTCGGGAATGTCGATGCCGCGGGCGCTGATATCCGTCGCAATGAGTACATTTTTTGCTCCGGTCTTGAACCGTTTCATCACTTCAGCACGATCCCGCTGATCTTTTTCTCCGTGAATCGTTATCGTCTCTATGCCAACACGCCCCATGGCCTTTGCAACCCGTTCGGCACGCACTCGAGTTCGAACAAACACGATCACCCGGCTTTCTGGATAGTCGCTCAAAAACCGTTCTAAGAAAAACCGTTTGTCATCCATTTCGACAAACATGACATAGTGTGAAACATTTTTGGAGACACGAGTATCGGGAGCGATTTGAATACGGATAGCCGAATGCCTAATTTGAGAATAGGCTAGTTGCTTTATTTCTTTATTGATGGTTGCAGAGAAAAATAGCGTTTGATGTTGTTGGGTCAGCATTCTTTTTATAGCCTGAATATCTTTAATAAACCCAAGGTCTAGCATGTGATCAGCTTCATCCAGGACAAGGGTTTCGACTCGCTTGAGGTGTACATATCCTTGATGAATGAGATCAAACAGTCGGCCCGGTGTGGTGACGAGGATATCGATACCGCCTTGAAGTTTTTTGATCTGTGGGTCCTGCTCCACGCCACCATGAATGGCAAACGCTTTGACTTTGGTCTGCTTGGATAAGTTTGTAAATACTTCTCCAATCTGTATCGCCAGTTCGTGCGTCGGCACCATGATAATGCATTGAATGCCGCCTGAACGTTTACTCCGTTTCTTGAGTTCGATTTGACTAATGATCGGTATGGCGAAGGCTGCAGTTTTTCCTGTTCCTGTTTGGGCAATAGCCAAGACATCTTCACCGGCCATGATTGAGGGTATGACTTTAAATTGGATGTCCGTTGTTCGCACAAATCCGAGTCGAGACAGATTCTTTTTGATTGAGTCTGAAATGGCGTATTTCTCAAACTTCATGGCGTATTGGTGTTTCTCCTTTTCCCCGGTTCAGTGTTGTCAGTGACCTCAACTCTTTGATGCTCAATAATTTTGAGTGATGCATATGTGATCTATGAGCATTATAGAGCCAAGTGTCTGGCTTCTCCAGGTTTTGCCGGATGGTTTGAATTTAGAGGAATCGAAGGTTCTTTTATGGAAGACCGTGGTCTGATAATTGGTAATGAGAAATCGAATAAGACGTCCAAAGGGTGAACCTGATGTCGTTGTGGGAGTTATTCAATGATCATATTGGACAGATATCCATTTGAAAGGTATTCTGTGTCTAGGGTCAAGATTCCGATGTTATCAATGGAATGGACACGATGAGTGCTATTGGAGGCGTATCAATGAGGAGTGGAATAGAATGATGAAGCTTCTTAAATTGGGGATGGGGGCAATCTTTCTTGTCATCATGGTTGTTGTTGTTTTCTGGATGTTTTTTGTAGATGTATTCGTGGAAAACATCATTGAGAGCAAGGGGACAGACATAGTTGGAGCCAAAGTCGAGCTTGAGGAAGCAGACCTGAGTCTGTTTCCGTCTGGATTGACGCTGACGCACTTACAAGCGACTGACCCTGATGAGCCCATGACAAATGCTGTCGATATCGCTCGAATCGCAATGAGTCTTGACGTGATTCCCTTATTGTGGAGCAAGGTGATTGTAGAAGAAATGTCAGTTGAGGGGGTGCAGTTTGGAACAGAACGTAAGACCTCAGGTGCAATTCTGGGGTCTCGAGTTCCCCAGAAAACTGAGGAGTCCTCTTCTTTTATTTTACCATCGCTAGAAGTTCCTGATGTGAAAAAGGTTTTAGAGCAGGAAGATTTAGTCACTGTCAAACTGATTGATACACTGAAGGCAGATATTCAGATAGAACGCAATATCTGGAAAGCGCGTTTAAAGGATTTGCCCGGTAAGGCTGAGTTCAAGAAGTATAAGCAGCGAGTCAAGCAACTGAAAAAATCTGCAAAAGGAGGTATTGGTGGAATTCTGAGTGGCGTTGACGAAGTACAGTCTATCAAGAAAGAGATTGAAGTGGATGCTACACAGATGAAAGAGGCTCAGAAGGAGTTTCAGGAGAAGATGGGCTTGTTGAAAACACGTTTGTCCCAGATTAAGACTGCCCCTCAACGTGATGTGCAACATCTCAAGAAGAAATATAATCTCTCTGCCGAAGGCTTGAGTAATGTCAGTCAGATACTCTTTGGGAAACAGGTAGGACCTTGGGTTCGACAAGGGTTGGCCTGGTATGAGCGGCTAAAACCCTATCTTGAACAAGGTCAAGGAACTGTTGAGTCATCAGGTTCTTCTGATGACCAGGGTATAGATTTTCTGATTCGTTTGGCGAAGATTTCCATGGTTCTGGATGCCGGGCAGCTTGCTGGTACGATTCATAATATTACCCCGGCACAGGCGGTTTTTGGGAAACCCTTAACGTTTACGTTTAGTGGTGAAAAACTGAAAGGTCTGAGTTCTCTCACGCTTGAAGGCACGCTGGATCATCGTCAAGCTTCTCGCTCTTCTGACCAGGTGAAGTTTCATGCGAAAGGATACCAGCTTCAGAATATGACATTATCCCAAGATAAGAAATGGCCGGTAACGCTGAGTGACGGTTCGGCTGATGTGAATGTCACGGCTGAATTACAAGGTCAGACGTTGACTGCGAGAGGAAAAGGTCTTCTGAATGCTTTGCATATTTCTGCAGGGGTTCCCAACGATTCGAATCCATTGACTCAGTCGTTAAGTCAAGCGATTTCCGGTGTTTCTCGTGTGGTAGTCAATGCGGATGTCACAGGTACGGTTGACCAGTATGATGTGGCTTTGCAATCAGACTTGGATGATATCCTTCAAAAAGCCGCAGGAAAAATGGTGAGTGATGTTGCAGGAAAATTTAGTCAGAAATTGCAAGACGGGATTCTGGCAAAGACAGCGAAACCCATCAAGGACCTGAAAAAAAATCTTGGGTCTTTAGGCCCTGTCGGGAGTGATTTGGCAAGTCGCTTAGCGCAAAACGATCAACTCTTACAAGACCTCTTCAAACAAAAGCTACCCAAGAAACTCTTACCTGATGGGTTATTACCCTTCTAGCTAGTCAATTCGCCGCGACTAAGCGGTGCACGACGATTTCGGGGCGACAAGAAAAACGTACTGGGAGCAGAGAGCTTCCTGTTCCTCGCGAAGTGTAGCCTTGCAGGGACTCATGTTGCCAGGAGCCGTTAGTGTATTCGCGTGCACATCGACTATTTACAATGATGGGGATTCCTCCTGGAAGGCAAATTTGTCCACCGTGTGAATGGCCACAGAGGTAGAGATCCACTCCTGCTTCATGTGCTTCTGAAATGATTTCTGGAGAATGGACTAAGAGAATGCGAACAGTATCTTCCTCAACGGAGCGAAGGGATTTGGACAAGTCTGCCACTTCATACCAATGGGCATCATCTAAGCCCACAATCCAGATGGTTTCACCTCCACATTGAATGGGGCAGGCCTCATTGAGGAGCATGCGTACCCCAAGGTTTTCCAGGCCTGGGACCATTTCTAAAAAGTCATGGTTTCCGAGAATGCCAATGATGCCATGCGGGCATTGGATGTCCTTCAGTAGTGGTTCAAGAGCATCGAGAGTTTTTTCGTAATCACCGTAGGTCAGTAGCCGATAATCTCCTGTAATAACACAGAGGTCAAACTCGAGATGCCGTATGGTCTCTCGGAGGGCCTGTCCTTTATCGACAATTCCTTCGATGTGAATATCTGAGAGATGTAAGAGGCGAAATCCCTGAAAGGCATTTGGCAGGTTAGGAAGAGTGACCGTATTTTCAGTGACCTGATAATTGATCGAATTTCGTACAGCTCTGGCCCACAAACCACTTATCTTGAGGAGTGTTTTCAGTAAAGGGCCAACTGAATCAAGATTTTCAATGCTAAAGCGGAATCCGGTAGGGCCAGATCGAATGGCAGAATGGATTGTTTGTAATTCCAATCGTCTACCAGCATGGTCAGGGCCAATGCGTTTGAGAACATGTGAAAAAACTTTGGCGTCCATGGTTTTTTCTTAATCGAGGGCTTGTCAAATGTTCAGCCTCAACGATAACATAAACCTATGCAAACACTAGATGTGAATAATCCTGGGCTTCCCGATTTACAGTTTGTCCTCATCGTGCTCGCCTTGTCGACGTCTGATCTGGACACTCTTAATGTTCCCAAGTCTGTGCGGGAAGTAGTGTTCAATCGTTGTTGGGCGCTTCTGCATGAAACACCTCCACCAGAAAAAAAAGAAGAACGTATTATTGATCTGCGCCAAAGCGAAGAAGTAACACTTGATGCGATGGTACTCGTAATTCGTCAGACATTTGAAGAGTATGGAGTTTCGCAGCTCAAATGGGATCATGTACCCAGCGAGCCTACACGCAACTCAACACCTGAAGCACAACCACTTGTCGATCGTTTACAGCAATTCCATCCACGTGATTCTGCCTCTCCTGACTCACCCTCAACCCTCAACTAATTGTTGAACAATATAACAATGTTCAAGCAGATCAGTTTCTATCATCCCCAGTGAATTATAGGGCCTGTCTGTTTCACCAAAGTTGATTGTAGACTAAAAAGATTGGACGCTTTCAGTATTCTTGGGACAAGAGCTAAATTCAGCTGCAAGACAAAAATTTTGTGGTTGGGTGAGGGGAATTGCCCTCACATGTGACTATCACTCTTTTAGGGCATTTCATTTCTGAAAGACTTCTTTTAGGAGATCTGTGACTCTCGCCGCGGGGTTGGTTCGAATCTTTTGTTCTTCCTGTGCCAATGTATGAAAAAGGCCATCAAGACTTTTTCCTACCACATAATTGTCGAGATCAAATTGCTCAGCGTTGAC
>JBMYWX010000081.1:0-12042 GCA_049607825.1 Nitrospirales bacterium
CATCGGCATCTGACCATCGTGGTCCATTAAATGGAGTCGTAAAGCTGGCCCCTGTTCCAATCCAACATTCTATTCCGCCGCTATCTCGGGCACAGACATCCGCCTTCCCGTCTCCATTGAGGTCCGCGAAACTAATCGTGGCGTAATATTTGGGAACGTCCCAACCGCTATTATCCGACCAACGTGGCCCATTGAAGGGTGCCGTAAAGCCCGTCCCTGTTCCAATCCAACATTCTAGTCCCCCACTGTCTCGGGCACAGACATCTGCCTTCCCATCCCCATCGAGGTCAGGAAATTTAATTGTCGAGTAATATTGATGATCTCCCCAACTTGCAGCAGAGTAGTGTGGGGGACCAGTAAAGCTGCTCGTAAAGGCAGTCCCTGTGCTAATCCAACATTCCAGCCCACTGCTAGCTTTTCCACAGAGATCGGCTTTTCCATTCCCATTGAGATCGGGAAACCGAATTGTTGAGAAATTTTGGTGTGCCGTCCACCCAGTCGCATCTGACCAGGGTGGCCCAATAATTGAGCCTGAAAATCCAATTCCAGTCCCTACTATGCATAAAATTCCACCCTGATTTCGTGCGCAAATGTCCGATTTCCCATCACCATCCACATCTGGATATTGAATTGTCCCGTAGTATTCCGGGCGATTCCAGCTCTCGGCATCACTCCATGTTGGCCCAAAAAATGTCGACATAAACCCGGTATCCCCACCGGCAAATGTTGATGTTACTGCCGGCAAGGTTGTTCCGCCCGTAACCGTCCCCGTGCTATCAATAACCGCATCCTTCCCATATTGTTGCATTTGTTGTAAGAGGGAATGTTGAGTAGTGGTATTCTCAATGTAACTTAGTTTATAGGCTCGTATGACAGTTCCGTTTGCCTGTACTTCAATTGTCTTCAAGCGCTTGGCGGTTGTCATCTCAAAGTTGGGGACATACATGGGTGCATCGTCCGAACGGTCTTCCAGGTGAAAGATCACACTGTTACTTGGAGCCGTACTTCCATGACCTGTGTAATCTATTTGAGATAAATAGGCTTGGCCTTGATCGGTGGTGTAACTCAACGTCATATAATTGCCATGGACATCTTCGACACGTTCAAGACACCAGCGAAAGATTTTTGTAACATCATTAGGATCAGCCACCCGTGTATCGGGAACAGATCCAAAGATAAAGGTCTTGCCTGTTTTATCTGTGGCTTTGAAGTAAGGTTTCCCATCGGTCGCCGTGAGTTTTTCGATGCGCGTGAAGCCACCCTCGATCTTAGCGCGGTATTCATCATTTCCAATATTCACTAATTCCACATTAATCCCGGAAAGCCGAAAGACATAGTCGTCGCCACTATAATCTACGCCCATTTTTGTTTGCCGTTCAATCACACCCTTCTCTAACTTCCAGCCCATCCCCAGCCAGCCATTGCCATTTGATGAGCCATAGACCAAGGCTAAGTCGGGTTGTATCCCTTGTCGTCCCGGAGGCACATCAATGGGAATACTCGTCGTGGCTGTCCCGGTAAACGGATCGGCATGAACTGTTCCGCCGACGGCTCCTACGGGCATATTTTGATCGGTTTCTTGGGCTTGAGTTGTCAGTGCACCACCGAGGCTTAGACTGATGAGCATGGCAAGTAATGATGTATTTCGAAGTGCTGAGGGGAATCCGTTCATATGAGAACTCCTTGAGAAACGACTAAAGGATGTAGGCGTGAATAACGGACTGCTTAATCGAGACGTGAGGCAGGCGTGATGTGGAAATGCCTGTTGTTCTCTATCTCGTCTAGATGTTCAAGAGTTTTGATGTAGGCAGCCTACGGAGGTGTCGATGTGGAGGGCTATTCCCCATACGAGGGGCATGGAAGCACGTAGAAATAACTGTTAGCGTGAGAGAGCTGAATTTTGCTCGGACATTATCTGAGGTGGCGATGTCGAGCCTTAGTGATTTAGAAAGAAGGGCTAAAAATAGAAGGCGAACGGTGCAGAAGATGAACGAGGTATCGTGATTTGATGGAGGCTAGATCGGCCAGGTTTCTTGCCATCAGGCCATTTCCCAGAACATCTATTCTTAGCGGAAGCTGATCATAAAGTTTCTTTCATGTGGTTTTTCATTGAAGGAGTGACGTGAATGTACTGCGAGGCAATGATGACTTGTGAAGTGGTGAGTATTCTATCGTGGCTGGGAATAGAGAGATTCGAGTAAGGAGGAAGGTTGAATGAAAATTTTTTTAAGTAACTGATTCCCTTAGGTGTGAGATTCGCGAATGGCGCCCATGCGGCGAAATTTATCATCGCGTTCCTTGAGCATGGTGTCAATGGGAAGGCTGGAGAGTTGACGAAGTTGCGTCATGATGGCTTGTTTGAAATGTTCAGCGGTTGTTTCGACGTCACGATGGGCTCCTCCTAAGGGTTCAGGAATAATCTCGTCAACTATGCCTAGCTTCATCAGTTCCAGAGCTGTGAGCTTGAGTGCCGCGGCGGCTTGAGATGCTTTCGTCGCATCACCCCATAAGATGGCAGCACACCCTTCAGGCGAAATGACCGAATAAATTGAATGTTCTAAGATCATCACTCGATCCGCGACGCCTAATGCGAGGGCGCCTCCACTTCCACCTTCTCCCGTGATAATGGTGATAATAGGTACTTGGAGACGTGCCATGACCATCAGGTTTCTCGCAATGGCTTCGGCTTGTCCGTGTTCTTCGGCCTCAATGCCAGGATAGGCTCCAGGAGTATCAATGAAGGTGATGATGGGACGTTGGAATTTTTCAGCCATCTTCATGAGGCGAAGGGCTTTCCGATAGCCTTCAGGATTGGGCATGCCAAAGTTTCGACGCATACGCTCTTTGAGCGTTTTCCCTTTTTCTTGTCCGATGACCATGACCGGTTGGTCTTGCAGTGTGGCGAAGCCGCCAATGATGGCTCGATCATCACCAAACAAGCGGTCACCATGAAGTTCGAGAAAGTTTTGAGTCATGAGATCAAGATAGGTCGTGATTGATGGACGTTGTGGATGTCGAGCGATTTGGCTTTGTTGCCAAGGCGTGAGATTTCCGTAGAGTTCAATCTCCAGCTCGTTCAATCGAATGGTCTGTTTTTCGATTTGGTCTTGGACAGACTGTTTCTTTGATTTGGCTTTTTGTAGTTTAGTAATCCGTTCTTCAAGCTCACGGATGGGTTTTTCAAAGTCTAGGTATTCTTTCACAGGGTTCTCCAACTCACAGAGTTATTCATGGAGGGTCACCGTCGATTTTCCCAGTATATGCTCAACTTCTTCCATAAAAGCGGCATTTGGTAATACGCCTAATTCTGGAAGGTGTGAGGTTTGTACCCGAAGGTGATTCATGAGTGCAAAACGAAACAAGACAGAGACAGGACCAGGATGTCGCTGGAAAATGTCTTGCAGTTGAGTGAGGTTTTCATTTTTCGTGGCGGCCTCATCGACATCCAATGTGAGAAATTTTATTTTTCGAGAAAGTAGCTCATCTAGCGACTGAATAGCGGTCGCCTTAATCCGGGTTCCGCTATCCATTTGATCGATAGTTCCCGTGATTTGAATAATGGCTTCAGGTATGACATGTTCACTGCTGGCTTTATAGAGTTCGGGAAAGACAATAATTTCAGTGGTGCCATGAAGATCTTCTAGTTGAATATAGGCCATGGGATCTCCTCGTTTGGTCGTATGATTCTTGACGGAGGAGACGACGCCACATAACTTCACGTCTTTGCCTTCACGCACCTCAGAGAGGGTGGCTGTGTTACTGGTTGAGAATTGTTGTATGGCTGTAGCATGACGATTGAGAGGGTGGGCAGTAATATAAAATCCTGTTAGCTCGCGTTCGTATTGCAAGAGTTGCTCTTGAGGCCATTCACTGAGATTAGGGAGGGGAAATTCGAGAGGTGCGGCGGCCTCCCCGGTTGAGTCTTCTTCCATCACTTCAAAAAGACTGGTCTGGCCATGGCGTTTCCGGCGTTGGACGGCATTGGCTTCCTCAAGGGCTTTTTCTAATATGGCCATGAGCTGTGACCGTGTGATATTCATGGAATCGAAGGCGCCAACTTTGATCAGTCCTTCAAAGACCCGTTTATTGACTTTTTGTAATTCAACTTGAGAGCAAAAGTCATAAAAGGATCGAAAATGGCCATTCTCCTGTCTCGTCTCAAGAATACTGTCAACGGCTCCCCCTCCCACATTCTTAATCGCCGCCAACCCAAATCGTATTCCATCTGGAACAACAGAAAAATCTCTCCCGCTTTGATTGACGTCAGGAGGAAGGATTTTGAGCCCTCGTTCTCGGCATTCAGTGAAATAGCCGACCATCTTATCCGTGTTGCCCATTTCTGTGGTGAGCAAGGCGGCCATGAACTCTGTTGGATGGTGCGTCTTGAGGTACGCCGTTTGATACGTCACCAAGGCATAGGCGGCCGAGTGAGACTTATTAAATCCGTATCCGGCAAAAAAGGCCATCTGATCAAAGAGTTTTTCAGCCTTCTTCTCGGGAATATGTTTGAGCTTGGCGCCATCAATAAATAGGGTTTTTTGTTTGGCCATCTCCTCATGTTTTTTCTTCCCCATGGCTCGTCGGAGAAGATCGGCTTGGCCAAGACTAAAGCCAGCCAGTTGGTTGGCAACCGCCATGACTTGTTCTTGATAAACGATAACCCCATAGGTCTCTTTCAAGATTGTCTCAAGCTGTGGGGGATCGTAGATGGTTTTAGATGGATCTCGTTTTCGTTTAATGAAGTCGTCGACCATGCCACTTTCCAATGGGCCTGGGCGGTACAGTGCAAGAATAGCGATGAGATCTTCAAAGGTTTCTGGTTTGATTTTAACAAGCAGATTCCGCATGCCCGAACTTTCAAGTTGGAATATGCCTGTGGTCTTTCCCGTGGCGAGTAGGGAATAAGTGTGTGCATCGGTCAGCGAGATGTGATTGATATCGAGGCCGGTCCCTTCTGGTTTTCCCGAATTGACGAGCAAGACGGCTCGATGAATCATCGTGAGCGTTTTAAGTCCAAGGAAATCAAATTTCACTAGACCGACCTTTTCTACATCGGTCATGGTGTATTGAGTCACAATTTCGTCGTTACTGGTTTTATACAACGGGACATGTTCGATGAGTGGTTTTTGCGAAATGACCACGCCTGCTGCATGCGTTGAGGCATGACGGGCCAGTCCTTCCAAGGACTGGGCCGTATCCATGAGATCCTGCATTCTCGGATCGTTCTCGACTAATTCTTCAAGACGTGGTTCTTGGGTGAGTGCATCCTGCAAGGTGATATTCAGTTGAGTCGGGATAAGTTTGGCGACACGATCGACTTCGGCATACGGCATATCCATCACTCGGCCAACATCGCGAATGGCGGCTTTGGCACCTAAGGTACCAAAGGTGATGATTTGACAGACATGTTCTTCACCATATTTTTCGATGACATAATTAATGACCTCACCTCGACGATCCATACAGAAATCCATATCAATGTCTGGCATGGACACGCGTTCTGGATTGAGGAATCGTTCAAATAAGAGATTGTAGGAAAGCGGGTCTAGGTCAGTGATACGGAGAGCGTAGGCCACGAGACTGCCTGCTGCAGATCCACGTCCAGGACCAACGGGAATGCCGCGCGACCGAGCAAAGTTAATAATATCCCAGACTACGAGAAAATATCCCGCGTACCCCATGGTCGTTAAGACCTCGAGCTCCGCTTTCAATCGCAGTTCGTATGTTTCGCTGGAAATACCAGTCGGGCGTTCGCGTAAACGAGCGGCCAGTCCATCTTCCGTGAGCTTCTTGAGGTAGCTCTCCCGAGTCTGATTGTCTGGGACGGGATAATGAGGAAGGTACGTATCTCCAAAGGAAAGTTTGAGATCACATTGTTCAGCAACCTGACAGGTGTTGAGGATCGATGACGGCAGTTCAGCAAAATCAACCAGCATCTCATCGGCAGATTTGACGTAAAGTTGATCGGTGTCAAACTTCATGCGCGAAGGATCTTTAAGGGTTTTTCCTGTTTGGAGGCAGAGCATAATTTCGTGGGGGCGAGCATCTCGTTTCTTGAGATAGTGACAATCATTGGTGCCGACTAAGGGGATGCCCAGCTTTTTGTGAATTTCAACGAGCCCTTTGTTGGCAATGCGCTGATGGTCCAATCCATTGGCTTGTATCTCTAAATAGTAATGATCCTTGCCAAAGATGGAGCGATACTCATCAGCGACCCGCAGCGCCTCATCCATATTTTGTTGGCCGATCAAGTAGGGAATTTCTCCACTCAAGCATCCAGATAATGCGATGAGCCCTTCATGATGTTCGGCGAGTAATTCCTTATCCATTCTTGGCTTGTAATAGAAGCCCTCCAGGTACGCTTTGCTAGAGAGCTTCATGAGATTTTGGTACCCGGTGAGGTTCGTAGCGAGCAGAATGAGGTGGTAGTAGTCATTATGCGCGAGATGTCCATCCCGCTTTTGCCGGCGACTGGCTGGGGCCATATACGCTTCACAACCAATAATCGGCTTCACTCCATAGCTTTGACCTTTTTGATAGAAATCAATGGCCCCAAACATATTGCCATGATCAGTCATGGCTACAGCCGGCATACCAAACTCACTCACTTGTTTAAAGAGTGGGTCGAGTTGGTTTGCGCCATCAAGTAGGCTGTATTGAGTGTGAAGATGAAGGTGAACAAATTGAGATGTCACTCAAAGATTCCTAACATCAAGAAAAGTTTCAATATGGGTTAATGAAGGGAAGTCAACCAAAAGGAAATTATATCATTTATTGACCGTGAAAAGGAGAGAAAGATTTCTTAAGTACTATATGGGGATAACGTTGTGGATAATCGAAATAACCATATTCATTCATATTCCTTTGGAAGGGAACGTCATAAGATGGCGTCACCTTTTCTGCATAGGCGAATGGAATCATAAGTAATTTTAGATGAATGTAATTGTTTATCAACTGCTCACATACGACAAGAACGTTAAGTTTTGAGAACATCGAACCGAGAGAAGATGGAGCATGAAGAATATACGTGTCTAAGTATTTTTACGTGATCAAAACCTAGCATCCGACGAAGAGCCTGTTGAGTGAGATGTCATGGTCGCTCAAGAGGCTACGAAAATGGCGGGCATATTGTGGCTGTACCAAAAAAACAATTATCCCAAGTGAGTCATAATGGTGGAGGGCATGCGCGACCATTGATGTCATATTTAGAGACCATTGCTGATCGTCGATCCGTTCCAGGGGTCCTTTCTTTCTCTGCGACGGGAGAAATGCAATACATGAATCCAGAAGCTGAAGTATTGAGTCGCCAAATTAATGGCGATCGATTCGGGCATACAGAGAATGCTCCCTTCCCGTCAGAAGTCTTAGAAATGTGTGTGGATCTTCAAAAGGCCCTCCAAGATCAAGCCACACCACAGGATTGTGAACACCTTGAGTTTCGTCGAGTCACCGGGAACTTGGAGGTACCGGTGCTGCTCCGAGGGTTCTTAATGCCTGATCCGCAAAGCCATCAGGATACACGGTTTCTGATACTTATGGAAAAAATTGGTCGAGAGAGCCGAGTGATTCCAGTTCAAGCAAAAGAGAGGTTTCGCTTAACCGATCGAGAACAGGAAATCGTCAGACAGATTGCCGATGGCCGGACGAATAAGGAGATTGCCAAGAATTTGACAATTAGTGAACATACGGTCAAAGAGCATGTCAGGCATCTGCTGAAAAAGACCAAAACCACGACACGTACAGCTATTCTCGCAAAAATCTATCAGGATTCTTAATTTGTCTAAGGGCAAGAATCTAATCCTTCCAAGATTCCTCGTTTGGTACAAAACCATCATTTGTTTAGACAATTGCCTCTTATAGCCAAAGTCGTGCTTTTTTACTTGATTCCCAGTGACAAGCAATCCATAATTTCGCGTTCACCTCAATAGGATCTATGGTTTTGTTTGTGGGTCTATGATGCAGTTTTTTCGGTTCCTTACGATTGCCCTTGCCGTTCCCAGTTTTTCAGAGCTGAGTGAGGCTGAATTACTTGAAGGACTACGTCGGGGTGATGAGCAAGCATTTGGCGAGGTCGTTGATCGATATGCGGGTTCAATGTTGCGTGTAGCCATGGCCTATGTGCCAAGTCGAGCGGTTGCGGAAGAGGTTGTCCAAGAGGCGTGGATGGGAGTGTTTGAAGGATTGTCACGTTTTGAGGGTCGTTCATCATTTAAGACTTGGCTCTTTACGATTTTGACAAATCGTGCCAAGACTCGTGGCACACGCGAAAGTCGGTATGTCCCATTTGCCGAAAAATCGGGTTCCGAGGAGAGTGATGAATGGGGAGGTGTTGATCTTGATTCATTTATTCAATCTGGTTCGCAGGCTGGCCATTGGATTGAACCGCCTCATGCGTGGGATCATGGAACCCCTGAACGATTAGCCTTATCTAAAGAAAGTCGAGAGCAGATCGAAAAGGCGATTGAAGCGCTTCCCGATATGCAGCGACAAGTGATCACGTTTCGCGATCTTGAAGGTCTGAGCTCTGACGAGGTGTGTAACATTGTACACGTAACTGAGACTAATCAACGCGTCTTGCTACACCGAGCGAGATCTCGAGTTCGAAAGAGTTTGGCACGGTATGTCAAAGGGGCTTCGGGTTAATGCTATGGATAAAAATCTAAAAGATCATCTGATGTCTTATATGGTTGGTAACTTATCCTGCCAGGGCGTGTCCGAAATCGTTACCGAGTACCTTGAAGGTGCCATGCCATGGTCCACCCGTATACGGTTTCACATGCACTTAGGGCTCTGTTCGGCTTGTAGAAATTATTTGCAGCAAATGAAGTATACCGTTCAAACTCTTGGAAAGATTCCTGCCGAACCCATCTCCCCGCAAGTTCGAGATGCTCTTCTTAAACGGTTTAAAGATTGGAAAAAACAGTAATTAATTCGCGTATCCTTCAATGTTGGCAGAATAGCATATCTTTTTGCAGTTAGTTTCGACTTGTCTGACCTGATCCTTGGGAGGTGTTCATATGGCTTTAACCAATTCAACGATGTTAAAACTTGGAACCACGATCCCGACGTTTGAGTTGCCAGATGTCGTTTCTGGGAAGATGATTTCTCCAGCAGTCTATGCTGAGAAGAAGGGAGTGTTGGTAATGTTCATTTGTCAACATTGCCCATTTGTTGTGCATGTGAGGGAAGAATTGGCGCAACTCGGGCACGATTATGACATGGCGGAACTTGGGATCATTGCAATCAGCAGCAATGATGCGAAGAGTTACCCAGATGACGGTCCTGAGTCCTTAAAGCATATGGCCGAACAATCTGGTTTTGTCTTTCCTCTTTGTTATGATGAAAGTCAAGCGGTCGCGAAGCAATTTACTGCAGCATGCACTCCAGATTTTTTCCTTTTTGATCACTCACAGAAGTTGTTCTACCGTGGACAGTTAGATGACAGTCGTCCTGGAAATGGAACGCCGGTCACAGGAAAGGACTTGCGAGCCGCAATAGAGAGTATGTTGAGAGGACAATCTGTCAGTGGTCCACAACGGCCGAGTGCGGGGTGTAATATTAAGTGGAAATCAGGCAATGAACCAGACTATGCGTGAGGAATGAAAAGTAATGTTTTACTTTTTACTTCTAACCTTTTTGAAGATAATATCTCCATAATACGCGACGGCAGATTCTTTGGTGTTGTCAGTATCTGTCATAATGGCCACACCGGAAATATTGGGTGGTTCTTCTCCAAACGCTCGTAGGTAATCTTCATACACATTGTGCTCTTCATGAACCCATTGATCAAGTTTCTCTGGTCCACTTTGGGTGACAAACATTTGCACGCGATCCGTGTAGGGATTGGGGGCCACAGTCCCGATTGGACTGCTGCTTTCCCAAATATATGTGATGGCTCCCAGAGGCGGGTATTGGCCGTAGAGTAATTTGGCCCCCTCATACTTAGCTCTCTCAAAAAACCCTACTTTGTCACTTTCATAGGCAAAGGTGATATAAACTCTTGCAGGGTAGTCATCTCCATCTTTTCGGTTGACGTTTCCCTTTTTGATAATATTTTCTACCTTCCATCGCCATTGCACAATCGGAAATTCTTTTGGGTCAATCGAGATCTCTCTAGTCAGTCCAGATGAACTGGCGACACTCATGGCTTTCACGACAACGTGTTTTTTGTTTTTGACGAGTTCGTAGAGGGTGTGATCTTTAATTTTGTCAAAGGTCAGAGGTTTCCATCCTGTTGGCAACATACCTCCTACTTGTGCGGTGGAAAACTTGCCGACTTCGAGGATGGTTTGAGATGGTGTGTCGGCAAGACTCGTGGCCGGGAGGCAGAAGAGAATAATCCAAAGACCAAGAACCCTACTGTGCCTACTGTGAAAAGAACAGGTCTTCAACCACCTCATCAATCTCTCCTTGTGATCGTGATAGCATCTGGATGCCGCGATTAACGGGTCCATGTAAAGAGCTTTTTCAAAAACTGTTTTTTCCCATCTGTAAACGTGGTCTTTCTCCAGGCATTCGCGACTTTTTTTATCACTTCAGCTTGAGTTGGGTAGGGATGAATTGTTCCGGTAATGGTGTTGAGCCCGAGACCACCCTTCATGGCCAACGTGAATTCGCTAATCATATCACCTGCATGAGCGGCAACAATAGTCGCGCCCAGAATTGTATCAGTTCCTTTCTTCACATGCACACGGGCAAATCCTTCATCTTCACCATCTAAAATGGCACGGTCAACTTCATGCAGTGGAAAGGTAAAGGTATCGACCTCTATGTTTTTTGATGTTGCGTCTTGTTCATACAGTCCCACATGTGCGATCTCTGGCTCGGTAAAGGTGCACCAAGGAATGATCAAGGAGTTCGTACTCGCATATCCAATACCGAACGGGTGTGGAAAAAGAGCATTTTGAATAACGATCTGTGCCATTGCATCGGCAGTATGGGTGAATTTAAAGGGAAAACAAATGTCGCCTGCTGCGTAAATTTTTGAATTGGTTGTCTGAAGTTTTTCATTAACTGTCACTCCAGACCGCGGATCGTATTCAACTCCAACTAGATCTAGCCCCAATTCTTCGACGTTGGGTGCACGGCCAATTCCAACCAATATATCGTCGACGACCAGTGCTTGACTCTGTCCATCTGCTTCATAATGAATAACTTTTTCAGTTCCTCTGGATTCAACGCGTTGCACGTTAGCATTAAAAATGAAGGATACGCCTTCTTTTTTCATTTGTTCCTGAACGATATGAGCTGCATCTGCATCTTCTCGTGGTAAAATATGATCACTTCGCTCGAATAGTGAAACGTGACTTCCAAACCGGACGAACGATTGGGCCATTTCACAACCAATTGGGCCTGCCCCGATGACGGCCATGCGAGAAGGTAGCTCTGTTAAAGAAAAGATGGTCTCATTGGTGAGGTACCCTGTGTCTTCTAATCCTTGAATAGGAGGGGCGGCAGCTCGTGCACCCGTACAGATAGAGGCTTTTGTGAACTCTAAGCTTTGTCCAGCCACCTCGATGGTCTGCGGTCCGGTAAACTTTCCTTCACCGATATAGACATCGACTCCGAGCTTTTTGTAGCGATGAGCTGAATCGACATGACTAATGCGCGCACGAAGTTTTCTCATCCGTGCCATAGCTCCGCCAAAATCTCGTTTAACATTTTCTGGAGATACATGAAGCCCAAACTCTTGAGCATTGCTCACATCTGCCCAAGCACGTGCAGCACGGATGACCCCCTTGGATGGGACACATCCAACATTGAGACAATCACCGCCCATTAGATGTCGCTCGATGAGGGCCACCTTGGCTCCGAGGGCTGCTGCAACAGCTGCGGTAATGAGTCCAGCTGTTCCTGCCCCAATGACGACCAGGTTGTATTTTCCTTCCGGTGTAGGGTTGGTCCATTGGGATGGGTGAACATTATTCACCAACTCTTGATTGAATTCATCCATCGGGAGGATTTCAACGGCTTCTTTGGGTGTAGTTGCTTGAGTCATCGTATCCTCACATGTATTGAGTAAACATTTACTTGCTTTGAATT
>JBMYWX010000082.1:0-12037 GCA_049607825.1 Nitrospirales bacterium
TTCTGCTTTTTGGAGTAAAGCCGGGGGAGGAAATGGAATCGTCTGGGCTAATGGATTTACACTTCAGTACTACTTAGTTCGAGACGGCATGAGGTATAACTATGACTTAGCTTTATGGATAGCACAATTCCATTACCTTGTGTTAGCTCTTCAGTGGACCGTATTTGTTTTCCAGGGAACATTCTTTCTAGCAGTGGTCTTCCCGGTAGTTGGTTGGATTTATGCATTAATCGGTATGTCCTTTCACACTGGTGTCTTCCTGATTATGGGTGCCCCATTTTTCCATTGGATGAGTGTCTATTGTGTCTTTTTTAACTGGGCAGGAATTTTCGGATGGTTCAAGGAACGTTTGTTTCCAAGTAAGGAAAAAATGGAAGTGTTGTATGATGGCCAATGTCCCTTATGCATTAGGTCAATGACGACGCTTCAGTACTTTGACTGGTTCGAACGGATTACCTATTCAGATGTTACGGTCCGTTGGGAATCACTCAGACCTCAATACAAAGCCGCGTTTTCGCTTTCTGACGCCTTGCGTGAAATGTATCTTCTTATGCCAGATGGAACCTTTAAAAAAGGGTTTTTTGCATTCAAAGCCATGGTCCCTCAACTGCCGTTCATGTGGCCGATAGCCCTGCTATTCTATTTACCCTTTGCTTCCGAATTGGGACCAAAAGTCTATCATATGATCGCATCTCGTCGATTCCGATTTACCCGATGTGAATCCAATACATGTTCGCTCCATACCAAGTAGAGACGTGACACAATCTCGTAAGAGACTGCACCCAATTCAACAAGAATATTCACAAACAAATGGGATTCGCCTTTGGACAGATTAGTTCTTCGGATAGACCGCTCGTGCACTTCCGGTTCATCTCACAGCATCTCTCATGAAGCTTTGAGCGCAAAATTCAGGCCTATTTATTCTGAACCAACAGATTCATCAATTCCACGACATTGGACCATCTTCAGTCAATTCAATTTTTCGTACCTGGCCATTCTAAGCAAACAATGATAGGCCATTAGAAACATGGAACACTCTCAACCTTCAACAAGAACAAAAGTACTTACAGTTTACCTATTCCTTGCAGCGATCATTGGATTGTTGTTTTTTCTCAGATTCTATTTCTTTGTTCAAAACTTACCCATGTATGATGAATACATGAATACATCACATGAGGAAAAAGCCTTTCCTACATTAACCAATGAACAAAGTGTCAATTTAGGCTGGGCTCATACTCAATCCACGGCACCCATAAATTCTTATATTCATTTCTCCTCAAAAAAACCGGAAGGAACGATTCGAATTGGAGTGTTTGGCGACTCCTTTGTACAAGGAGTAGAAGCTGAGTTGGGATTTGATTTCGCGTCTTTCCTTCAAGGCACATATAAAGAAAATGGATATGACAATATTGAAGTAATAAACTTTGGGGTACATAGTTATGGAGTGCATCAAGCATTTTTATTGTGGAAATATGCTGGGCAATCCTATGAACTTGATTATACGATCTTTATGCCTCTGCAGTTTCATAGAAAAAGAGATCGCAGCTTTGTGTTCCTGTATAACCACTTTGCACCAGTCCATGCCCGATATATACTCGTCGACAAGCAGCTTCAACTTCTCCCGGTCGTCGGAGAAACAAGGGCTAAAGCTGGGGAACATTATAATTCAATTTTTTCATCCATCAAATACGTCCGATATGATGAGAAACCGCCAGCATTTTTACGCGCATTGGTACCAATGAGCAGAACACTTACACACAACCCATTTTATTACAGGAATGATGAGCCTAATAAAGAAATTTTGACAACGTATGCCCTCTTATTTCAAGAGTTAGCAAATAGTGATACAACATCAATCGTAATTTGTAACTCGAAGATCATATGTGACATCGAAAACAAAATCGCTGGCAAATCTCCAATGTTTCTAAAAAGTCAAATTCCCAAATACATTGCAGATGCTCCACTTCTCTACACAGCGCCTCGAACACATTTAAGTGCGTTTGGCAATCAATTACGTAGTGACGAATTATTTTCTTTTCTCGTAAAAGACGAAAAGCAAGAGCTAAAAGTCATCCAGATAGATGCCAATTCAACTCCTCCATATATTCCGTCACAAGAACCACCGTTATATGAGAGTGAGACAATAGGAATAGAATTACAGGGTCATCAAGTCGCCACATTTATGACTCATCGAACAGGAGAGCCTCGTTGGACTTTTGACGAAGTCCTTGATTTTCAAAAAGATAAAATTGCGAGCTTGCTCCGAATTACTAACGATAAAAGTTTAAGAATGATTCCGACGACGTCTATTTTAATCGATCAGGAACCAGTATTCCTTCTATTTGAGCTAGATAACAAACCGATTCGGCTCCCAATTGGCATCGTGCATGCTTCTAGTCCCTACATTGGTACTATTGAATTATTTGGGCGGGATGTAAACGAATGTCTATCAATCAAGCAATCAAAAGGACAAGTGTGCTTCGGACAGTCTGATTGGACACAAGTAAACTTTGAGGCACAAGGAACAATCCACAATGTAGAAGTTGTGATAGGCAAAAGAAACGAGATAATCTTACATGCCAAGGCCAATGGGGTAAAAGGACAATTTATTCAATTAATAAAAAAATGGTTAGGAAAAAACGTCATGGAACGCGTACAATTGAATCCATCGACCTCAAAGTTCTCTATGCCACGCGCAGTAAAGGGACAATTTCTTTCCATCAATGACATTACGAATCAGCAAGGAACGATAGATCTTGTAACAAGATCCCCAAAAGGTGAGGTCTTTCATCACCAAATGATTCCCTATAAGATTCTTCAAGTACAATAGGTCCAGCAACAAAATGCGGGGCAATGAAACTTGCAACTATAACCAACACCATTCTCGTCTGAACTAAACCTATTCAACATAAATAACACTCAGGCTAAATAACTTATGTATAAATATATTGACTGTGCTCACTTCAGTCACACAGTCATAAGAGTTCTCAAATGGATAGTGTATACCGAAATAGCTGCGAGAACCAGAGCAAGCAATATAGCTGAGAAGTCTTGAGCCGCAGCGTTAAAGCTATCAACAGCAACAGCCGATTTACGAATCAGATGATATCCCTGTCGTGATTTACAACTTATCATCAGTTGTTACCCATTGACTCCGGTAGACATAAAATAGGATGTCATTTCGTACTCTAAAAATCTACAAATATTCAATAATAATATAGAGATTATAGAAGTTACTCTTGATAAGGAAAAAGTATGCAGGGGATCAAACAAGGCACTCGCCTATCTCTTATGATTCATGATTCTAACACCTCCTCTGTCTCGTAAATTCATTACAAATTAATGCTAAGAGGAAAATCCATGGAGATCATCGTTCGGGCACGAGCACCACTGAGACTTGGCTTTTCAGGCGGTGGAACCGATGTTCCGCCATTCTGTGACTTGTATGGTGGTTTCGTCTTAAATGCCACAATTGACAAGTATGCCTACACAACCATTGAATCTACTCAAGACGGAAAGATCCATTTAATCGCTGCAGATCAAGGGCAAGCATGGATCGGAGAAGCCACAGACTTCCTACCACTTGATGGGACATTAAACTTGCACAAGGGCACCTATAACCGTGTAGTAAAAGATTTCAACCACGGAAATCCAATGAGTTTAAAAATCACCACCTACTCAGATGCCCCACCAGGGTCAGGTCTTGGATCATCTTCAACATTAGTGGTCGCTATGGTCAAAGCCTTTGTTGAGCTCTTAAATCTACCACTAGGAGAATATGAAGTTGCAAAAACTGCATACCTAATCGAACGAATTGACGTTGGCTTGAATGGTGGGAAGCAAGACCAATACGCCGCGACATTCGGAGGATTCAACTTTATGGAGTTCTATGCTGAAGAACGTGTCGTAGTAAACCCATTGCGAGTCAAGAATTGGATTATTTCTGAACTTGAGTCATCGTTGCTCCTTTTCTATACTGGCGTGTCTCGATCTTCTGCAAAAATCATTGACGAACAGACAAAAAACATTACTGATTCAAAGCAAAGTTCAGTCTCTGCGATGCACGAGTTGAAGGATGAAGCATTACTGATGAAAGAAGGGATTCTCAAAGGAGACTTTAATCGTATCGTCGAATCGATGAGATCTTCGTGGGAAGCAAAAAAGAAAACCGCCCAAAATATCTCTTCTGATCTCATCGAAAAGGCGTATGAATCTGCGACAAGCGCTGGGGCACGAGCAGGAAAGGTATCGGGAGCAGGCGGTGGTGGATTTATGATGTTTTTTGTTGATCCTCCTCGCCGCATAGATGTCATTCATTCACTCGAAGCCGTCAAAGGGCAAATTCATACCTGTCATTTCACCAAACACGGCACTGAGGGTTGGAGGGTAAAATGAAAACATATGTACTTGATGAGATACAGGAAGCCTCTCGGATTCTTGACCGTATTACGTCTGATGAACAATTGATTGGGACTGTGATCAAAGTTGCCGAATCTTGCGTTTCGGCTTTTCAAAATGGAAATAAGGTGTTGCTCGCCGGTAATGGAGGAAGTGCGGCTGATGCTCAACACTTAGCAGGAGAATTTGTCAGCCGCTTTGCATTTGATCGTCCAGGTCTTCCGGCTTTTGCCTTGACCACTGATTCATCAGTCCTGACCGCGATTGGCAACGATTATGGATACGAAAAAATCTTTTCACGACAAATTCAGGCAGCTGGAACTGCCGGTGACCTGTTCATTGGAATTTCGACTTCAGGCAAATCGCCCAATGTTTTAGCCGCGCTGAAGGAAGCTCAAAGTCGAAACATCTTAACCATTGGATTTAGCGGTAAGGATGGGGGTGAAATGAGACCACTCTGCGATCATTGTATTTTTGTTCCGTCGACCACTACACCAAAAATACAAGAAGCGCATATTGTGATTGGACATATTATCTGTGGACTTGCTGAAAAACTATTTTTTGGTCATGTCTCATGACACAGGCAATCATTCTCGCTGGTGGCCTGGGGACTCGACTCCAACCAGTAATACACAATATTCCCAAACCCATGGCTCCAATTCGAGGTCGACCCTTTTTGGCCTTTATCCTAGACCATCTCTCAGATCAAAGTATTGATCATGTCATTCTATCTGTAGGGTACAGGCACGAAGTCATACTCGACTATTTTGGCACACGATATAAGTCCCTTCACATTGACTACTCGATCGAAGAGACTCCTTTAGGCACTGGTGGAGCCATTCGACAAGCCCTGGAATATGTCACAGACGATAAGGCCTTTTGCTTAAACGGGGATACGTTTCTGAAGCTAGACTATGGAAAGGCTCTGCAAGTTCATCAAGAACAAGATGGCACAATGATGACGTTAGTGCTAAAGAAGGAGAACGATGTCTCTCGATATGGTACGGTCACGATTAAGGACAACGGAATAATCTCCTTTCAAGAAAAGCATGGCACCGGAAAAGGTTTAATTAACGCAGGGCATTATATTTTGAGTAAAACGTTATTTGATGAATTCAAGTTACCCAAGGTCTTCTCTTTTGAAAATGACTTCCTTCATCCCTTTTGTCATACTATCCATGTACGTCAAATTACGACAGATGGTTCGTTCATCGACATAGGAATCCCTGAAGATTATCAGCGTGCAAACCGCGAACTCTAAACAACTATTGTGAGTTCATGAGATTATCGCCAACGTCACTTCACACTCTCCTGTGATACCAATATTACGTTTCCTGATATTTCCATACATCCATAGCCCAAAACCCAAGTCATGACCACTTGAATTCACAGAAGTCAATACTGACTAAAGATAGGCGATGATTGGAATTGATGCAACAGGCTGGTGGGGAGAAACGCATGGCATTCACGTCTATGCACGTCAACTCGCAGAGAACCTCCTCGCCCTCTATGGTGACTCACAAGCATTTCGTGTGTACTGTCGTCGAGAAATACCACGAGAGTTTTCCCAATACACTCACAACAACGAATTCCCAACCGCTCAGTTCTCCGATCGCAAGATTTGCGAACAATTTTGGCTTTCATACCAGCTTCTTACACGCAAAGACGATTTGTTTCATGCAACCTATGGAAAACCACTCTATTGTCCAAGCAAGCTCGTCATTACCGTACATGATTTGTTCCTCATGCGTTTTCCAGAGAAGTATTCGTCTGTCTGGAAGGCTTACCACCGGATTGCTGTGGAACACGGCGCACAAAAAGCTGACTTGATTCACACACCATCAGAATTCACGAAGCAGGATATTATTGAACTCCTAGGAATCTCTGAGGATCGGGTCCAGGTTATACCGCATGCAGTGGATAAAAATCGGTTTCAACCCGCAACCACAGAACGTCAACAGGCAGTCATTTCAAGATACAAACTACCCAAACGCTTTATACTCCATGTTGGTGGCTTTAGCCCTGTGAAAAATACCGTTCGTATTGTCAAAGCATTTCATCAATTACTCAATGAATCAACACACGAAGATCTTGGGATGGTATTCGCGGGAGGTACTGGAGGGAGTCAGTACAAAGCCACGGTAGAGGCCGTCATAAAGTACAAACTTGAAGGTCGAATCACGTTCACAGGGTACATCCCTGATGATGATGTCGTTGCCCTCTACACAGCTGCACAATGCGTCATGCTTCCTTCTCTCATGGAAGGATTTGGGTTACCCTTACTCGAATCCTTCTCCTGTGGCACACCTGTCATTTGCTCAGATCGAGGGTCACTCCCAGAAGTGGCTGGAAAAGGAGCGATACTCATACCAGCACAAGATTCTGAAGCCATGGCAGACGCTATGAACAACGTATTGAGTGATGAGCACCTCCGTACCGAACTTATACAACATGCAGTCCTACAGGCTCAAAAGTTCAGTTTAAGACGTACGGCGCAAGAAACCTACCAATCGTATAAACTTTTGACCAATTCCGCCTAGCCGATGAACAGGCCGCACTTCTCCAGTCGTCAGTCAGATACATTCTACGCGACGCTGTCCAATGGACTCGATGTGGCTATTTTTGTTCTGATGGTGGCAATTGGACGATTTTTGGGTGAGGAGGAGTTTGGCAAGCTTAGCTTTGTACAGTCATTAGCTATGGTCTTCATCTCATTAGGTAATTTCGGATTGGCCCCCATTATCACGCGAGACGTATCGCACGATAGATCAAAAGCTCCTCTGTACCGACGCTCCGTGATGCCGTGGACGGCATCACTCTCGATAGTGGCCCTCCTCCTATTTGCGAGTTATTTGTATCTGAATAATCAGGACAACCTACAACTAGTATGGATTGGTGTGGCCATTGGATTCGCAACAGTGTTCCGATACTTAACGATGAACTACAGAACACTTTTCGAAGCACTGGGACGATTTGACTTAGAATTTCGAAATGTTTTGTTGGAAAATATTTTCCTCATCCCTCTTTGTCTCTTCCTACTCATAGTGGGCTACGGACTGCTTGAAGTGTCATTTGGCATCGCATTCAGTAGGCTCTTGGGTTTGATCATTCAAAACAATAGCCTGAGTAAGTTCTTGGGAGAGAAGCGTTGGTACTTGGCGCCAAATTGGTCCACCGCTTTCACGCTGCAGAAAACGGCAATTCCACTCGGAATCGGAATTGCTGTCGGCATGCTAAGCTTAAATACAGATACCATTTTACTGACGTACTTGACTGACTTTTCACAAGTGGGACTGTATAGCGCTTCATTCAAAATTTTTGTTGGACTCTTAGTCATACCATCGATTGCGACTAACGTGCTTTTACCTCGAATCGCACGAGCAGGTAATAGTGGCAACGCAATCAAGGAGTTTTGGATAGGCAGTGTCTCTCTGCTCATCGTTGCAACTGGACTCGTTGGGACACTTGGGATATTCTCAACTGAAATCATCATTTTCCTCTTTGGTGCAAGCTATTCCGCTGCAGGTGACATATTTTTCTGGCACTTGGTTACGTGCATCCCCGCATTTCAAGTGGTAATTGTGAGAACCTACCTTATTGGTATTGGCCAATCTCAGACCTTTCTGGTACTCACCATATTCGGGCTGATTCTCCGTGCTGTATCTATCTGGGTCATTGTTCCACAATTCGGTCTAGTCCCAGGTGTCCAGGCAGTCTGCGCGGCAGAAATGATCACCTATTTTGCTGCCCTTATTTATATTCTGACAACCCATGATCGTCCAAAGGTTGTAGCGCTGAACTGATGATTCCTTGATACCGCAGTCTGTGATGGTAGATTGCTCAGATAGGTCCAGGTACAAGATATAACGAACACAGATATGCTCATTATTTGAAATCTACCCATATACCGTTTCCGCCCCACGCCCCGGCCAAAATCCACTGACGTTGAAATAATAACGACAGTCCGGGCACCAAGTATTAAATGATAATTGAGTAAGAACACGATACCGTACAGGTGCAATTCAACTTGCGATGGTCTTCTTCTCCAAGTATCAAAACTCCTCTATCTCAAATCGACATCTTCTGAAAGTAGAAGGAAACGAGTTAAGTATCTGGTCGATTAATCAGAATCTAAAGTATGCTCAGATTGAACGTTTCGCAGTTGCAAAAAGGAAGCTCACCAATACTTCGAATTCAACGACCTTATGAGTATCGTTCTTCAATAAGAACTGGGAGAAGGTCCACGCCCCAGAACAATAATCAAAAAAATCTCTCATTTCTTACAGATATTGAAAAACACACTCACCACATGAGTCAGTGATTTAATATGAGTAATTTCCGTATACCTGACACGTTGTCAAAGAGTGTTTACAGAAAATCTATTGCTTACGACACACTGCAAACTGACACTACACAGTGCATGAGAAAAAGCAGCAGAAATTGGAAGGGAATTTTCACTATCATCAGACATACGAAAGGAAAATCTAATAGGGAAACTTAGGGAATAGCATTGTCTTCAATTCGATATTTTTTTGAGTTCTTGACCTAGATAAATCTTTGTTTTGGGGAAATCCAAATACTCGAGGAAGTCAGAAACGATGCAAATTGGAAGATACGATTCAGGCAAACAGAAGAGAACAAGTCGACGAATGAAGTACTTAGAGCCACGAAAAAATTTCGTGGTTATACTTCGTATTCTGGTTCAGAAACAAAATCCCTTAATCAAACTTTAGATCAATCTCCGTATGGTCAGGGTCACACGGTGCATCTTTTTGGTGAGGAAGTGAGGGAGTTGAACTAATTTTTTGAGGAGACCTTGCAAAAGTCATCTCAATGGCGATGGGAGTGTCCTTATCATCGACTCCACCATAATTATTTGGGTGAATGTGAACCACTTCTAAAGAGAACTTCTCGATAAAGTTCTTGATCCGTTCAAGGTGTAAGTCAACATCATGAAACTCTATTGTCAATGCACAAAACTTATCGGAATGAGAAACCATTTCATCCAGAATTCTATACTCCCAACCTTCGATATCACATTTTAGGAATATAGGATACTCTAAAGCGTTGTCAGAAAGAATGGTACTTAAAGATTTTGAATTTGATCCATCATATCCAATCATAAGATTACTGAACATCCGATTATCCTTAAAAAACTTCTTATAGTCTAAGGCATTCCCGATCGTTTCCCCAAAACGACTAAAAGCCTGAATGGGTTTTTTAAAATTAAAAAAACATTCTCCAAAAGACAAAACGATATTTCTGAGTAATAATTTGAGGCCAAGCTCACAATCAAATGCATGAAGAGGAATCTCATTCATTTTCAATAACTGTTTTTCAAATAACCAATTATCGTGAATTCCAAAGCTCAGCAATGTTTTTGCTTCGCTTATTGACTTCGTTTCAACGAGATACCCCCCATCGTGCTTACTTCCAAGACGAATTAGATCAAATGTGCCGCTCGGTTTAAAATTAATTGGTAGCATACTACTTTCTATCCAGTTGTTAATGATAATTCATTCTCGTATCATGTTTTATTTATAGCTTTGGATGGGTCGTAAAGCCAAGAGTGACCAAACGTTTCAATCTGTATTAGATTAGAAATTTTGGAGCAGTCCCTAGTGAATACCTTTCATAACTCAACATGTGCGAAGAAATATTTAAACAACACATACTGAATTAAATTTCTCAGCCTACGAAATCTCTACGTTTCCCAATATCCTAGCGAAACCACCCAGACCATTCTGTTCAATCCACTCACTAAAATTAGGCCTTAGAACCTGCATAGGTGCAACTCGCTCCACTCAACTATAACTCAAGAAGGCCCAGAGATATATGACTATTTTATGAATAAGCCAACTGGTGAAGCTGGAGCAGTTGTGTCCTCGGGAATAGAGACCAACTCAAGAGCGACATCCTTCTGGTTAGAAAATGGAGATGAAATTTTATCACCATCTTTGACCGTTTTGGCTGACGAATAGGTTCCTAATGAAGGTGAAAACCATCGAGCTTGATATGCACCTGAGTCAAGATTCAGCGTAATAGAGGCTTGTGACGTTCCTAAGTTATAGAAATAGGCCATATAGGCTTGCCCCACTTTGCCGCGAGTCTTATACGAACTATGAGAGCTGCCAATGCCTCCAGTAGGAGGCATCTCAAACATTTCCAGAGGCAAATTAGCCATGAAGGTTCCCATTCGTCCATGGTCTTCCATCACGTTACGTATATTCCCGTCAGCAAGATATTTGGTTAGACTATTATTAAATATCCCACCAAAAAACATAATCGAACACTCAATAGAACCCGAACCGCCGTCTGCCATAAACTTCCATATCACCCGCCGATAATGTGACCGATACGTCGGATTATTACAAACATTTGTTTGCCAGGTAGCACCACTCGCCACATCATTCACAATTTCCGTCAGAATACCTGGTCTGCTTCGCTGAGAAAAAGGAAAGGACTCATGTTGATGATGCCCATCAATATCCAACGAGACTTTGGTTGACAGCTTCTTATCCTCTGAGAGTGTAATGGGCAAATCATAAGGATCGTATTGACGAATCCAGGGAATGTAGTAGGTGTTAGATGCCGATATGAAACCGGAAACATTGTTGGAGAATCGCAAAGTATTATCCATTTCATTGCCTAGTTCCCACATCACGTTGAAATACCCTGCATAACGAGCCGACACATAGCGAAAAAAGAATTCCTTGGCTTCTCGATGTCGCGATCCATTAAACGGATCAAGAAGCTGTTTCGATGAATCAATATTAGGTTCGAACGGATCATGTTCCGACCTACCCCATAAATTGAACAGGCTCAAAAACATATAGAGTCCTCGTTTGCCTGCTGTCTCAATCGCCCAATCAACACGTTTCATCCATTTCAGGTCAAAGGAGGCACGATCATTGTTTATCATGTTTCCGATGTTGGCCATCCACGAACCATTATGTCCAGTCTGCTCAAGCCGATTGACGTAATTCACCCATTCATTGTCACTAAAACGCGGGGACCCATTAACGACATTGGTACTCTCACGTAAATTTATAGCACTGGGCCAGTTCGCTCCTCGAAAATGGAACCCTGTTCCATCGTCGTGCTTGAGAAACTTCCCATCTCGTTTGACGTGACCATGATTCTTGGAATTCGTTCGAGGGCCAACAAAGAATGACCCTGTCCCTGATGACCCTTCAAATGACCAACTATAATTCCATGTGCCTTGGGCATTAGGCATAAACCTCGCCAACCACAAAGTACCTGATGAATTACCGTTGCCATCCCCATTGAAGAATCCTTCAACTTTAAACTTGCTCGATCCTTTCGTAAAGGTTACCTGAGGGAATTTTTTAAATTTCCACCCTGTCACTGAAGATGCTGAAAACTGCAACACAAACGTCCCATATTGAGGCACTGGATCATTAAGCTCTTTTATACTCGCAGCAGCCTGCGCCGGCTCTTGCCCCATATAGGAAAACACTACCACCAACATGAGAACGTAACTCAAGATACTTAGGCCAATAGGACCCATTACATTCAAACTCTTATGTATAGCTTTATAAACAGAAGGTGAACTTGACCGTATGTCTGTAGAAATTTGATCGACGTAAGCTACGCCTTTTTTGTGTAGCATTTCAGA